>MIQB01000101.1 GCA_002890585.1 Tannerella sp. oral taxon 808
GGAGAGTCCCGCTGGGCCTGATCCGACGACGGCGATCTTGATTCCTTTCGACGGCGCACGCTCGGGCACGGCGATCTGGCCGCTCTCGCGCTCATAGTCTGCGGCGAAGCGTTCCAAGTAACCGATGGCCACGGGCTCCTTCTTCATCTTTAAGTGGATGCAGCGGCTTTCGCATTGCTTCTCTTGCGGGCAGACACGGCCGCAGACGGCGGGCAGGGCGCTCGTCTCTTTCAGTACGCGGGCGGCCTCGAGGAAGTTGCCGCGCTCGATGTTTTTGATGAACGTGGGGATCTGTATGCTCACCGGGCACCCCTCCATGCAGGTCGGCGTGGCGCAGTCGAGGCAGCGCTGTGCTTCGCGGAGCGCTTGCTCCTTGGTGAGGCCTTGGTTTACTTCTTCGTTGTTGTGGCTCCGGTAGTCGGGGTCTAACTCGTTCATCTTGACGCGCGGGATGGCCGTGCGTTCCTTGGGCTTCATTGTTTGTCGGAGTGCCTCGCGCCAAGCCTCGGCGCGGCGGGCGGATAGGGTAGGTATTGTTTCCATGTTATCCTTTCTCTCTGGTTTATGGCGTGCTACTTCTTCTGCTCCTCGTCTTTGTATGAGCGCAGGCGCATCATCATCTCGTCGAAGTCCACCTGATGGGCGTCGAACTCGGGGCCGTCTACGCAGACGAACTTGGTGTGTCCGCCGACGGTCACGCGGCAGGCGCCGCACATGCCTGTGCCGTCCACCATGATGGTGTTGAGCGAGGCTACGGTGGGGATTTCGTACTTCTTCGTCAGGGCGGCGACGAACTTCATCATTATGGCTGGCCCGATGGTGACGCAGAGGTTCACGGGCTCGCGCTGGATGACGGCTTCGACGCCTTGGGTGACTAATCCCTTGGTGCCGTACGACCCATCGTCGGTCATGATAATGACCTCGTCGGAGCTGGCGCGCATGCGGTCTTCGAGGATGATCAGGTCTTTGGTGCGGGCGGCCAGGACGACGATGACGCGGTTGCCGGCCTTGTGGAAGGCCTCCACGATGGGGAGTAGGGGCGCGACGCCGACGCCTCCGCCAGCGCATACGACGGTGCCGACGCGCTCGATGTGTGTGGCTTGCCCGAGGGGCCCGACGATGTCGGTCACAAAGTCGCCTTCATTCAGGGCGCAGAGCTTCTTCGACGACCGCCCGACGGCTTGTACCACGAGGGTGATCGTGCCGCGCGTGGTGTCAGAGGCGGCGATGGTCAGGGGGATGCGCTCGCCTTGCTCGCCTACACGGACGATCACGAAATGCCCCGCCTTGCGCGAACGCGCGATGAGCGGGGCTTCAACTTCGAGCTTCACCACATGGGGTGAGAAGTGTTCTTTGCTTACAATTCTGTTCATGATCACGTATGTCTTTCTTCTTTTTAGGATCTAATGGTGAGGGGGGAATTACCGGGAGGACGTAGGGGCGAAAGATTTTTCACCCCTACAGAGGGGGGCAGGATGGATTCAACGGTAGCGCCCGACGTCGTACGCTTCGCGGATGGCGGCGCGGCGGTCGGAGGGGGAGCAGCCGTAGTCGCGGCTACAGGCGTAGAAGAGGTTGGGCGCGGAGCCGACGCCGCTCTGGCGGGCTACTTCGGGGATGGGCAGGTCGGTGTAGCGGAGTAGTTCATCGGCGCGGCGCATCTGCCAGCTGAGGCGGAAGGTCATGGCGTCCATGCCGGTGAGGGCGAAGATGAAGCCGTTGAGGTAGGGGATGGAGAGGCCGTAGCGGTTGCAGAAGCTGCGGAGGTTGCCCCAGCCTTCGTCGAGGGCGACGCGGTAGGCGTCAAACATTTCGATGTGTGTTGTCCGGCGGCGGTGCTCGATGGGCTGGTAGTCTTCGCTGCCGTCGGCATTGATGACGCGCCGCTCGGTGAAAACGGTGATGTAGACGTCGTCTAAGGTGAACTGTGGCTGCACGGTCAGCTTTCGGCTGTTCACGCGGCGCCGCCTTGGTCGCTGCGGCTCGGTTGATCTTCTTCGTGACATAATCGTTAGGAGTTAGGGTGGTGATATAAATAGGAATATGTGGCCCGAGGCGCCCCGGGCGGGGGGGATTCGTCTTTCTGCACCCGCGGCGCTCGTTTCAGGGGCCGAAAGTACGGCTGCATTCCTACCTGACAAACGTTCCCGCCCCAAAAGGCGTAAGTTTTTATTAAGTCGCAAGCATGCGGGTTAATAATGTCGGTCAACGATATTAAGTCGAATGCTATTTGGCTATCAATGCCAACTGGAAATAATAATAGCAATACGTTGGGGTTAATATTTCCAATTGGCAATAATAACAATACTGCGCGGGGGTTAATATTTCCAATTGGCAATAATAACAATACTGCGTGGGGGTTAATATTGTCAATTGACAATAATAACAATACTGCGCGGGGGTTAATATTGACAACTGTCAATAATAACAATCGCACATCGGGGTTAATATTGACAACTGTCAATAATAACAATACTGCGCGGGGGTTAATATTGTCAATGAACAATGATAACAGACACACATCCGGCTTAATAACATCAGCCAACAATGACACCAAACGCCCCGCAGGCTACACGCCGCGACGCCGCAGGATGACGTAGATGATGACCGGCGCACCAAAAATGGGCGTCACAGCGTTGAGGGGGAAGACGGTGCCCGTGCCGGGGATGACCGTCAGGAGGTTGCAGAGCAGGGCCATGGCGGAGCCGAGCAACATGGTGACGGGCAGCAGCAGGCGGTGGTCGGCGCGGCCAAGCGTGAGGCGCGCGACATGCGGCACGGCCAGCCCGATGAACGACACAGGGCCGCAGAAGGCCGTCGCCGTGGCCGTCAGCAGGCCGGTGCAGAGCAGGATCAGGACGCGCGTACGGCGGATCTTGACGCCGAGATTCGTGGCGTAACGCTCGCCGAGGAGGAGGGCGTTCAGGGGCTTGACGAGCAGCAGCGCGGCCGTGAGCCCGCCCACGGTGCAGAGGGCGAAGAAGGGCAGGCGGGCGTTGGAAACGGAGCTGAAGTCGCCCATGCCCCACATGACGAAGCCGCGGATGCGATCGGCCGAGGCGTAGAAGTTGAGCAGGGAGATGAGCGACGAGGCGAGGTAGCCGACCATGATGCCGAGGATGAGGAGCATGACGTTGCCGCGGACACGCGTGGAGAAGTAGATGATGAGCGCCAACACGCAACAGGCGCCCGCGAAGGCGGCCAGGATGAGGGCCAGCGAACCACCGACAGCCGCACCGCCGGAGGTGAGCCCGATGGTGCCGCCGAAGAAGAGCATAGTGATGGCCACGCCGAGGTTGGCGCCGTCGCTGATGCCAAGGATGGAGGGGCCGGCCAAGGGGTTGCGGAAGAGCGTCTGGAGCAGCAGGCCCGCGGCGGCGAGCGAGGCTCCGACAAGCAGCGCAGTGGTGGCCTGTGGCAGGCGCGACTCGAGGACGATCGTCGACCACGCGGCCGGATCTGCGGTACGGCCCAGCAGGATGCGCACCACGTCGAGGGGCGGGATGGGCACCGTGCCGTAGGCCAGGCAGGCCGTCCACAGCGCAACCACAAGCAGCCCGAGCAGGGGGAAGAGAAGGGAGGATTTGTGAGGCATAATCGTATTCCTATGTGATGACAAGCGGCGCCAAATGTAGGGCGAGCCGGCCAGTGCCCACCTGCGGCCGCGCCTTGCATGGGCGCCCCATCAGTCTACCTTTGGCGCCCTAAATCATTCACGGAAAAATCAAACACAAACACACGCACACAACATGATGCCCTTCCTACTCATCCTCGCCCTCGCCGCCTACGTGGGCGGCAACGCCTACATCTTCACGCGCGCCCTGCAAGCGCTCCCCCCCATGCCCGCCGCCTTCCGGTGGATCTTCGGGCTGGCTTACTGGGGCTACGCCCTCTCCATCTTCCTCGTCTTCCTCTTCCGCGAGCGCGAGCACGCCGACGCCTGGGGCCATTTCTTCTTCCAGGTCAGCACCGGCTGGCTCGTCTTCACGCTTTACATGGTGCTGGCCCTGCTCGCCTTCGACCTGTTCCACCTCTTCGTCCCCACCTTCCGCTACGGCTTCGTCAGCGCACTGGGCATCACCCTCCTGCTCTTGATTTATGGTTACACAACCTATAAGCGACCTGTGCTCCGCGAGGTCGACATCGTCACCGATCGGCTGCCGGCCGGCTCGCCAGGCATGACGATCGTCGGCGTCAGCGACCTCCACCTCGGCTTCGGCACCACGCGCGACAACCTGCGCCAATACGTAGACCTCATCAACGCCCAGCACCCCGACCTCATCCTCATCAGCGGCGACCTGATCGACAACGGCGTCCGACCCGTCGAGGAAGCCGCCATGGAGCAAGAGCTCAACCGGCTCCATGCCCCCCAGGGCGTCTACATGGTGCCCGGCAACCATGAATACATCAGCGGCATCGAGTCCTGCAAACGCTTCGTCCGCGGCCGGACACACATCCATCTGCTCATCGACTCCATCACCACCCTGCCCAGCGGCCTCTGCCTCATCGGCCGCGACGACCGCACCAACCCCGCCCGCCATTCGCTGCCGGAGCTGATGACGCATATCGACTCCCTGGCGCCCATCATCGTGCTCGATCACCAGCCCACCGACCTGACCCAAGCCGAGCGCGCCGGTGTCGACCTCATCTTCTGCGGCCATACACACCACGGGCAAGTCTGGCCGATGAACCTCATCACCGATCGCCTCTTCGACGTGGCTTACGGCTACACACGCCGCGGCCGGACACACATCTACGTCTCCTCCGGCCTCTCGCTCTGGGGCCCGCCCTTCCGCATCGGCACACGCTCCGAGCTCGTCGTCTTCCGCCTCACCCCCGCTGAGCCATGAGGGTCTTCCTGCAAGCCATCTTCGGGCAGATCTTTTTCACGCTTTACATCTACCTGCGCCTGCGCGCCGTCTTGCCGCGCCATCGGCGCCTGCCCCTCACGCTCTTCGTCGCCTTAGAGTGGGCGCTCTATTTCTTCGGCTACTTCACCCACCGCGACCTGCCCGACAGCGTCCTCGTGCCCATCCTCACGATATGCGGCACATGGTACATCGCCTCCATCTACCTCCTCACCGGGCTGCTCCTCGTCGACCTCCTCCGCTGGATCTACCGCCGTCGGCCCGCCTGGTTCCCCGCCTGGGTTCGGGCTAACGGATTACACCTTCGGCGCGGTGCCTACCTCTTCATCCTTGTGTTTACTGTCGGGTTAATGATTCAGGGTTATCACAATGTGGAGGAGCCGATCGTGAAGCACATCTACATCCGTATCCCCAAGGCCGTGCCTGGCCGCGACAGCCTGCGGGTCGTCCTCATGAGCGACACCCACTTCGGCGAATCGATCGGCAAACGCAACGCCCAGCACTTCGTCGCCCTCAGCAATGCCGAGCACCCCGACATGGTCATCATCGATGGCGACATCATCGATTACGAACTGCGCATCGCCGCCCGCGAACATATCGAGGACGACCTGCGCCAACTGCGCGCCCCGCTTGGTGTTTACATCACCCTCGGCAACCACGAGTATCGCGCCAACCGCATCGCCAAGCAACGCTGGCTGCGCCAGACGGGCGGCACGCTGCTCATCGACTCCGTCGTCCACCCCGACAGCACCTTCACCCTCGTTGGCCGCGACGACTACACCAACCGCCGTCGCGCCTCGCTCAGTCGCCTCCTCCGCGGCGTCGACATGCGTCAGCCCGTGATCGTGGCCGATCATCAGCCTAAGTTTCACGAAGTCGCCATGAACGGCTGCGACCTCGGCCTCTTCGGCCACACCCACGCCGGCCAGATCTGGCCCTTCACATGGATCATCAAGCTCGCCTACGCCCACACCTACGGATACTTCCGCCAGGGCCCTGCGCAGTGCTACATCTCCTCTGGCATCGGCTGCGCCGGCCCGCCCTATCGCATCGGCACCCGCTCCGAACTGGTGGTGCTTCATATCCGGTTCGGGGGGCCTGCGAGCCCCGGCGACACGATGATGAGTAACCCTTAACCCCCTCCCCCACGATGCGCAACAAACTGCTCCCCCTCCTACTGCTGAGCATGGCAACGATCATCGGCCATGCACAATCCGCAAGCCTCGCCGACAGCCTCGCAGCCGACCTCCGCATGATCCGTCAAGCCACCGCACAACACACGAACCTATGGGGCATCGACCTCTACGGCCCACTCCTTTTCGTCGACCCTGAGACACGCGTGGCCTACACCAATGAGCCCGACAGCGCGGGCCTGTTTCAGCCCTGCGGCAGCCTCTATGCTGGCCACCTGCCAGATGAAGTCCTCACCGCCAACACCGCCACGACATGGGGCGGGCGGACGTGGGCGATGATCCTCCTGCCCCTCCCCAACGATCCGACGGATCGCACTGTCTTGCTTGCCCACGAGCTCTTCCATTGCGCCCAACCCCGCCTCCACTTCACAGGCCACGGTCTGTCCGGTGTATTCCGCCAGCCCCTCGTTGCGCTCGAGGGCATGTTCGGACGCGGCGGCGCCCGGGAAATGCCGGTGACGCTCCGTGCGGAAGGCGAGGGCATGGGTGAGGTGCGAGCGGCGCTCGTCGGGCGTGGTGGCGCGTAGGGCAGCTCGGAGCGCCTCCAGCTCTAATCGCATCAGGATGCGCCCCTTCTCCGTGTTGAGGTGGGCGTTGTCGCCTCCGTGGCCTGTGAAGTGGAGGCGGGGTTGGGCGCAAT
>MIQB01000102.1 GCA_002890585.1 Tannerella sp. oral taxon 808
ACTATATCAGACCGATGCAGCCTTGCATAGCTTCGATATACACTATATCAGACCGGCGCCCGCTTGCTTCCAATCAACCTTCACTGATTTCACCCGAAAACAAACATGTATCACACATCAATAAACATCAAACGAAAATGAAAATCATTTACCTCACCCTGCTGATGCTTTGCGCATCGCTCACTCTGCCGCTGCAGGCCGGCACGACAGATCCCGCCACTGGAGCGGGACAAATCAAGCCCAAGACCGACGCCGTCGTCACCGGACACGTCGTCGACGCCAAGACGGGCGAACACTTGCCCTACATCAACATCATCGTCAAAGGCACCACCATCGGCGTGGCCACCGACGCCACCGGCCACTACATGCTCAAGGACCTGCCCGCAGGCGAACTGACCATCGAGGCTTCCTTCATCGGCTACAAGAAGGCCGTGCGGAAGGTGAAGACTAAGCCTAACACGATGCTCGAGGTCAACTTCGAGCTCGAGGAGGAGGCGCTGGCCATCGACGAGGTGGTCGTCTCGGCCACACGTAGCGAGACGATGCGCCGCGAGGCTCCGTCGCTCGTGAACGTGCTCGACACGAAGCTCTTTGAGCGCACCCAGTCGACCGACATCGCGCAGGGGCTGAAGTTCCAGCCCGGTGTGCGCGTGGAGACGAACTGCCAAAACTGCGGCTTCAGCCAAGTGCGCATCAACGGTCTCGACGGGCCCTATTCGCAGATCCTTATCGACTCGCGCCCCGTCTTCAGTGCTCTGGCCGGCGTCTACGGCTTGGAGCAGATCCCGGCTAACATGATCGAGCGCGTCGAGGTGGTGCGTGGCGGCGGATCGGCACTGTTCGGATCGTCGGCCATCGCGGGCACTATCAACATCATCACCCGCGAACCGATTGGCAACTCGGCCTCCCTCTCGCATCAAACGCGCGGCATGGGCGGCCTGAACTCCTTCGAGAACACGACGAACTTCAATGGCTCTGTAGTGACTGACAATGGTCGCATGGGCGTCACGCTCTTCGGCCAGGCGCGCCACCGCTCGGGCTACGACCACGACGGAGACGGCTACACGGAGACGCCCGTCCTTGACGGCCGCACGCTTGGCTTCCGCTCCTTCGTCAAGCCCAGCATCTACTCCCGCATCACCCTTGAGTTTCACAACACCCACGAGTTCCGCCGCGGCGGTGACCTGCTGAAGGAGCAGCCGCACAACGCCCACATCGCCGAGCAGTTGGAGCACATCAACAACGTGGGCAGCCTTGGCTACCAGTACTTCAGCCCCGATGGACACCACCGCTTCAACGCTTACGGATCGTTTATGAAGGTGCAGCGCAAGAGCTACTACGGTGGCGGCGATCGCACGGCGGACGAAATCATCAAAGAGGGGCAGAAGAATGTGGAGGCAGCGAAGGACAAGTTCATCGCCGACCTTAAAAAGAAGAACCCCGCCATCACGGACGACGAGATTGAGGCTGAGGTGAAGAAGTCGTTCTTCCCCGGCTCGCACAACGGCTTGACGAACGAGGATATGTTAGAACTGAACAAGCGCATGGCTTCATACGGTCGCACCAACGGCCTGACTTACATGTTCGGTGCGCAGTATGCCGTCGACTTCGACCGTCTGCTCTTCCTCCCCTCTACGCTCACGGCGGGCATCGAGTACAACCACGACCATTTGGACGACAAGAGCGGATACCGCGAGGCGCCGCTCGATCAGCGCGTGAACACGAAGAGCGGCTTCCTGCAAAATGAGTGGAAGAACGACCGCTGGAGCATCCTTCTCGGCGCACGCCTTGACAAGCATTCGATGATCAGCCGTGCCATCCTCAGCCCGCGCCTGAACCTGCGCTTCTCCCCCTCGAAGGACGTCACGCTGCGTGCCAGCTACAGCAAGGGCTTCCGCGCCCCGCAGCTCTTCGACGAGGACTTGCACGTGGACAACGCCGGCGGCGACCTGATCGTCTCCCGCAACGCCCCGGGCCTCCGGGAGGAAACGTCGCACAGCCTCAGCGCCTCCATCGACTGGTATCACCGCTTCGGCGCTTGGCAGCTCAACCTGCTCGTCGAGGGCTTCTACACGCAGCTCATAGACGCCTTTGGGTTTACACAGAAGGACACCGTCATCGGCGGCATCTCGCAGATCATCAAGACGCGCGAAAACTCGGACGGCGCCAAGGTGTACGGCCTCAACTTCGAGGGTAAAATCGCTTACCTCAACACCTGGCAGCTGCAGGGCGGCCTCACGGCGCAAAAGAGCCTTTGGAACACGGAGCAGCAGTGGAACGAGGACGACTCGTACAAGACGCGCCGCATCTATCGCACGCCCAACCTCTATGCTTACTTCATCGGCACGCTGAACATCACGCGCGCCCTCAGCTTCTCCCTGACGGGTAACTACACGGGCAACATGCTCACGGGCCACGAGATCCCGACCGAAGACGACGGCTCGCTGACGCAGTTCCGCGGCCGCCCCGCGGCCACCATCCACGCCGACCGCATGCAGCATGGCGAGGGTCAGACGGACAAGACCTACGGCCCGCGCACATTCCGGACGCCGGCTTTCTTCGAGATGGGCGCCCGCGTGGCCTACAACATCCCGCTCTACAAGACCTACACGCTGCAGCTCCACGCCGGCGTGCAAAACATGTTCAACGCCTTCCAGGATGACTTCGACCGCGGCCCCTCGCGCGACTCGGCCTACATCTACGGCCCCGGATCGCCCCGCTGCTGGTACGCCGGCATGAAGCTCACGCTGTAGTCGCCACACCTCAACGAGGCTATAAAGCAACCGAGGCAGCCATGACCCAATTGCGCGTCATGACTGCCTCAGTTTTTCTTCCCTCGTTCTTATTCGCTCTACAGCTGCACCACCTCGCTGCTTCCGCCCTCAGAGTCGGGCATGATAAAGTCGGTGAAGCAGAGGGCTGCCAGCGCTGTGCCGTAGCGGCGCCCGATGGTCATGCCCTCGGTGACGAAGTTCAGGTCGCCGAGGTAGAACCGGCTGTAGGTGCGCTGGTGCAGATCGTTGATGACGCGGATCAGTCGCGCCTCGAGCTCCTCGATGCGGTATCGCCCGCTGACCTCACAGACGAGGCCCCCGGCCTTCTCGTCAAAGTTTTCGTCGTTATACATCCAGGCATAGACGAGGCCGGCGGAGATGAATTCGTCTTGATAGCCGTGCGAGACGGCCATGATCGTCTTCAGCTCCGAGCCGAAGGGCGGCAGGTCTACCTCGTCCATCATCACGGGCCGCGCTGTGGCGGGGATGACGGAGGAGTAGGTCATGATGTTGAAGTCAGCGATGCCCGCGTCGAAGAGCGCCATGTGGTACGATCCAGCATGCTTCTCCAGGTCAGAGTCGCCGCTGCCCTTAGCGATGAAAAATGTGTTCGGGATCAGGTTCCCTACTTTCTTTACCATGTTTACTTGATTCGTTTGAGGATGAATGAAATCTGTTTGGTTCTCGCCCGGGGCGCTGAGGGGGGATGTATGCATCTTCTGCTCCCCACACGCTTTACGGACGGGGCGCAAAAGTAAAAACATAGCGTTCCCAGCTCCCCCCCGAAGGGAATAATGACTCATGACCCACGAGGCGCCTGGCCGAGGCATCGCACTGCCCTCATTAATCCCTAATAATCGACCATTTACTTACCCCGAAGGCACGATCGCACGTCGCTGCCTGATCATTGATCATTAACAATTAGTGATTGCCCCCTGCTTACGCCCCATTTCTTTTGAGCAGAAGGCATTCGATAGGGTATCGAAACGGCTTTTCAGCGCCGCAAAGCAAAATCACGGGTCGAGAAAATGCTTTTCTGCGCCGAAAAGCAAAATCACGGGTCGAGAAAATGCTTTTCTGCGCCGAAAAGCAAAATTACGGGTCGAGAAACTGCTTTTCTGCGCCGCAAAGCAAAATCACGGGTCGAGAAACTGCTTTTCTGCGCCGCAAAGCAAAATCACGGGTCAGGAGGCGGCTGGGACTTGCCTCAAAATGGCTATACATAACCTCATGAGAAAGGTTTGCGAAGCAGCAATGTGCCCTCCCCGGGTCGCTCTGGGTGCCTGGCTATTCGCAAAGCATCTTCAGTCGGTCGTAAATCGTGGTCAAGCATGAAGCATTGAGGCGCCCCTACCCTACCCGAACTTCAGGTAGCGGCCGGTGAGGGACTCGCGGCAGGCGGCGACTTGGCGCGGAGTGCCCGCGCAGATCAGCTGTCCACCGGCCTTGCCGCCCTCGGGGCCGAGGTCGATCACATAATCAGCGCAGCGGATGACGTCCGGGTGATGCTCGATGATGACGACCGTGTGGCCACGCGCAATGAGGGCGTTGAGGGCCTTGAGCAGCGTCTTGATGTCGTGGAAGTGCAGGCCGGTGGTGGGCTCGTCGAAGATGAAGAGGGTGCTCGCGCCCTCCTCGCGGCTGAGGTAGTAGGCCAGCTTTACGCGCTGGTTCTCGCCGCCGGAGAGGGTGGACGAGGATTGCCCGAGCTTGATGTAGCCCAAGCCCACGTCTTGCAAGGGGCGGAGGCGGGCAACGATCTTCCGCGCCTGCGCGTCGGCGTCGGCATATGCGCCAAAGAACTCGATGGCTTGCGCGACGGTCATCTCCAACACGTCGTAGATGTTGGCGCCGTGATATTCCACCTCTAACGTGTCGGCATTGAAGCGGCGGCCGTGGCAGGCCTCGCACACCAAGGTGATGTCGGCCATGAACTGCATCTCCACCGTGATGCGCCCCTCGCCCTTGCACTCCTCGCAGCGGCCGCCCTCCTTGTTGAAGGAGAAGTGGGCCGGGGTGTAGCCCATCTGTTTGGCCAACGGCTGGTCGGCAAAGAGGCGGCGGATCTCTTCGTAGGCGCCGATGTAAGTCACGGGGTTCGAGCGGCTGCTCTTTCCGATCGAGTTTTGGTCTACAAACTCCACCGCACTGATGCGCGCCACATCGCCCTCGATGGATTGGCAATCGGTGGCAGCCGGCTGGCCGTCTAACAGGTGGCGCATGCCCTCGTAAAGCACATCGCGGACGAGGGAGCTCTTGCCCGAACCGCTCACGCCCGTGACGACCGTCATCACATGGAGCGGAAACTTCACATCGATCTGCTTCAGGTTGTTCTTACGGGCGCCTTTGATCTCGATATACTCGTTCCAATGCCGTGCGCGGCGGGGCGCCTCGATGCGCTCCTGGCCAGTGAGGTAACGCACGGTGTAGCTGTCCGAATCCTTCGGCAGGCCATCGAAGGGACCTTGATACACCACCTCGCCCCCCAACCGGCCAGCCGCGGGGCCGATGTCGATCAGGTAATCAGCGGCACGGATAATCTCCTCGTCATGCTCCACGACGACGACGGTGTTGCCCTGCGCTTGCAGCTTTCGGAGTACGCCGATGAGCTGATCCGTGTTGTGCGGGTGGAGGCCGATGCTGGGCTCGTCGAGGATGTAGAGCGACCCAACAAGGCTGCTGCCGAGCGAAGTGGCCAACCTGATGCGTTGACTTTCGCCGCCGGAGAGGGAGGAGGAGAGGCGATCGAGGGTGAGGTAACCGAGGCCGACGTCGAGGAGGAATTGCAGGCGGGTCTTGATCTCGACCAACAGGCGGCGGCCGATGGTAGCCTCCGTCTCGGTGAGCTGCAATTGGTCGAAGAAGGCCTTGAGCTCGGTGATGGGCAGGGCGACGAGCTCAGCGATGGTGCGTCCGCCCACATGCACGTAGAGCGCAGCCGGCTTGAGGCGTGTGCCGCGGCAGGCGGGGCACATCGTGCGGCCGCGATAACGCGCCAGCAAGACGCGATACTGAATCTTGTACACATTGCTCTCCACGAAGCTGAAGAAGTCGTCGATGCCCTTCACGCCCGGCGCACCATGCCAGAGCAGCTTACGCTCCGCGTCGGTCAGGTCGTAGTAGGCGCGATGGATGGGGAAGTCGCGTTTGCCGGCGGCATTGATGAAGCCACGCCGCCATTCATCCATCACCTCGCCCCGCCAGCAAGCGACGGCGCCCTCATAAACCGACAGGTTCTTGTCCGGGATGACGAGCCCCTCGTCGATACCGATCACCATGCCGAAGCCCTCGCACCGGGGGCAGGCACCGAGGGGGTTATTGAAGTTGAACATCGGTTCGGAGGGCTCCTCGAAGGTGATCCCATCGGCCTCGAAACGTTTGGAAAACTCGAAGGTCTCCGCCGGCGCATCGGCCGCGGGGTAGACGCGCAGGCGGCACGTCTCATGTCCCTCGTAAAAGGCCGTCTCGACGGAGTCAGCCAGACGGTTCCGCAGCAGCTTGTCGTCCGACACTGCTATCCGATCGATGAGCAAATCCGCCTGCTTAGCCGCGAGCAGCTTCTTGTCGCTCATCACCTCCTGCATGCGGTAGACGCGGCCGTCGATCTCGAGCCGCGTGTAGCCCTCCTTCTGCAAGATCTCGAGCTGCTCCTTCATCGTCCGCCCCTCAGGCAACACGACGGGCGCGTAGATGGCTATGCGTGTACCGGCAGGATAAGACAAGGCCTTGGCGACAACATCAGCCACTTGGTGCTTCTTCACCTCAAGACCCGTGACGGGCGAGATGGTACGTCCCAGCCGAGCGAAAAGCAGGCGGAGGTATTCGTAAATCTCGGTGGATGTGCCGACGGTGGAGCGAGGGTTACGGACGCTCACCTTCTGCTCGATGGCTATGG
>MIQB01000103.1 GCA_002890585.1 Tannerella sp. oral taxon 808
GTATTGAGGCGTTCGAGGTAAGCGTCGTCGCCAAACTTGATCGTGATCGTATCCATCATGTGGAGCGGATCTTTGCTACCGCGGATATAGTAATGACAAGGTGCGCAATGGATCGTGTCTTTGCAATCGTCGTACTTCAGCTCTACGAACGGGGGTTTGTGACGCATGTGGCCGAACTTCATGATCGGCTTGTCGTTCTTCAGACCGCTCCATGTGGAGAGCTTCGTCTTGTTGCCAATTTTCACAAAGTCGTCGTGGAAGATGAGACTGTCGGCCTTCAGCGTGATCTCCGTGTTGTTGCCCGAGTTCGTCTTCGTATCGAGCGTCATCAAGCCGTACGTCTCAATGACAGGCGACCAGAGCATCACCTTTTGGTTGTGTGCTCGAATGTCGGCATCGTCGTGGAAGGTCATGCGGGAAACGAGGTGCAGGTAGTCACGATCGCAATTTTCGCCGGCGCAGGTGGTGGGGCACTTCGGGATCTCATTGAAGATGTTGATCGTCCAATTGTTCTTATTGGCTTGCGTCTTCATAAAGAGGCCGTAACCCACAACATTCTCGCCGTGCAGTGTGCCTGTACCCGGCACGGAACCCATACCTGAACCGCGACCACCGCGATACTGCATCTTCTTATATACATCGATGTAATCCGAAGCAACGGCAGCGAAACCGCCCTTGGTAATGGCCTTGCCGCCACCGTCTTTCTCGAAGTCCAGCACGAGGGGGCGCGCTTGGTTCTCAGACTCTACGGCGTCGCAGTGGTAATTCGGACCACAATCGCCACCACTCTTGTAACCGTGTCCCCACTTGGCGCCATAGCCTTCCTTACACTTCTTGAAGTATTTGCTCAGGAAGGGATCGTGGCGGGTGCCCATGTTTTGCAGACCACCGTAGTTCAGCTTGATGTTGTTGTCAGCGCCTACGAAGATGCTACCACTGGCCTCGTGTGCCTTGTACTGGAAGTCTTGCAGGTAGACATTGTTGCGCTCCTCGTCGCAGCCGCAGATACCCGTCTTCGACAGGTCGCTGAGGTTATCGCGCTGAGCAAGGAAAAGCATGCTGCCGTGAATGGTGTCCACGTTGAAGGGGTCGCGCATATCGATATCGCCAAAGCGGGTGCGGAAGACGGAGTTACCCGTTGAGCTTGGATCTTGGAAGCTCACATAAGCCCCTTTATTAAAAATGATGTTACCGCGATTACCCGCATCTACCGTCAAGTCGCCCTTAGCACCGCGATAAATCAGACCGATATCTTTCGCTGCGGGGGTATTACCACTACTCGGATAAGGCGTAAGGCAATGATTTACGCCAGAGATGATACCCGCGTTCTCGTAATACTGCATGGAAATTTCTGGGCGGCTATGGAGGAGGCTATCGCCTGCCGCACCACAACGCCAGAGGCCAGAGAAGGGGATGCTGATCACTGTCGGGTGATTGCTACCCGTAGCCTGCATTACATCGATGTGGGTAAAGTAGATGTTGCCGCCGTCGGAACGCTTGCCACTGTCTGGCACGGCATTGCGATCCGTCAACTCTTCCCAACCGGCTTTGATCCAGAGGTGACCCTTCGTATTGCTGGCCGGGATGTTGTAGGTGAAGCGGTTTAGGTTGTAATCCACCGTTGAAAGTTTTGGATAATCGCAACCAGCTGACGGAGCTTTCTGCGTGATCTTCCACATCAGTGACTGCTGGTTGGCTACGTAGTATTTCCAATCGAAACTTGTCGTCCCTCCATCATTGTAGCCGAGGTAGATATCGCCCTTATGCGAGATAATGTCCATCGTATCGCCTGTGGATCCCTTATCTACATAGTTCACCATGGCCGTCCAGATATGGTTCTCAGCTTTGATCTGCGTCAAGCCGCCATTTGCATTATCGCGTTTGATGTCTACGGAGTCAAAGAAGTGGATGTTACCGCGGCGACCAGAAGCATTCGCATTCGTAACGACATCGTTACGACTCCATTTATCATGCCGCCAATCCTCAGCGAGGAAGGAGATCGTGCTGTCACTCTTGTAGGCAATCGTTACGGGGCGCTCTGTCTGGATATAACCAGCACGCGAGAGCCACGTGAGCGGACCTGCATTCGTGGCATCGCCATAGATGAAGTCTACACGACCCATCGTATTGATGTTACGCTCGGCTTCCCACTTGGTAATCGTCTTCGACGTCGGCAGGAGGGTGAAGGTGATCGGTGCCGGGCGATTGTTATCACACTCCTTATTCGAGATGATATCGTTCTCAGCATAGAGGTGCACCAATGCGCCAGCAGCCTGACCATTCGTCTTTTCCGTGTAGTTGAAGACGTTCTCAATGTCGATGTTGTTTCTCAGCTTATACTGCTGGCAACCGGCCCACAGCTTGGTCAGGGCGGCGCCATTGTTGCTGCGCTCGATGTCTACCTGTGAGTTGGTGAGGATATGGCCATCCCTCGTCTTCAGCAGGATGGTGTCGTTCACATTAGTATCAAACAATGCGCGGCTCTGTCCTGGAATGGATGGGTTATAGTTGTTACCGATCTCAATGTCGGTACCTGCCCTCCAAACAATACTTGCAGTATCAGAACCTGCCTGTGTCCAATCGAAATGTACCGGATTGTAGGTCTCAATACTGCCATCGTCTGCCCACCATACGGTGCGTCCTTTCCCAGTCTGCGTGAAGATGATGCCATCACCCAAACTGGTTGATGGAGAGCTCGTGCCATAATACGTCTTGATATCCTTCTTGGCATACCATGTCATATTGCCATCTCCAGAATTCTCAAATGTGGTTTTGCTGCGGGTCGAGATATTGCCACTTTGCGCATGCCAAATCATGTTTCCCTTGCCATCGTTCTTGAACAAGACGGAATGTTTGTCTCCTGCATCTGCTCCGCTTGCGGTGTAATGCGTCAAAATGCTGTCGCAAGCGAACCACTCCATATTAGAGATGTTGGCATTTGCATTGTTCTCAAACTCTGTTTTGCTGCCTACACGGATATCTTTACCAGCCTGCCAAGCCATCAGGCCTGCATTAGGTGTAGTGCGTTCGAAACGCACGAGCTGCGGTGCACTGTTGCCCGAACCGTTGCCAGTAATGATGTTTTTACGAGCATTCCAAATCGTTGTGCCGCCAGTACCCGGATTGCCTGTGCCTATCGTACTGTTCGTAAACGTCTTCTTACCTGAAGCATTGATGTCGCCTATGGCCAGCCAGCGAGTATTACCCGTTGTGCCTTCTTGTGTGAATGTGAAAGGGACTGCCGAATTATTGTCTTCTATAATATTTCCACTGGCTGTCCACTCCATATTTCCAGTACTACTTGAACCAGACTTCCACACAACAGAAGATCCTGACGGTAGCTTGATGTTGATGTCTCGCCCTGTCAGCCACCTCAAATGACCTGTTCCATTTGTCCCAATCTCCCAATTAGCGATCAGTTTGGCCTCAGAGTGGATGTCATTCTTCGCTTCCCAAATCATACTGGTGGCGTTCGCTGCAGCCGTACTGGCTGTCTTCCAGTTTGCCGTTACGGTGGCGCCCGAAGGGAATATGATGTCATTTCCGGCCAACCATCTCATCGCGCCTGTATTAGTAGTTGCATCGGCTTCCCAATTAGCGGTCAGGTTGTTTGTGCTTTGCACTTCAATATTATGCCCTGCTTGCCAGAAAGCATCGCCTTTACTACTGGCTGTTTCCTTTTTCCAAGTGACGGTGCCTTGCGGAAGGATGTCATGCCCTGCTATCCACGACATGACGCCTTCGCCCTTATTCGTCCAAGTGTAGGTGTTCTGTTTTTTTACCTCAATGTCATTTGCTGCCTGCCAGCGAGCATTGCTTTTACCTGTCAAAGTCACCGTACTCGTGGTTTGAGAACTACCATTTGCGCTGATGATATTACCCGAAGCCGCAAAGTCGGTGAAGCATATAGTAGTGAATTTAATGCCGCCCAATCCCGCTGTAAACTGTTGGCTGTTGACATCTGCTCCCGGAGGAATTGTGTTCAGGAATTTCTTTTCCTTCGGATCACCACACCACGAATAATTACCCGCGCAAGTGTTACCCCAGTTGATTGTGGATGCTGCATTAAAAATAGGAGTCGCATCATGTCCGCCTCCATAAGCAAAGACACCGTAAGAAGAACCATCCTGTGTGCTCTCGCCTTCATAAGTCTCGTTTGCATTCAATTCCACATCGCCACCAGCCAGTGTAGCGACTCCCTTGCTTGCTGACTCGATTTTCACGTGAAGAGGAACTGAAATCTTCAATGTCGTCTTCGCCATGATCAAGAAGTTGCCATCGCCCTGCAGCGTGGGTGAATAGGGTCTCTGCATATCCAAACTAGCGTTCGTATTGAAGAGCTGCAGTGCACCCTTTTTTATCTGATTTGGCAAGTTCAGGCTCGGGAGTATCGTAATATCCGTAGCGGTTCTTGTCTGATAGTTACCCACATTGGCTGTACCTGCCTTAGGGATACATGTACCCGTATAAACTGCATAGCCCGAGACCGCAAAGCCATTGGCTGTACCTGGATGTGCATGTGAGCCATCAGAAGCCGTGACTGTCATATTCCCTTGCGAGGTAGAGTTCGTCCCACCTCCGATCAGGAATGTACCGCCATCGCCATGCGTTACCAAAGGCTTATCCAGCTGCTCATTGATGCCGAATACGGCGTCTTGGCCTAAGGTATCGTTGGGAGCATCACTTCCATTGCTATTATATACAATGTTGGTAAGTCGAACATCCTTATCGTTCATCAATGTGTAAAAAGTAGAGGGTAATTTAAGGTAGAACTTTTTGCCATTACCGTTCGTCCCATCTGCTGCAATACTTGCTCCTGCTCCATCCGTTCCTTCCAAACGAATATTTGAAGCGGCCCTCACAACAATCTCAGCATCTACATATCCCCCCAGATTATTGTCGGAAGTAGACCATCTCACTTTTTCATAATTGATAGAATTACTCTTTGTCCCATAAGCTGCATTATCAGGAAAAGACTCCCAAACTGGAGTAGAATAAGATCCTCCAGAACAATGGACTTTTGGTTTCCTCCAATCAAAAGCAGCGGTAAGAGTACAGTCGCTATTTGGGACGAATTCTGTATTATAAAAATACCATGGATTAGGCTTAAAGTAAAACTGCTGTAACCACCAAGGACGATCTGTAGTCTTAGAGCTTGCGTCAATGGTTATGCTGGTTCTTCGTGTATAAGTTGGATTAACATCATCTGCTATAGCAGAGAAGTTGTCAGGGACTGACGGTGCGTTTACAGTAACACTCACCTCAGGACAACTATTCCATACTTCCCACGAATGGGCGTAGTGCCAATTCCCATTCCCATCTTTATATTGTCCTTGGTGAGTCGAATTATTATGAGGGCAATTTGACTGAACATCCAGATTTTCCACTCTGGAGGATACAGAGATCGCAGCTCTTTTTCTCCCATGAGTAATATTCGCATTACTAACTCGGTGTCCCACATGGTTCGTCGTACCGCCGACTGTAATGCGTCCATTGTCTACATGAAAGCCTTGGTTTGTTGTATTCCACAGCCCCGTATTTTTACTATCAATCGGTACTGACTTTGGATAAAGTGTTCCTGACTCTCCAGGGCCATAGTTATTTTCAACAGTAAAGCTAGTCGTCACCGTAGCTCCTCCTGAGCAACATATAGCCCCACTGGCATTAGCATCAATACTTCCACCAATACCCCCTCTCAGCTGCGCCCTTTCCAAGTCTCGCGGGTTCTTATACATCTGCCCCCACGCTACTCCCCCGCTTGAGCCGAAGAGGAGGAGGGCCACCGCTACGGCGATAAGGTGTTTAACTACACTGTGTTTTGTTTTTTCCATAATGTCGCATTTATTAAAGTGAGAAATATAGGAGAGGGGGAGGTGAGCTGAGATGGACATGGCTATGCCCGCACTTGGCTTGCTTCCCTCTCTCCGGTTAATTAATTGGTTGTTCGGATTTATCTCAGGGGCGGAGTGAGGGCAAGGCTTCCACAATAGCCTTTCCGCTCCGCGCACCCCTAATCCTTATAAAATGGAGACTGCACGCACACAACTCACGTGAGGGGGGGGGTACGGGGCGAACGCACACATCGGAAATGGTTCGCCCCTACACCCACCACACGCCTTCTTTACGTGGGGAGGGGCTTCCACAATGCCACTCCTTTTGAAGGTGGGTGCGCTCTGTCTCCTTTTTTTGAGGGGAAATAGAAATATTGAAATCACAGGGATGGCGGGGGCTCGCTTGCCTGCCGCGGGGTGGGGGTTAATCTCGCCTTTTGTCCTATGAGAAAAGAGAGGTTTAACGGGGGCAAATTTAAAGTGATGTTTATAACAGAAACAAATCTTTCTGTAAGAGAATAGAGAATAAATGACCAACAGGGGCGGGCAGCGAGGAATAATCCATGATCAATGGGGCACCCTCGTAGGGATAGGAGGGGTGATTATTGATCAATTATCAATGAATAATTATCAATGATTAGGAGGGGGGGGGCTTACTCGGGCGGTGCTGCACTTTGCCCAGGGCTAAGATGGGGAGGTTGCCAATTGGCGGTAAGCTCCGCGCGCCAGTTTTTAATCTCCGCCAATTGGCGGTAAGCCCCGCGCGTCAGTTT
>MIQB01000104.1 GCA_002890585.1 Tannerella sp. oral taxon 808
ACTCAGAATTTGGAGCTTGCGGGGTGCCCCGCAAACACTAAAACTCAGAATTTGGAGCTTGCGGGGTGCCCCGCAAACACTAAAACTCAGAATTTGGGACTTGCGGGGTGCCCCGCAAACACTAAAACTCAGAATTTGGGACTTGCGGGGCGCCCCGCAAACACTAAAACAGCTCATTGCGAGGCTTGCAGTACCTCTACAAGGCATTCCGATAGGAATAAGGTGCTCCGTTCTTACGTCGAATTCGCGTTGATTTAATAGCCGGCATATGTCTTGGCTTTGAATCAGATACGCGTTTGATAACAATCATTTCTGCGGGGTATGATTTTCAGCCGAAATCGAGAGGAAGGAAGCGCATGGAGAGGCGTTCAAACTATGTTAAAAGCAACTTCATACCGTGTGGACGCCCGAAACGCCGTGCATTTCGTTTTATCTTTGCGGCACGTTAAACATAGATTTTCAATGAAATATGATTAAGCTGATTGGAACAAACGCAGGTCTTGTGTGGAGAGCTTTGAGCAAGACTGGACGGATGAGTGTGAAAGAACTCAAGAAAGAAACAAAGCTGAAAACCGACAAAGAGCTTTTTGCCGCCATCGGATGGTTAGCCAAAGAAGGTAAGTTGGAATCCGGAGAAAAAGATTCAGAGATCTACTTCTGGTTGCAATAACCCCCTTACCCCGATGAAGAATTGAAAGAAGGGCCGCCTGACGTATCATTTACGATTAGGCGGCTCTTCTGTTTTATTGCTGCCCGTGTTCGAGAAGTCCTTCCGACGCGTCCCCGCCTATCTTTGCCCGCCCAGCGACCAAGGGGCTGCCCCGCTACCGGACGGACACTGGGAGGTTCTTCCCCTACCCCTTGACTACCCTCTAACTATCCATTGACTACCCCTTTAACTACCCTATATAATATGCACGAAAAGATCATCATCCTCGACTTCGGCTCGCAGACTACGCAGCTCATCGGCCGCCGCATCCGCGAGCTGGGCACCTACTGCGAGATCCTGCCCTACCACCGCTTTCCGGCCGACGACCCCATGGTCAAGGGCGTCATCCTCTCCGGCAGTCCCTACTCGGTGAATAACCCCGATGCCTTCCGGATTGACACGGGCGCCTTGCGCGGGCGATACCCCGTGCTCGGCATCTGCTACGGTGCGCAACTGCTGGCCGCCACGGCTGGTGGACGTGTGGAATCGTCCGACACGCGCGAGTACGGCCGCGCACGTCTCACGCAGGTCGATGCCAACGATCCGCTGCTCGGTGGCATCCGGGCCGGATCGGAGGTGTGGATGTCGCACGGCGACACGATCACCAAGCTGCCAGACACGTTTCACATCATCGCTCGTACGGACGATGTAGCGGCAGCGGCCTTCCGTGTCGATGGCGAACAGACGTGGGGCGTGCAATTTCACCCCGAAGTCTTCCATACACAGGACGGCACACGCCTGCTCGACAACTTCCTCACCCAGTGCGGCTGCTCGCGCGACTGGACGCCGGCCTCCTTCATCGAGTCTACCGTGGCTGCACTCAAGGCGCAACTCGGTGACGACCGCGTCATCCTGGCGCTCTCCGGCGGCGTCGACTCGTCCGTCACGGCCGTCCTGCTCCACCGCGCCATCGGCAGCCGCCTGACCTGCATCTTCGTTGATCATGGCCTGCTTCGCAAGCATGAGTTTGAGAACGTGCTCCGCGACTACGAGCACCTCGGCCTGAACGTGATCGGAGTGGACGCCAAGGAGAAGTTCTACCGCGAGCTGGCCGGCGTCACCGACCCCGAGCGCAAGCGCAAGATCATCGGCAAGGGCTTTATCGACGTCTTCGACGAGGAAGCGCGTAAACTGAAAGACGTCCGTTGGCTTGGCCAGGGAACGATCTACCCCGATGTCATCGAGTCGCTGTCCGTCACGGGCACGGTGATCAAGAGTCATCACAACGTGGGTGGCCTGCCGGCGAGGATGCAGCTGAAGCTCGTTGAGCCACTGCGTTTGCTCTTCAAGGACGAGGTGCGACGCGTGGGCGCTGAGCTTGGTATGATGTCGCATCTGCTGAAGCGTCACCCCTTCCCCGGCCCGGGCCTCGGCATACGCATCCTCGGCGAGGTGACGCCTGAGAAGGTGCGCATCCTGCAAGACGCCGACGACATCTACATCTCCCTCCTTCGCGAGTGGGGGCTTTACGACGACGTTTGGCAAGCCTGCACCATCCTGCTTCCGATCCGCTCCGTCGGCGTGATGGGCGACGAAAGGACGTATGAGAACACCATCGCCCTGCGCGCCGTCACCTCCACCGACGCCATGACGGCCGACTGGGCGCAACTGCCTTACGACTTTCTGGCCAAGGTCTCGAACGAGATCATCAACAAGGTGAAGGGCGTCAATCGCGTCGTCTACGACATCAGTTCCAAGCCGCCCGCGACGATCGAGTGGGAGTGAACCGCTAATGAATCCTACGAAGCAATTCTCTGTCGACGGCATGGCTTGCGCGGCATGTAGTGCGCATGTGGAGCGCGCCGTGTCGCGTGTCGAGGGCGTGTCGTCTGTGGCCGTCAATCTGCTGACGAACTCGATGGTCGTCGAGGGTACAGCTACGGCCGATGCCATCGTGGCCGCCGTGCGCAAGGCGGGTTACGACGCTGCAGAGCTGCTGATCGAAGAACAGCATGCACCCGCGGACAAGTCGCCCGACGATCCTTTGGCCGACCGTGAGACGCCTGCCCTCCGCCGTCGCCTCATCGCCTCCCTTGTGCTGCTCCTTCTTTTGATGTACACGGCGATGGGTCACTCAATGCTCGGCCTGCCGCTCCCTGCGGCGCTTGCGGGCAACCCGATGGCTGTCGGCATCGTGCAGATGCTGCTTGCTGTGGCCGTGATGATCATCAACGAGCGCTTCTTCGTTTCTGGTTACAAGGGCACGCTGCACGGTGCGCCGGGCATGGATGCGCTCGTGGCCTTAGGGTCGGGGACGGCCTTCGTCTATAGTCTTGTCGGCCTCTTCGCCATGTCCGCCGCGCTGATGGAGGGGCGCACGGCCGACGCCTACGCGGGGCTGCATGCGCTCTACTTCGAGACGTGCGCCATGATCCTTACGCTCATCACGCTCGGCAAGCTGCTTGAGGCGCGTGCCAAGGGTCGGACGACGGACGCGCTGAAGAGCCTCATGCGGCTGGCTCCGAAGACGGCTACGCTTGTGCGCGATGGTCGCGAGGTGACGGTGCCCATCGAGCAGGTGCGCGTCGGTGACACGTTTGCCGTGCGACCAGGTGAGCACATCCCCGTGGACGGCATCATCACGGAGGGCACGGCGGCCGTGGACGAGTCGGCGCTGACGGGCGAGAGCCTGCCCGTAGACAAGGCGCCGGGTGATCGTGTCTCGGCTGCTACGGTCAATCGTTCGGGCTACCTGCGTTGCCGGGCGGAGCGCGTCGGACGCGACACGACGCTTGCGCAGATCATACGCATGGTCAGCGACGCTTCGTCGGGCAAGGCGCCGATCGCTAAGATGGCTGACCGCGTGTCGGGCATCTTCGTGCCGGCCGTCATCGTGATCGCGCTCATCACGGCGGGCGTGTGGCTTGCCGTCGGGGCAGATGTAGGGACGGCCGTCTCGCGTGGCATGGCCGTGTTGGTGGTCAGTTGCCCATGTGCCTTGGGGCTGGCTACGCCCGTGGCGATCATGGTGGGCAGCGGACTCGGTGCGCGTCACGGTATCCTTTTCAAGACGGCCGAGGCGCTCGAGCGAGCGGGCCAAGTGCGGGTCGTGGCGCTCGACAAGACGGGCACGATCACGAACGGATCGCCCGTCGTGACCGACCTCCTGCCGGCTGATGGCGTGGAAGAGGAGGAGTTACTCCGTGCGGCCTATGCGTTAGAGGTGAAGAGTGAGCATCCGCTGGCTCGGGCCGTGGCGGCGTATGCCGAGGCGCGCGGCATGCAGCCCCCGGAGACGGACGCCTTCGAGGTGATCCCGGGCAAGGGACTGACGGCAACCCTCGAGGGGCAGCGGATTACGGGTGGCAGCCTCGCCTTCCTTTCGGAGCGAATCGGAACGACGGAGGCCATCACGTCTGCCGCCGAACGCGTCGCAGGCGAGGGCAAGACGCCGCTGCTCTTTGCCGCTGAGGATCGGTGGCTGGGGCTGATCGCCGTGGCCGACACGGTGAAGGAGGATGCGCGCGAGGCTGTCGGCCGACTGCATGCGATGGGCCTTCGCACGGTGATGCTGACGGGCGACAATCAGCGCACAGCCGAGGCCGTCGGGCGGAGCGTAGGCGTGGATGAGGTGATCGCCGGCGTGTTGCCCGACGGGAAGAAGGCGGCAGTGGAGGCGCTCCGTGGACGGTTTGGCGCCGTGGCGATGGTGGGCGACGGCATCAATGATGCACCCGCGCTGGCTACGGCCGATATCGGTATAGCCATCGGCGCAGGCACGGACGTGGCCGTGGATGCGGCCGACGTGGTGTTGATGAAGAGTCGGCCGTCGGACATCCCCGTCTCCGTGCGACTCAGTCGCGCCACGCTGCGCAACATCCGCGAGAACCTCTTCTGGGCCTTCATCTATAACGTCGTCGGCATACCGTTAGCGGCGGGCGTGTGGATCCCCGTGTTCGGCGTGGGCATGAGCCCCATGTTCGGCGCGGCGGCCATGAGCCTCTCCAGCTTCTGCGTGGTGATGAATGCGCTCAGGCTGAACTTCGTGAGGATCAATAAATAGGATGAGATTACTTTTGTGGTAAGATTATCACCCTTAGATGGAAAAGACCAAGGCCCGCCACCCCATTTCGGGGTGGCTTATTTATGTAGTCGAATGAAAATGATGGGTATGATATCCATCATCCATTTTTTCGCATGACCAAAAGCCGAGAAGACATTTAACCGAAGGCTTAGCCTTCATAACACAATAGAAACAATGGGATTTATTAGAAATGACATCGCCACGGGCGATATGTTCCGCCACATCTACGGCGGGATGACAAGAGATGAACTTGAAGGCTGCGTGGCGCAGTTACTGGGCACATGGGGGTACAAAAAGGTGTCCGACGCACAGGGTGCTGCGGTCTTTGAGAAGGGGAACCGCGTGGCGAGACTGCTGCTGGGTGCTCTCGTAAAATACTCCAAAGTGTCGGTGACGATCACCACCACACCCGCTGACGAGCTGGCTTGCGAGGTGCGCACGCTCTCGTCCGGCATGTCGGGCGGACTGATCGGGGTGAATCAGGTGAAGACTGAGATGGGCAACCTAAACAACGCCTTCCGCGACTTCTAAGCGAAGGCCTCCCCAAAGGGAGAAAGCCCCTGAATGCTTGCGATCTGGCGGGCGTTCGGGGGCTTTTTTTTATGGGAGCATCTACCCGCTGGGGAAATGGATCCAACCCGCGGGAGAGGTCGTTTCGAGAGTCTGGAAATGGATCAAACCCTCGGGAGAGGTCGTTTCGAGAGTCTGGAAATGGGTTAAACCCTCGGGGGAGGTCATTTCGAGAGTCTGGAAATGGGTTAAACCTTCGGGAAGGGTCGTTTCGAGAGTCTGGAAATGGATCAAACCCTCGGGAGAAGTCATTTCGAGAGTCTGGAAATGGGTCAAACCCTCGGGAGAGGTCATTTCGAGAGTCTGGAAATGGGTCAAACCCTCGAGAAGGGTTGTTTTTCCGCTGAGGAAATGAGTTTGCACAAAGAAGATAGATCACCTTATTGGCGGATGGGGGATGAGCCAAAAAAGCCCTGCCGGACGAAGAGGTTATCGCAACCCCCTTCGCCCGGCAGGACGCGCTATGCGTTGTCCGTCGCCTTTACGCTTTGTGCATCGGCAGGTGGCGCTTGAGGAAGAAGTATCCGACGATGCCCGACACGATGGAGCCGACGAAGATGCCCAGCTTGGCTTCGTTCAGCAAGGTCATGCCGATGTCTGGCACATTGACAAACGACAGGTTGGCGATGAAGAGTGACACCGTAAACCCAATGCCGCCCAGGATCGACACCCCGAAGAGGCTGCTCTTGGTGATGTCGGGCGAGATGGAGACGAGCCGCGCCTTGGCCGCGAGGTAGGAGAAGAGGAAGATGCCCACGGCCTTGCCGACAAAGAGGCCGAGGAAGATGGCCAAGGGTATGCCGATGAGTGTGGAAGGATCGAAGCCCTCGAAGCGTACACCGGCGTTGACGAAGGCGAAAAGCGGCAGGATGAAGTAGCTCACCATGGGGTTGAGCTTCTCCACGATGCGCTGCAAGGGGCTGATCGTCTTCGAGCCTAAGTCGTGGATGTTGTTCAGGATAAGCACCTGGCCGGGGCTGAGCACGGAGGCGCGGCGAGAATGCTTGACTTGCGAGAAGTCGAGCAGCAAGAGCTGTTCGCGCATCGACTCGACGAAGGTGTCGAGCTTCACATTCGGGCGCGCGGGGACGGTGAAGGCGACCAGCACGCCGGCGATGGTCGAGTGGATGCCGGACTCGATGAACATGTACCAAACGATGAATCCACCGATGTAGTAGAAGAGCACGTTGTGGATGTTCAGCAGGCGTCCGCCCAAATAGAGCAGTGCAAGTATGACGGCGGAGATGAGCAGCGGC
>MIQB01000105.1 GCA_002890585.1 Tannerella sp. oral taxon 808
GCCATAACTCATTCAAGTTATGGCACTTACGTTTTTCCTAAAGGGTCTCTGAATGACTGTTTCAGAGCACCTCCAGCGGAAGGAGGGGGATTCGAACCCCCGGTACGGTATCCCGTACGACAGTTTAGCAAACTGTTGGTTTCAGCCACTCACCCATCCTTCCTTTTCCGCTTTAGCACTGTGTGTTGTGGCGTGTTTCAAAAAGACGGGGGCAAAGATAGACCCGTTTCCCAATCGCGCAAATCTTCATTTTAGACCGATTTCCTCAAACATTCGGGCGTATTTCTCGGCTTTCTTCTCCACCGAAAGCGGATAGGCGCGCGATGAAGAGGGCATGCGATAGAGACGCAGCAAACGATCATCGAAACGAGCCTCTACCCACTCGCCCGTCTTTGGAGACGATGACGCCGTGACGAGCGTCAGCAGTGTGTCGAGCGCCTTTTGACCTGTTACAGCGAGAGACGTGCAGGCGGGGAGCAGGGCAAGTGTCCCACGCAGATCGATCGGGCGGAGCACCTCAAGGAACTTGTCTGAGGCATTGCCCCGGAGGCGACTGATCTCCATCGCCGTGTCCCAGATGGCGATGCCGCGCTCGGTGAGGAAATGGCGGAGTTCGGCCTCGCGAAAGGCGCGCCCATCGTCGGTCAGGAAGTGGGCTTTATCGCCGAAGAAGACCAGCCCGAAGATGCGCCACATGTCGTTCTGGAAGTTGGGGTAAAAAAAGTCCATCCGCCAACGCTCCCGCGGCGGAGGGAAGCTGCCCAGCATCAGCAGCCGTGCGCCCTCCGGAGCGAAAAGCGGTAGGGGATGGACTTCCCGGATGCGCTGCTCCATGTTTATTTGGCCTTCTTGCGACGCTCGATTTCGAGGCTGAGCATGTTCAGCTCGCGGGTGGTCTGCCCGGCCACGGAGGTGTTCTCTTCGGCGCGGCGGATGAGATAGGGGATCACGTCACGCACCTTGGCGTAAGGCACATACTTGGTCACATTGTAGCCTGCGTGGGCGAGGTTGAAGGAGATGTTGTCGCTCATGCCGAGGAGTTGGGCGAAGAAGATGCGCGGGTCGTCGTGGCGGAGGCCTTTCTTCTCGATCAGCTTGGCGAGGCGGTAGTTGCTCTCCTCGTTGTGTGTGCCCATGAAGAGCTCGAAGTGGTCGAGGTTTTCGATGACGAACTCCACGCCTTGGTTGTAGTTGTCGTCCGTGGCCTGTTTGTTTTTGCAGATCGGGTCGGGGTAGCCCATGGCGGCGGCACGGGCGCGCTCGTCCTCCATGTAGGCACCGCGAACGAACTTGATGCCGGCCGTGTAGCCTTGCGACTTGGCGTCGTCGAGGATGCGGCGGAGGTACGGCATGCGATCGTGGCGATACATCTGGAGGGTGGCGAAGACGATGGCGCGGCGCTTGTTGAAGAGGCGCATGGCCTCGTCCGTCATGGCGTCGATGGAGTCTTGGAAGCAGTAATCTTCGGCGTCGACAAGGATGCGGACGTCGTTGTCGTAGGCGCGTTGGCAGAGGGTGAGGAAGCGTTGGTGATACGCCTCGTGCGCCTTCTTCTCCTCGGCCGTCAGCTGGTCGGGGTGCTCAGAGGCCTTGGCAAGGAGCGCGTCGGTGGTGATGGTCGACGGTTTGAAGACGGCGTAGGCGATGTCGGGGTTGCCTTTCGCATTGTCCACCGAGCGGAGCGTCTCCTTCATTGTGGCCTCGATGCCCTCGGGCGTCTGTTCGCTTTCGGCCGAAAAGTCGAGCGTAGACTTCACGCCGAAGCGCCTCAGCCCGGCCACTGTAGGGGCGCAGCCTGCGATGGTTTCGCCGCCCACAAACTGCTTGTAGAGCGTCGGCTTCACGATCCACCCCAAGGGGAAGTGGATGCCCAACGCGATGTTGCTGCCATACTTGGCCAGCTTCACTAACCCGGGGTGTTTGATGGTACCAAACAGCAGGCGGGCGTTTCTCAATTCACTGTCCGACTTCGCCTCGAAGGCGATCTGGGTGTCATTAAAGTCTAACATAATCTGTGCTTGCTAATAGATCTAAAAACGCCCCGAATGTATTTTGTTTTTCATAACACAATCGCTCTTTGGTGATATTTTTTATTCAAAACAGGAGTGTCTGTTTATAATCTGTTATCGTATCAAAGGCTGGAATCAGCGATTTCAGGGTCATGCAGAAAAACGAAGGCTGAAATCAGCGATTTCAGTGCTTTGTAAAAAAACGAAGACCTGAAATCAGCGATTTCAGCGCTTTGTAAAAAAACAAAGGCCTGGAATCAGCGATTTCAGCGCTTTGTAAAAAAACAAAGGCCTGGAATCAGTGATTTCAGCGCTTTGTAAAAAAACAAAGGCCTGGAATCAGTGATTTCAGGGTTATGCAAAAAAACAATAAGCCCGTATTCCGGGCGGCAAAAGGAGGATGGTCAAGCAGAAATGGTCTCACGAATAAATGGGGCGCACTGGGTACGCTGGAAAATTCGCAATCCATGTTTACTTGACTATATCTTTGGCGCCGCTAAAAGAGATATTCATTACACATTATATTATATGTACAGAACAAATACTTGTGGCGAGCTGCGACTGACCGACGAGGGGCGGACCACGACGCTGGCCGGATGGGTGCAGCGAACCCGAAAGATGGGTGGCATGACGTTCGTCGATCTGCGCGACCGCTACGGCATCACGCAGCTGGTGTTTAACGAGGCTTCCGATGCAGCGCTCTGCGACCAGGCCAACCACCTGGGGCGCGAGTTCGTGATCCGCGCTACGGGCACGGTGCGTGAGCGATCGAACAAGAATCCGAACCTCGCCACGGGCGACATCGAGCTGATCGTCACCAAGCTGGAGGTGCTCAACCCGGCGCTCACCCCGCCGTTCACCATCGAGGACGAGACCGACGGCGGCGACGATCTCCGAATGAAGTTCCGCTACTTAGACCTCCGTCGGCAGGCCGTGCGTAAGAACTTAGAGCTGCGCCATCGCATGGCGCTCGAGGTGCGCCGATACCTGAACGACAGGCACTTCTTGGAGGTAGAGACGCCCGTACTCGTGAACTCCACACCGGAGGGCGCGCGCGACTTCGTCGTGCCCTCGCGCATGAACCCGGGGCAATTCTATGCCCTGCCACAGTCGCCGCAGACGCTCAAACAACTGCTGATGGTCTCCGGTTTCGACCGCTATTTCCAGATCGTGAAATGCTTCCGCGACGAAGACCTCCGCGCCGACCGTCAGCCGGAGTTCACGCAGATCGACTGCGAGATGAGCTTCGTGGAGCAGGACGACGTCATCACGCTCTTTGAGGGCATGGTGCGCCACCTCTTCCGCACCGTCTTGGGGCTGGAGTTCTCCAGCGAGGCCTTCCCGCGCATGACGTGGCACGACGCCATGAAGCAGTACGGCTCCGACAAGCCCGACCTGCGCTTCGGCATGCGTTTCGTAGAGATCACCGACCTGATGCGGGGGCACGGATTCGGCGTCTTCGATCGTGCGGACTACATCGCCGGTATCCGGGCTGAGGGCGCTGCCACCTACACGCGCAAGCAGCTCGACGAACTGACCCGGTTTGTGGAGCGGCCGCAGATCGGAGCCAAAGGCCTCATCTATGCCCGCGTGGAGCCGGACGGACACGTAAAGTCGAGCATCGATAAGTTTTACACGCAAGAGCAATTGCAGGCCATGAAGGCGGCCTTCGGCGCTGAGCCGGGCGACCTGATGCTGATTCTCTGTGGCGAAGCAGACAAGACGCGCAAGCAACTCTGCGAGCTCCGCCTCGAGATGGGCAACCGGCTCGGGCTGCGAGATAAGTCGCGCTTCGAATGCCTCTGGGTGGTCGACTTCCCGCTGTTGGAGTGGAGCGAAGAGGACCAACGTTTCTACGCCGTGCACCACCCCTTCACCTCGCCCAAGCCGGAGGACATCCCACTGCTCGAGACCAACCCCGGGGCCGTCCGCGCCAATGCGTACGACATGGTGATCAACGGCGTCGAGGTGGGCGGCGGGTCGATCCGTATCCACGACAGCAAGTTGCAAGACAAGATGTTCGGCATACTCGGCTTCACCGAAGAGCGCGCTCAGGAGCAGTTCGGCTTCCTCATGAACGCCTTCAAATACGGCGCCCCACCCCACGGCGGCATCGCCTACGGTCTCGACCGCCTCGTCTCGCTCTTCGCCGGCCTCGACTCCATCCGCGACTGCATCGCCTTCCCGAAAAACAACGCAGGCCGCGACGTTATGCTCGACGCCCCGACACCGCTTGAGCCTGCACAGCTCGAGGAACTTCACATCAACGTGAAACCCGAATGACACCTGACGTGCTGCTCATCCGAGACATCTTGCGCGAGATCGAGCGCATTGCCCCGCCATCACTTCAGGAGTCGTACGACCATACGGGCCTTCAGGTGGGCGACGTCGACCAGCTGGCACGTGGCGCCCTGCTCTGCCTCGACGTCACGGAGGCCGTGGTCGACGAGGCCATCGCCCACGATTGCAACCTCATCATCGCCCACCATCCACTACTCTTCCATCCGCTGCGTGAGCTTACAGGCGCCGATTATGTGCAACGCTGCGTCGCGAAGGCCTGCCGACACGACGTCGTGATTTATGCCGCCCACACGAACTTAGACAACGCCGCAGGTGGTGTCAACGATCATCTATCCAAGCTGCTCGGGCTACGAGCCACACGCATCCTCCGTCCGCTGTTGGACAGCCTGCTGAAGCTCGTCACCTTCGTTCCGGAGTCTCACGCCGATGCTGTGCGCGCGGCCTTGGCCGACGCTGGGGCGGGCCACATCGGAGCCTACGACGCATGCAGCTTCAGCACCCGGGGCGAAGGCCGATTCCGCGCCTCGGAAGGCTGCCGGCCATACGTCGGCACCGTCGGAGCGCTGCACCTCGAGCCCGAAGTACGCGTGGAGACCATCCTGCCTAACCATCTGCGTGGCGCCGTGGTGCGGGCCTTGCTCGCGGCGCATCCTTACGAGGAGCCAGCGTTTGACCTCTATCCATTACGCAACGCTTGGCCACAGGTCGGATCGGGCGTCGTCGGAGAGCTGGCGGAGCCGATGAGTGAGCAAGATTTTCTGTGTCTATTAAAGGATACGCTCGCGGTGCCTTGTGTGCGTCACACAGCGTTGCGGGGGCGCCCCATTCGGCGCGTGGCCCTCTGCGGCGGCAGTGGAGCGTTTCTTTGGCGAGACGCCGTGGCAGCTGGCGCAGACGCGTTTGTGACGGGTGAAGCGAAGTACAACGACTTCTTCGATGTGGAAGATCGCCTGCTGTTTGCCGTCATTGGACACTACGAGAGCGAAGTCCCCACCGTGGATTTGTTCCACAAAATCATCTCTGACAAACACCCTACTTTTGCATTACATAACACAAAGACAAATACCAATCCGATAAAATATTTATAGCGTATGACTACGAAGAAACAGAAGCCCGCAGCGAAAGAGGCGGAAACGCTCACGAACGAACCGGAAATGGCCACAGCAACCTCGACAAGCGAACCCGAGGCACAGACGACACCCCCCGCCGCCCCCGAGGCGAGCGCTGATGCCGCTGCGGAGCCCAAAGAACTGACCGTGGAAGAGCGGCTGCGATCGCTGCACAAGCTGCAAGCCATCATGACGGAGGTGGACAAACTGAAAACCCTGCGCGGGGAGCTGCCTTTGGAGGTGCGTGACTTAGAAGACGAGATCGCCGGATTAGAAACGCGCATCAAGAATTACCAAAGCGGCATTGAGGAGACGAAGGCGAACATCCTGGCTCAGAAGAATAAAATATCCGAATCGAAGGAACTGATCGAGCGTTACAAAGCACAGCTCGACAGCGTGCGCAACAACCGCGAGTTCGACAATCTGACGAAGGAAGTGGAGTTTCAAGGCCTCGAAATCGAGTTTGCTGAGAAGAAAATCCGTGAGTTCAACGCTGCCGTCGACGCCAAGAAGCAGAAGATCAAGCAGAGCAAAGAAGTGCTCGAGGGGCGCAAGGGCGACCTCGTGCAGAAGAAGAGCGAGCTGGACGAAATCACCTCCGAGACGCGACAAGAGGAAGAACGCCTGCGCGACAAGGCCAAGGCGCTCGAGGCAACCATCGAGCCGCGCCTGCTGGCTGCCTTCAAGCGCATCCGCAAGGGCGCTCGCAACGGCTTGGCCGTCGTTGGCATCGAACGCGACGCATGCGGTGGCTGCTTTAACAAGATCCCCCCTCAGCGGCAGATGGACATCAAGCTCAGGAAGAAGATCATCGTCTGCGAATACTGCGGCCGCATCATGATCGATCCGAAGCTGGCCGAAGAAGACGCATAGGGGCGGATCGACCCTTAGTGAGGGATCCATATTTGATGATGCCGGATGCACGGTTGGAGGGTTTTCCCTCACGTGTATCCGGCATTTTTTTCGGCAATAAGAAAACAGGGCTTTCGTTTGAAATCGTAAAAAGACGTGAGTTCGACGTAAGAAATCCACTTCCCGCCTCGGGGAAGACACCCTTCCCGCCTCGGGGAAGACACCCTTCCTGCCTCGGGGAAGACACCCTTCCCGCCTCGGGGAAGACACCCTTCCCGCCTCGGGG
>MIQB01000106.1 GCA_002890585.1 Tannerella sp. oral taxon 808
CCAAAAGTCAGCATGGTAGTGGTGATTACGACCAACTTCTGCGCTCCGGTAGCGTCAACAAAAGCGTTGAGCACAAGATACCAGACAGAAATGTCCAAGAGTCCGAGCCCGACCACCGTCAAGCCCATCACAGCGCCCGAGCGAAAGGCAATCTTCAGACCCTCATTGAGTGAACTGCGCGCCGCATTGGCTGTGCGCGCCGAGGCAGCAGTCGCCGTTTTCATACCAATAAAGCCCGCCAACCCGGAGAAGAAGCCGCCGGTCAGGAAGGCGAACGGCACCCACGGGTTCTGCACGTGAAAACCGTAGGCAAGCACCGCAAAGAACAGCGCCAAGATGACAAACACGATCGCGACGACCTTGTACTGTTGCTTCAGGTAGGCCATCGCACCCTTCCGCACATGCTCCGCAATCTGCTGCATGGTCGGGGTTCCTTCACTTGCTTGCCGCATTTGGCGATAAAAGATGTAGGCAAAGAGTAATGCCAACACCGCCGCTAAGGGGACTAAAATGAAAAGTGTTTCCATAAATGTGTGTGGTGTTTATGTGTTATGAAAAGAAATACGGTGCGAAGGTAGGGGCTTCTTGTCCCCTACCTTCTACTTTTCATCGTTCCACAGTGACACGGGCTGCACGAGTGCGGGCCTGCACGCTGTTGTCGTACATCGCGCCACACTGCACGGCGGGCAAGACGAACACGCCAGCATACGAGGCTTGCAAGCGCACACGGAAGACCTTCGTCTCGCCCCGCTTCAGGTCAAAGTAGGTCAGTACGCGGTCGTCGCGGATGTCGCGGTAAGTGTAAGTCGTTGCGGAGGCTCCAGACTCGGTGTCCTCAGGCATCACGAGGCGCTCGTTGTAGATCTCCCAGCCGGAGGGGACGATCTGCGTCAACGCCAAGTTGGTGAGATCGGTGGCGGCTTGGGTGTTCGTCACCTTAATCACAGCCACAAGGTCGGTGCCTTGCTTCAACCGAGTCACATCCACACGCTGCCCATCGGCGTCGGTGTAAGTCACATCGAGCTTGATGTTTTGCTCCACGGCGGGCAGCGAGTCGCGCAGGGGAACCACCTTCGTCGTGAGGGTGACAAAGAGCTGCCCGCGGCCCTCGTTCTTCAGCGTCAGCATGCCAGGCAGCGACCGCAGCGGAAGCTCCGATCGGTAGACGGCTCGCGTGCTGTTCACCTTCGGCTGCACGGCGCCGTTGACCGTCCAACTAAAGAGGAGCGACCCGGACGTGCGCTCGGCCAGACGCCCTAAAGCTGCAAGGGCGCAGGCGGTAGACTGGGTGGTGAGCGAACGGTCGAGTTCAAGGCTGCGCGAGACACTCCGCGCCTGCTCGAAGGCCTCACGATCGCGCTTCATCAACACGAGCGCCTCAAGGATCATGGCCATATCACGGTCAGACGATCCGTAGGTGGGGTTGCTCGGCGCATACGGCGTGACGGTGACGGGCAACTTGAAGACGAGCTTGTTTGCTACATCCGGTTTGCCCGCCAAGGCATAAGCCGCAGCCAAACTCCACCGCGCCTGCATGGAGAGCGTCTTGCTCTCACGCAGCCGGTTCATAGCACCGAGCTCAGGCGAACCAGCCAAGGCGAGCGAGTAGAGGCGGTAGGCTTGCACGAAGTCGGACTGATCATACACATAGCGGCCGCCGGTCTTCTGTCCGGGGCGCCAGCTCTGCGCGGCGCGACGTTGGTATGCCTTCCAACGGCTCAGGGCGCCGGCATTCACATCGTAACCCTTCTCGCGAGCCAGCGTGAGGAAACAACCGACGTACGACGTCACCCACTTGTCCTCATGCCCACTGCCGGGCCAGTAGACGAAGGCACCATTGGGCAGCTGCCGGCCGTAGAGGTCTTGCACAGCGCGGCGCACATTGGCCTTGATGGCCTCGCCCTCCTTCTTATCCACCTCGCGGAAGGTGGGCACGAAGAGCAACGGCATGGCGCAGGAGGTGACTTGCTCCGTGCAGTAATGCGGATAGTCGTAGAGGAAGTCTAACCTGCGGCTGAGGTTGGGCGAGGGGATGCGCGCCACCTCCATCCGGGCAAAGACGGCGCCTGACGTGGTGTAGATGAACGGCCGCGTCTCGCCTGCATTCAGTATGCCTGCCACGGTGTGGAAGAAGGGCGGGTTGGGGTTACGCACATCGATCTCGATGGTCTCCTTCGAGGTGTGCCCGTTGCCTGTGGCCGTCACCGTGATGCGCCCGATGCCCGTCTCGGCGCCAGTGCGGAGCTTGAAGTAGACGATGCGGTCGCCCGGTGCGGTGAACGTCATCGACTGCGAATTGCCCTCCGTGAGGCGCAGCTTGCCTGTGGCCTCGACTTTTACCGTGACGTTCTTCACGCTGTTTTCCATAGCAAAGACATTCACCGGCAGGTAGATCTCCTCATCGGTGCTTACCACACGCGGAAGCGAAGACAACACCATCAGCGGTGCCCGTACGGCCACACTCTTCTCAGCCCGGCCGTAAGCCCCCTCGTGGCAGGCCACCACCATGACGCGCACCGACCCGATATAAGGCGGCAGTTGCAGCTTGTGAGCCTTCGTCTCGCCCTTCTTCAGCGTGAAGGGGCCGATGAACTTCACCACCGGCTTGAAGCGGTTGGCCTTCGACTCCATTGGCCGGAGCGCCTCGTCGCCTCCGACACTGAAGAGCGATCCGTAACGACCGGCATAAGCGCCGATGACGTAGTCGTACATGTCCCACGTACGGATGCCGAGCGCCTCGCGAGCGTAGAACTCGTTCCAGGGATCGGGCGTTTTGAAGTTGGTCAGGCCTAACAAGCCGTCGTCTACCACGGCCAGGGTGTACGTCATCGGCCGGCCGGATTGCTCTTTCACTTGCACGGTAAACTCAGCCTCGGGGCGCAGCACGTCTTTCATCACGATCTGCGGCGTGAGGATGGATTGCTTATGGGTGACGAAGACGGGCATCACGCCGTACATGCGTATCGGTAGATCGTTCGCTGTCTGCGCGTAGGGTTGCAGTAGGCTGATGTGTACGTAGACGTTGGGCGCCATCTCTTCAGTGACTCGGAAGGTGTATTTCGTGTCGCCTGAGGCGGCCATATCTACCCACTCGCGGCTGATCACCTCCGATCCGTTTTCGATGGACACCAAGGCTCGCCCGCCGGTGGAGGCAGGGATGATCACGGTGGCCTGGTCGCCTGCCTCGTAGGTCTTCTTATCTAAAGAGAAGGCCAGCATCTTGATCCCGTTCGGGTCTGACTTGTTTGATCGGCCGCGCCATTCGGGCCAGTCTACATAGATGGTGCCGCCTGTGGCATGTCCGCCCACACGGTCTTTGACGTAAATCAAATAGCGCCCCCACTCGGGATAGTTGACGCGGAAGTCGATATGCGCCTTGCCGCCCGTGGTCTTCAGTTCGCCCGAGGCTACGGGGGTGATGGAGGAGTTGTTGAGGTAAGAGGCGAACGTTTCGTCGTCGTGTTCCCACCACCAGCTCCAGTTCACCTTGTAGATCTTGTACTCTAAGGCAGCCACATCCACAGGTTTGCCGTCGGCTCGGAGTGTGATCACGTCGAAGCGATGGTTGGCATCCGTCTCGAGTGTCTCGCCCTCGTCTGACCGGCCGAGGTTGATGCCCACGTAGGTGTTGAAGGGTGAGAAGGGCATGGTCTGCGTGTAGATGCTGGCATCGCCCCCGCGCTCGAAGACGCGGCAGGTGAGGTTGGCGCGCAGCATGCCGGGCGCCTCTGAGGATCGTGGCAGGGTCATGGAGAAGGACACGCGCCCCTCGCCGTTGAGCTTGCCGTCGAACACCGTCGTGGTGCCGGAGGTGAAGTCTGCTGCGGGATTATCGAAGGTGTAACGCTCGTAGCCCTTGAACTGCGTTGGGGCTTTGGTGAGCGACAGCTCCACCTTCGCCTTCAGGTCGCGCGCTACGGCGCCCGTCAGCCAGGCCGACTCGATCGTTACGGGAACGGGCAGGGTGGAGACTTGCAACAGGTTGTCGGCGATGCGGAGGTTGATCTTCAGCCTATTCGGCTTCACGGCCTCGATGCGCAGGGCCTTATGGAAGGTGGCGCCGCCCACTTTGACGTAAGCATTCCAAAGGCCTGTGGGGTCGTCTGGCCGGGTGGCTACGTGGAAGACGTAGAGCCCATCCGTGCCACCGCCGGAGATCTGCTTGGAGTGGAACTGCCCGCGGGGATTGAAGAGTTCGATGGAGACGGGGTGGTTGGCGGGGATGCGCCCCTCGCGATCGCCCAGCATGAAGGAGAGGTGGAGTGTGTCGCCCGGTCGCCAGACGCCGCGCTCGCCGTAGATGAAGCCCTTGAGCCCGCGCACGGTCTCCTTGCCGCCCACGTCGAAGCGGCTGAGCATATTCTCTTCGCCCTCCATGAGGCGCAGGTAGCCCTTTTGCTTGCCTGACGCGGTGGCCACGAGGGCGAACGGCTTCTGCTTGGTGGGGATCATGGCGAAGCCGTTGCCATCGGTCTTGGCTGTGCCCACGGGCTGTAGCTGGAAGTTGTAAGCTGTCACCTCGACGCCTGAGAGGGGCTTGGCGCTGATCAGGTCAGAGACGGCTACCCAGAGCGTGTTGTTTGCGTTGGCTTTGACGATGATGCCGAGGTTCGAGGCCAGCACATTGGTGGCCGCTATGCGGTCGGAGTTCATGTAGTAGCTGGGGGAGCAGGGGTTGTCGCGCTCCTCCCACTCGTATTCGCTCCAGTTGATGTCTGAGCCGTCGTAGTAGTAGGTCTCGGGCTTGTCCCATGTGGCTTCGTCCTCGTCCGTCATCTCGTTGTCCACGAGGGGGGTCATGCCCTCGGATTGCAGGGTGCGTGCGCCGCTCGGATTGCCGTCGCAGGGGTAAGCCGAGTATTCTTGCTTGAAGGATAAGACGACGCGATAGATGGCTCCGGGCTCTTGGCGGATGAGCTTGCCGAGGTCGATGAAGTAATTGTCCCAGTTGTGGATGTCCTTCGTGGCGTCGCCATCGAGCCGCAGCATCTTGCGGTAGATCATCCGGCCTGTTCGCCTGAGCTCAGACGAGGAGGAGGCTGAGAGCGAGTTGTCTTGCAGGAAGGTCAGCACGTTGCGCTCGTAGATGCGGATGATCTTCAGGTCTACGGCGTAGAGGTTGACGGCGCGGAAGGGCAGAATGAGGTTCTGCGCGTCGGGCATGATGGTGCCTGAGGAGAGGAACTCGACTTGGGGGTTGAGCGAGCGGACTTCTAACGAGAGCGACACGGGGGCTTGCAGGGATTGGCCTGCGGCGCTCTGTAGCCCGCCGTCCACCTCGACGCCTACGGTGGTCATGTCAGCGGGGCGCTCGAAGAAGAGGCGCACTTTGTTGTCTTGCACTTGTAGGGTGTATGTTGCCACGGCTGGCAGTGTGATGAGCCCCTTCACGTCCTGCGTCTGCGAGACGGCGGCGGAGAAGGTGAGGCAGATGCCGTTCTCGGGCTCGCCGATGGTTTCGGATTTGAGCAGTTTGAAGGGTTGCTTTGTGCCGGGTATGGTGGCGTGGAGCGTCTCTTTGCGGTCGATGCCGGCGGCGTGCCCGTCGATCGTGACTTCTAACTTCGTTTCATCGTCCTTCTTGGCCACGTCGTTCACGGTGAAGCGATACAGCCTCGGGTCTTCTGTTCGTGCGATGGTCACTCGCGGTTTGTCACCGCCGCGCTGTGCCTTCACCATCTTCCCGACGGCCTCGGCCGATGGCGCCTCGCTGAAGCGTATCACGCCGCAGACGGACACCTTGTCTGGTGCCTCAGCGGTGATGTCTGTAGCGGTCAGTTCGGCCGTAAAGCTCCGCTCGCGTACACGGAAGGAGAACTTGAAATCCTCCAATTTCTTATCCACCTCCATTACGCGGCCGAGGTGGAAGGTGGCGTTGTAGAGCGTGCCTGGGCGCAGCTGCCCTGAGTCGGGCACAAACTCAATGGTGCGGCTGTTCACCCAATACGTCTTGCCCTTGAGCCCGGGCGAGAAGCTGAAGAGGGCGTCTTCCACCTCTCGGCCCATCTCGACCACCTGCTGCTCATGGGTCAGTTCGATGCGGATCGTTCCATCTGTGCCGATCACGCCGCCGGTGTAGGCGCTGATGCATGGTGCAAACTCGATGGAGGGCACCACGTCCACATTTTTCTTGCACGACATGAAGGCCAGGCCCACGGCCACAGCTGTCGTCATAAGTAAAAGGAATCGTTTCATAGGAGAAATTGTTTTGGGGTACATATTATAATAGGTTGTTTGATGAGCGTATGCGGATGGAACGGATGGCGGGGGGAGCGGGGCGGAAAGGTGAGTGACTCTTAATTTTGGTTCACAAAAATAGACCTCTCTATCCAGACTGCACGGAGGGGGAGGGCTGGGACGATGATTAATGGCCAATGGGTAATGATCAGGGGGAGTGGGTTATGGCGCGGCGTCGATCCGTGGCCGCGCGCCCCGGGGTGCCCGGGCGTTTCCATACGATTTGAGGGGTCTTTGCATGCCATGCACGCCGTGCAAAGGGCAAAATGAGGGTCATTTCGGTACTCGCACGCCGTGCAAGGTGCAAAATGAGGGT
>MIQB01000107.1 GCA_002890585.1 Tannerella sp. oral taxon 808
GCGCATCGCCGTGCTCGACCGCACGAAGGAACCGGGCGCCAATGGCGAGCCGCTCTATTTAGACGTCAAGGATTGCTTCTATGGCCGCGCCGATGCCCCGATCATCGTAGGCGGACGCTACGGCCTCAGCTCGAAGGACACCACACCTGCGCAGATCCTCTCCGTCTTTGAGAACCTCGCACTCAACGAGCCGAAGAACCACTTCACCGTTGGCATCGTGGACGATGTCACCTTCACCTCCCTGCCCATGAAGGAAGAGATCGCGCTCGGTGGCGAAGGCATCTTCGAGGCCAAGTTCTACGGCCTCGGTGCTGACGGTACGGTGGGTGCCAACAAGAACTCCGTGAAGATCATTGGCGAAAACACCAACAAGTATTGCCAGGCATACTTCTCCTACGACTCCAAGAAGTCCGGCGGCTTCACCTGCTCGCACCTCCGCTTCGGCGATCACCCGATCCGCTCGACGTACTTAGTGAACACGCCCAACTTCGTGGCATGCCACGTGCAGGCCTATCTGCACATGTACGACGTCACCCGCGGGCTGCGCAAGAACGGTTCCTTCCTGCTCAACACCATCTGGGAGGGCGACGACCTGGCGCGCAACCTGCCCAACAAGGTGAAGAGGTACTTCGCCAAGAACAACATCACGGTCTACTACATGAACGCCACCGAGATCGCACAGCAGATAGGCCTCGGCAACCGCACGAACACCATCCTCCAATCGGCCTTCTTCCGCATCACCGGCGTCATCCCCGTAGATCTGGCCGTGGAGCAGATGAAGAAGTTCATCGTCAAGTCGTACGGCCGCAAGGGCGAGGATGTGGTGAACAAGAACTACGCCGCCGTCGATCGCGGAGGCGAGTACAAGCAGCTCCTCGTCGACCCCGCTTGGGCCAACCTGCCCGACGATCCGCGCGCTGAGAACAACGATCCGGCATTCATCAACGACGTCGTGCGCCCCATCAACGCACAAGATGGCGACCTGCTGCCCGTCTCTGCCTTCAAGGGCATCGAGGACGGCACATGGATGCAAGGCACAGCCTACTATGAGAAGCGCGGTGTGGCCACGTTCGTACCTGAGTGGAACCCGGACAACTGCATCCAGTGTAACCAGTGTGCCTACGTCTGCCCCCACGCCGCCATCCGCCCCTTCGTCCTCGACGAAGAGGAGCAGAAGGGCGCCAACTTCCCCCAGCTCAAGGCCCAGGGAAAGATGTTCGCTGGCATGACCTTCCGCATCCAGGTTGACGTGCTCGACTGCACCGGCTGTAGCAACTGCGCCGACGTCTGCCCGGGCAAGAAGGGCGAGAAGGCGCTCCAGATGAAGCACCTCGAGACGCAGATGGATCAGGTGCCGAACTGGACCTACTGCTCGGAGAAGGTCAAGACGAAGCAGCACCTCGTAGACACGAAGATGAACGTCAAGAATTCCCAGTTCGCCAAGCCCCTCTTCGAGTTCTCCGGAGCCTGCGCCGGTTGCGGCGAGACGCCCTACGTGAAGCTCATCAGCCAGCTCTACGGCGATCGCGAGATGGTGGCCAACGCCACGGGTTGCTCTTCGATCTACTCCGGATCCGTCCCCTCCACGCCCTACACGAAGAACGACATGGGCCGCGGTCCAGCTTGGGCCAACTCCCTCTTCGAGGACTTCTGCGAGTTCGGCCTCGGCATGGAGCTGGCCAATGAGAAGATGCGTGAGCGCATAGTGAAGCTCTTCAAGCAAGCTATCGAGAACGAATACACTCCGGCTGAAGCCAAAGAGCTGATGCAGGCATGGATCGACAACATGTTCGATGCCGATAAGACGAAGGAGTTGGCTCCGCAACTTGAGGTCATGATCGATCGCGGCATCAAGGAGGCCGATTGCTCCGTATGCAAGGAGCTGAAGGGCTTGACCCAATACCTCGTGAAGCGCAGCCAGTGGATCATCGGTGGCGACGGAGCCTCGTACGACATCGGCTACGGCGGCCTCGACCATGTGATCGCCAGCGGCAAGGACGTCAACATCCTCGTGCTCGACACCGAGGTGTACTCCAACACCGGCGGCCAGTCGTCCAAGTCTACACCCATGGGCGCCATCGCCAAATTTGCCGCCGCCGGCAAGCGCGTCCGCAAGAAAGACCTCGGCCTGATGGCCACCACCTACGGCTACGTCTACGTTGCCCAGGTCGCTATGGGCGCCGACCAAGCCCAGACCCTCCGCGCCCTCCGCGAGGCCGAAGCCTACCCCGGCCCCTCGCTCATCATCGCCTATGCACCCTGTATCAACCACGGCCTGAAGGCAGGCATGGGCAAGAGCCAGACGGAAGAGAAGCGCGCCGTGGCTTGTGGATACTGGCACCTCTGGCGTTACAATCCGCAGCTCGAGGCTGAGGGCAAGAACCCCTTCCTGCTCGACAGCAAGGAGCCCGACTTCAGCGGCTTCCAAGACTTCCTCAAGGGCGAGGTGCGTTACGCATCCGTCATGAAGCAGTATCCCGCCGAGGCAGCCGAGCTCTTCAAAGCCGCCGAGGAGAACGCCCGTTGGCGTTACAGCAACTACAAGCGCAAGGCTGCGGTAGAATACGGCACGGAGGCCTGACGCGCGCGTCACCCCATGGCGGCAATGCGCGCCATCCAAAATCTCCCTTGCGGGGCGTCCCTTCCTTATATAAGGAGGCGGCGCCCCGCTTTTTTTGCCCCTTGCACGCCGTGCAAGGGGCCGAAATGCAGTGAAATTTGGCCGCTGCACACGATCAGTGCCCGAAATGCAGTGAAATTTGGTCGCTGCACACGAGCAGCGCCCGAAATGCAGTGAAATTTGGCCGCTGCACACGATCAGCGCCCGAAATGCAGTGAAATTTGGCCGCTGCACACGATCAGTGCCCGAAATGCAGTGAAATTTGGTCGCTGCACACGAGCAAAGCCCGAAATGACCCTCATTTTATCCCTTGCATGGCGTGCAAAGCCCGAAATGACCCTCATTTACCCCTTTGCACGGCGTGCAAAGCCCGAAATGACCCTCATTTACCCCCTTGCATGGCGTGCGAGTACCGAAATGACCCTCATTTACCCCCTTGCACGGCGTGCAAGTACCGAAATGACCCTCGTTTTGCCCTTTGCACGGCGTGCAAGTACCGAAATGACCCTCATTTTGCCCCTTGCACGGCGTGCGAGTACCGAAATGACCCTCATTTACCCCCTTGCACGGCGTGCAAGCCCTCCCTCCCCCCCTCCGAAAGCACCTGGCAGAGAAAGTGCAACCACCCAGAGCCCGTATTTGATCTTTTCTACTTTTGCGCCCGTTAAAAAATCATGAAAAGAAACATGAATCCTGTCAAGTCAATTCGATCGAACCAACAAGCCCTGCTTCGCGAGGTCAAGGACTACGTGATGATCGCCCTCGGCATGCTGCTCTACAGCGTTGGGTGGACCGTCTTCCTGCTCCCCAACAAGATCATGACCGGCGGCGAGCCCGGCATCGCCTCCATCGTCTACTTCGCCATCAAGTTGCCCGTGCAGTACGTCTACTTCGGCGCCAACGTCTTCCTGCTCATCCTGGCCATCAAAATCTTGGGGTGGAAATTCAGCATCAAGACCATCTACGGCGTCTGCATGCTCACCCTCTCGCTCGAGGTCGTGCAGGCCCTCACGAAAGGCGTGGCCCTGCTCCACGATCAGCCCTTCATGGCCTGCGTGTTAGGCGCCTCTTTCTGCGGCTGCGGGTTAGGCATCGCCTTCTCATCCAATGGCAGCGCCGGCGGAACAGACATCGTGGCCGCCATCGTGAATAAGTACAAGGATATCACCCTCGGGCGCGTGATGATGGTGCTCGATACCATCATCATCACCTCCAGCTACATCGTGCTAAAAGACTGGGAGCGCGTCGTCTACGGCTTCGTCACCCTCTACGTGTGCAGCTTCATGCTCGACCAGATCGTCAACAGCGCCCGCCAGTCCGTGCAGTTCTTCATCATCTCCAAGAAGTACCAAGAGATCGGCCGCGCCATCAACGCCATGCACCGCGGAGTGACCGTGATCGACACCGTGGGCATGTACACCGGCCAGCCGCAGAAGATGATCTTCGTCCTGGCCAAGAAGCGCCAATCGACCACCATCTTCCGCATTATTAACGACATCGACCCCTCGGCCTTCATCTCGCAAAGCGCCGTGATCGGCGTCTACGGCTACGGCTTCGATCACCTCAAGGTCAAACAAAAGAAGCAAGGCACCGCCGCCATCGAAGAGGCACATCAGCTCGGCGTTTAATCCCCATCGGAATCGAATTGAAACACATAGAGGATCACCCCACCGCCGTGCCCCCCGACCAGAACAAGAAGTACATAAGAGCCGCTCGTTACGGAGTGGCTCTTTTGCTGTTAGCCTATCTGCTGTGCCTGCCGCGACGGCTCTTCAATGTGCCCTACGCCACCGTCGTGACCGATCGCCACGGCGAGCTGCTCGGTGCACGCATCGCGGCCGACGGCCAGTGGCGCTTCCCCCCCACGGACACGGCCCCCGACAAGTTCGCCCGCTGCCTCGTCGCCTTCGAGGATCGCTATTTCTACCTACACAACGGCATCAACCCCGTGGCCATCCTGCGCGCCCTTGTGCAGAACGTCCGCGCGCGGCGCATCGTCAGTGGCGGCAGCACAATCACGATGCAGACCATCCGGCTCTCGCGCGGCGAACGGCGGACGGTCGGGGAGAAGCTCATTGAAATCATCCTGGCCAGTCGATTGGAGTGTCGTTACAGCAAGCGGGAGATCCTGGCACTCTACGCCGCCCATGCGCCCTTCGGCGGCAACGTGGTCGGGGTGGAGGCCGCCGCCTGGCGCTACTTCGGACACGCCTCGGCCGAACTCTCCTGGGCCGAGGCCGCCACGCTGGCCGTGCTACCCAATGCCCCGTCGATGATTCACCTCTCGCGCAACCGCGAGGCACTGCTCCGAAAGCGCAACCGACTGCTGCGCGACCTGCGGCGCCGTGGCGTGATCGACGATACCGACTACGAGCTGGCCCTCGGTGAGGCATTGCCTGCCGAACCCCTCCCGCTGCCCGGAATAGCACCACACTTAGTGGCCGACTTCTGCCGCACCCACCCCGGTGAACGCATCGTCTCTACGATTGATAAGGGGATGCAAACGCAAGTGGAACGCCTCATGGCGCAATGGCATGCCGAATTCCTTCAGCAAGACATCCGCGACATGGCCGCCATCATCGTTGACGTCCGCACGGCCCGCGTCTTAGTCTACTGCGGCAACACCCGCTTCGACGAGCATCAGCCCGGTAGCCAAGTCGACATCATCCGTGCGCCACGCAGCACGGGCAGCATCCTCAAGCCGCTGCTCTACTGTGCTGCCCTGCAAGACGGCGACATCCTGCCCCGCACCCTCCTGCCCGACATCCCGATCAACGTAAACGGCTTCGCTCCGCAGAATTTCAACCTGCAATTCGAGGGCGCCGTGCCTGCGTCAGAGGTCATCGCCCGCTCGCTCAACGTCCCCTCCGTTGTGCTCCTCCGGCGCTATGGCGTCCCCAAGTTTCACGACTACCTCCGCCGCGCTGGATTCACCACCCTCACCCGCCCCGCCTCTCACTACGGCCTCTCGCTCATCCTCGGCGGCGCCGAAGCCACCTTGTGGGATGTCACTGCGGCCTACGTCGATATGGCGCGCTGCCTTCGCGACCTTCCGCGCAGCCCCCTCATCCTCACAGCCGACGAGAAGGTGGGCAAGGCCTCGCCTTACGCCTTCACTCCCGGAGCTGTCTGGCTCACATTTCAAGCCATCAAGGAGGTGAACCGCCCGGAAGACATCGACTGGCGCACAATCCCCTCCATGCAGACCATCGCGTGGAAGACGGGCACGAGCTACGGCTTCCGCGATGCCTGGGCCGTGGGTGTGACGCCGCGTTACGCCGTCGGAGTCTGGGTGGGCAATGCCTCGGGCGAGGGGCGCCCAGGGCTTGTCGGGGCGCGCACGGCCGGGCCCGTCCTCTTCGACCTCTTTAACCTGCTGCCCTCCGCGGTGTGGTTTGAGATGCCGGGCAATGGCGCCTTGGTCGACGCCGAAGTGTGCCGCCGCTCGGGGTGCCTCAAGGGGCGCTTCTGCGACGAGTCAGACGTCGTCAGCGTCTGCCCCAATGGCCTGCGTACGGAGCCCTGCCCTTATCACGTCCGTGTGAACCTCACCCCCGATGGGCGCTATCGTGTCTACGAGAATTGCCTGAGCGAGGGTAGCGCTGTGCCTGCTGATTGGTTTGTGTTGCCCCCCGCGTGGGAGTGGTACTACCGACGCGGGCATCCCGAGTATCGCCCCCTGCCGCCCTTCATGCCCGGCTGCGGCGACGACTCCGACCGGCCCATGCAGTTCATCTACCCCCAAGACGGCTTCGCCCGCATCACCCTGCCTCGCCAATTAGATGGCACCCCCGGTGTCGTCACCTTCGAGCTCGCCCACAGCGACCCCAACGCGACCGTCTTTTGGCAGATCGAGGCGCAAT
>MIQB01000108.1 GCA_002890585.1 Tannerella sp. oral taxon 808
CCGAAGTGGATCAAGAAGGACCCGAAGCTCGAGGCCTTCAAGCGGCAACTGCCCGCGCTGTTCGACCCGGAGAAGAACACGACCGGCCTGCTCGTCATCTTCACCGAAGCCATCCCCACCGCCGTGGAGCTCGGGCATGTGGTGAAGGGAGCCGGGTACCGTCCGCTTGTCATCCGCTCGCAAAACCGCGAGGAAGAGCGCGTCGTGATCCGCCGAAACTTCGACGCCAACTGCCCCGCCGCGGAACAACTGAGCGACTACGACGTACTCATCACCACCGACACCCTGGCCGAGGGCGTCAACCTGCATCGCGCCCACGTGATCCTCAACTACGACACGCCCTGGAACGCCACCCGCCTGATGCAGCGCATCGGCCGCGTAAACCGTATCGGCTCGGAGGCGCCGAACATCTACGTCTACAACTTCATGCCCAGCGACGAGGGCGACGAAAGGATCAAGTTGGTGCAGAAGGCGCACGTCAAGCTGCAATCCTTCCACACCCTCTTCGGTGAGGACAGCAAGATCTTCTCCAACGCCGAGGACGTGGTGCACTACACACTACTCCCCACCCCCGATCAGATAGAGGAGGAGGTGGGTGATGCCCCCTACTTGAAATACGTCAAGGAGCTGCGTGCCTACGTCAAGGCGCACCGCCCACGCTATCGCCGGATAGAAGAAGCCAACGCGCCCGGTGACTGGCTGATGGTGCAGACCGCCGACATGGGCACGGCTTACTTCTTAGTCGGGACGCAGCCCGCCAACGCTATGATCGTCTGCTTCGATCCGAAAAGCACGCCCAAGGTGGTCTCGCCGATAGATGTCCTCGAGGAGCTACGCGCCGACGAAGCGGCCTGCGCCATTGATCCTTCTATGAACAGTGAAATGTGGGGGAGGCTGGAGGCGCTGGAAAAGGAGGCGCTTCAGGCCTACAAGAATCACGTCTACGACAAGTCCTCAACGCGAGCGAACGACGCCCAGACCAAAGCGCGGGAAATCATAGACGAGCTATACGACATGCCTGACCTTTCCGCGGCGGCTAAGCAGATCTTGAAGCACGCCAACAAACAAGTGCGTGGTGGCAACGTAGACGTGATTAATCGGATTCTTGAGATCGATAGGAAGCAGCACGCACAGCAGCAACTGCTCTTCTCTTTAGACGACCTCATCGAGCAAACACTGGGCGGGCTGGCCAAGGACGTGCCGGCCGCCCCTAAGGGCAATCCACGAATCTTTTTAGGAACCATCAAATAGCAAACACAGATATACATTATGTGCACAGAGACACTGAGATCCTTCTTGGAGAAGGAATATCCAGGCATAGATGCCTTCCTCGAACAGGTCATCTATCGCATCTTCGATCAAACAGAGTTTGAAACGATCGGCAAGGATGATTATGCGCAAAAAGCGAACTACAGCAAGCTGGCCGAAGCAACCGGCATACGCAACATGGTGTTGAAAGGCGAGGTCTATGCCGGCACAACGCCTTTGCAGGTCTTTGACATCACCGTCGGCGATCACGTGAAGATGGCGCGTAACCGCGTCGCCTTGCAGCTACTTACCCGCCGCATTATGGAGCATCGATCGGCCGCCTTTATGCTCTTCCACTACGAAGAGGCCCACGCTGCCAGTCGCGAGTGGCGCTTCTCTTTCTGCTACAAAAGTTCGGACAGTGGAGCCACGACGGATCCCAAACGCTTCACCTTCCTGTTCGGGCCCGGACACTCCTGTCGCACGGCTGCGGAGAACTTTCAAAAGCTATTCGATAAGCAAGGCAAAGAGGTGACTATCGCTGACCTCCAAGCCGCCTTCTCCGTGGAGGCGCTCTCGAAGGAGTTCTTCGATAAGTACCGCGAGCACTACGCCCAGTTTGTGCTCCACGCCACCGGAAAGCGCTACGTCAAGCAGGCCAATAAGTGGGAGGAACGCACGGAGCACGCGCCCGACGAAGCCATCATGCAGGCTTTCGACGGCGACGAGAAGCGCGTACGCGACTACGTCAAGAAGCTGCTCGGGCGCATCGTCTTCCTCCACTTCTTGCAGAAGAAAGGCTGGATGGGCGTGCCCGATGGTGGCCGCTGGGGCGAGGGCAAGTTCCGATTCATGTACAACCTCTTCGACCGTGCGTCCGAGACACAGCGGGCCGACTTCGTTCACGAGGTACTCGAATACCTCTTCTTCCACGCGCTCAATACCGACCGCAAGGCCGACAATGACCGCTACGACACGCGTGTCTTCCGAGAGAAAATGCGCGTGCCCTACCTCAACGGCGGACTCTTTGAGGAGGACGATGCCGACAAATGCTTCAAGGCCTGCACCGACGCCCGCTTCCCCGCCGAGCTATTCGAAAAACTCTTCGCCTTCTTCGAACAGTACAACTTCACCATCGACGAGAACGACCCTGACGACGCGCAGGTGGGCGTAGACCCGGAAATGCTCGGCCGCATCTTCGAGAGCCTCTTAGAGGACAACAAGGAGAAGGGCGCCTTCTATACCCCCAAGGAGATCGTGCAATACATGTGCCGCCGCTCCCTCACGGCCTATCTGCAGGCCGACATCCCGGACGAATGCATGCGAAAAGCGATCGACGAATTTGTCCGCACGAAGGACTACGACTGTCTCCGTCTCCGCCTGCCGCACTCCCGCCGCAAGCAAGTTGCCGAACGCCTCCGTACGGTCAAGATCTGCGACCCGGCCATCGGTTCTGGTGCCTTCCCCATGGGGCTCTTGCGCGAGCTCTACCTCTGCCGCATCGCCCTCGAAGACGAGGTGAAGGAAGGCCGATCCAAATCGCACGCTGAGATCAAGAAGGAGATCCTACAGCAGAACATCTACGGCGTGGATCTCGATCGCGGCGCGGTGGACATTGCCCGTCTGCGCTTTTGGCTCTCGCTCGTAGTCGACGAGGAGGAGCCCCAACCGCTGCCTAACCTCGACTACAAAATCATGCAGGGTAACTCGCTCCTTGAACGCTACAAGGATGTCGACCTCAGCACGCTGGCCTCGCAGAAGACGGACGGCCGCCTCATCTTTATTGACGACGAGAACGACGCCTCGCATTTGAGCCTTTACCACCTCCTCGTCGCGTACTACGGCGAGGACAACCACGACAAGAAGCAGTCGCTCCGAGCGCGCATCCAGCAGAACATCGAGGAGCAGCTCAAAGCCCAACGATACGAAGTCGATCTCTCCGATGTCAACGTCTTTGCCAATTCCAACTTCTTCCTTTGGCATACGTGGTTTAGCGAGGTCTTTGCCGATGGCGGCTTCGACATCGTGATCGGAAATCCGCCGTACATCAGTCTGCAAAATGAGGGTGGGAGTGTCGGCAAGCCTTATGAAAAGGCGGGCTTCTCCTCTTTTGATCGTAGGGGCGACATCTATTGCCTGTTCTATGAAAAGGGAATGCAGCTGCTTTCTCCGGGCGGAACGCTCTGCTTGATCACCTCCAATAAATGGATGCGCGCCGCGTATGGCGAAAAGCTGCGAGGATTTTTGGCCAAGCAAACCAACCCCCATCTCTTGATCGACTTCTCCGGGAACAAGATCTTCGAGAACGCCACAGTGGATGTCAATATCCTGTTGCTCGAAAAGGCGGCAAACGCTGGGCAGACGGAGTCTGTGACGCTGGGGAAAGACTTCCGGTTAAGCGCCGAGAATTTGAGCCTTTATATGCGACAACACGCCACGCGCATGGACTTCACCACCTCGGAAAGCTGGGTGACCCTCTCGCCTATCGAGGAAAGCATCCGCCGTAAGATTGAAGCCGTAGGCACGCCACTAAAGGATTGGGATATCAGCATCTATCGCGGAGTCCTTACAGGCTACAACAAGGCTTTCATTATTGACACCGCAAGGCGAAAAGAGATCCTTGCTAACTGCCAAACCGAGGACGAACGTCAGCGCACTGAAGCTGTAATACGACCGATTTTACGCGGTAAAGACATCAGACGGTACGGCTATGACTGGGCAGGGCTGTGGCTAATCTATATTCCTTGGCATTTCCCTCTTCAATTCGATGAGACGATCCAAGGCGCATCAGAAAAGGCTGAAGCAGCATTCATGGAGCAGTACCCTTCGGTATATGCTCATATGCTTCAGCACAAAGAGCCCTTGTCGAAGCGCAATAAAAACGAGACGGGGATCCGGTATGAATGGTATGCCATGCAGCGATGGGGAGCTAACTATTGGAAGGATTTTGAGAAGCCAAAGATCATGTATCCCAACATGACCAAGTATCTGCCATTTTACTACGATGAGAAGGAGTTTTATCAAAACGACAAGACCTTCATGATTACTGGTAAAAACCTGGCTTTTCTGACAGCGTTCTTCAATTCATCCCTTTTCAAGTTTTGTTTTCGAGATTCCTTTCCCGAATTGCAGGGAGGCACCCGTGAGCTTCGTAAGATCTTCTTCGATAAGATCTCCGTCTTGCAAGTGGATGATGAAACGAATGTGCGATTTGTCGCGCTGGTAGAAGACATCCAAGCGGCCTATACGACTCAAAAAGCGAAAGCCATAGATGCTTTGCTTTTTGAGCTGTATGGCCTATCCGAAGAAGACAAAGAGGTCATTGGCTTTGTCGAAATCGAGTAATGAAATTGCTTATATAGAGCTGTTCCTCCTCATTTAAATCAAAGAGCCTGAAGATCTCCCTGTTTATCTCTTTTTGAACTGATTCCGAGTATTCTTTACGCTGAACTTCAAGCAAAAACTCAAACCTTGGGTTATTTGAGATCGGTATTCTAAGAGGTTCTACAGCTTGTACACTGATAAGTAAATCACCTGTACCTGTGCGAGGAGCATCTTTAAGCATGTAAAGCCCCATGTCAGAATTGAGCATGCAGCATAAAAAGGCAAGGTCGCTGCCAGTCGCGAAGCATGTGCTGTCAAGAGCCAAAGATCCTGCGTCGTCGTATGAAAAGCGGAGTATTGATCCTACCCTCTTCCATACAATCTTTGGCTTCTCAAAATCCTTCCAATAGTTAGCTCCCCATCGCTGCATGGCATACCATTCATACCGGATCCCCGTCTCGTTTTTATTGCGCTTCGACAAGGGCTCTTTGTGCTGAAGCATATGAGCATATACCGAAGGGTACTGCTCCATGAATGCTGCTTCAGCCTTTTCTGATGCGCCTTGGATCGTCTCATCGAATTGAAGAGGGAAATGCCAAGGAATATAGATTAGCCACAGCCCTGCCCAGTCATAGCCGTACCGTCTGATGTCTTTACCGCGTAAAATCGGTCGTATTACAGCTTCAGTGCGCTGACGTTCGTCCTCGGTTTGGCAGTTAGCAAGGATCTCATCGCGCTTTGCAGTGCTGATAATAAAGGCATCATTATAGCCAGTCTTGATGCCATAGTTGATGCTGATATCCCAATCCTTTAGCGGCGTGCCTACGGCTTCAATCTTACGGCGAATACTTTCCTCAATAGGCGAGAGGATCACCCAGCTTTCAGAGGCGATGAAATCCATGCGCGTGGCGTGTTGTCGCATATAAAGGCTCATAAGTTTGCTTCCGGGAGAATCTGAGGATTTGCCTTGAGGAAACGGTTTAGCGTCCCCCGATCCACTTTGAGCAAAATCGCGATCTGCCGTTTGGAGACCTTCTCAGCGAGCAAGCCCCGGATCAGCTCACGCTTGGGATAGAGCTTATGCTTTTCCGGGGTTGTCTTGCGTCCCTTCGGCCTCCCGAGCACGACGCCTTCGGCCTTTTTACGCGCCAGCGCCTCGCGGGTGCGTTGGCTGATCAGGTTGCGCTCTATCTCGGCCGAGAGACCGAAGGCAAATGCCAACACCTTGCTCTGTATGTCTTCGCCCAACCGATAGTTGTCCTTGATCGTCCACACACGGCATTCCTTCGTCATGCAGATGTTGAGGATCTCCATAATCATAAACAAGTTGCGCCCTAAGCGCGAGAGCTCGCTGCAGATGATGATGTCGTCCTTGCCTACGCGCCGAAGCAGTCGCCCTAAGCGCCGTTTGTCGTAGTTCTTCGTTCCGCTAATCGTCTCCTCGATCCAGTCGTCCACCGGCAACGCCTGCCGTTGGCAAAAGTTGTTGATCTCAAACCGCTGGTTCTCTACTGTCTGTTTGTCACTGCTGACTCTGATGTATCCGTAAATCATTATGGGTATTTTATAAAAGTTCGATGCAGCATATATAGGCAGTATGATTTCCCCTTGGCGGAGATCAAAAACACTTGTACTTGGGCTTATCGCCAAGTGACGGAGATCAAAAACACTCGTACTTGGGCTTACCGCCAAGTGGCGGAGATCAAAAACACCAGTACTTGGGCTTA
>MIQB01000109.1 GCA_002890585.1 Tannerella sp. oral taxon 808
GGGATCCTGTTGCCGATTAGTCCGTCCGCCGGGATGTGTGGTGGGCGAATAATCAAACGCCCCGCATTGCCCCTCCTCTTCTCTCATTTTTCGTTTTTCCCTTTTCGCTTTTCGTTTTTCATCCCCCCATTTTTCCATTTTCGTTTCCTCGTTTTTCCCTTTTCATTTTTCGTTTTTCATTTTTCCCTTTCCTTTGCCCCCGTCTTAAAAAAATAAAGACAACAAACCAAGTTTCCAATGGATCTGAGTAAACATACCCAACGGCCACGCCGCGCCTATCAGGCGCCGCACACTGCTCAGCAGGGCGCATATGCCCCTGTTTGTAAAGGTATGTTCACTACCCCCCCCCCCCCCCCCCCGTTAACATATCGCAACATTTCGGATTGCCTAACAACTGCGCTCGGATCGGATCACTCCTGTCCGCGCCCGCAGCATGCTACATGCACGCCCCGGCTCCAGAGCCGCAGGGCGTGGATTTGCGCGCGCCTGCGGAAGCTCCCCTCGGGCGAGGTGCGCTTTGTTCCTTTATCGCATCTGTAAAAAAAAATGGAGTCACAAAGGCCTCGCCGTCCGGGCGCACGTTTTTTCTTCTCCCATACTCCCCCACCCCATTTCTCGTGGGGCTCTTGCGGGAACTCCGCAAGCGTCAAAACGAGGGATTTGGTCTTTGCGGGAACCCCGCAAGCGTCAAAACGAGAGATTTGGTCTTTGCGGGAACCCCGCAAGCCTTACTGAATTCATAGCTATATATACTCAACACTTAAAACCACGCATTTATGCCTGAAGTAGAGCAAACGGTGTCAACGAGCACCATAGAAAACGAAATCGGGAATGTGGATTTGACGCGTCTCAACAACGGCGCACATTTTCAGTTCATGAAGAACGTAAACGAGAAACTGACGGCCGAAACAGCCATGCTCACTAACTCCATTGCCAAAGACGCAGCAGACAAGCTGAACAAGGCACTCGAGGAGGAAGATCGCTGCTACGTCATCTCCCAGAAGAGCTTGCTCACCAAGCGCATCGTCGCGGAGGATCACGAGCGCGACCAGATGTATATGGGCTATCGGTCGGCCGTTTACGGCTTCCTCCGCAGCCCAGACAAAGCGATGGCCGCAGCCGCCGAACGCCTCTGGGCACACCTGACGGACTATCGGATCAGCACCGGCTGGCAGTTCGACCGCGAGACGGCCTCCATTGCCAACCTGCTGAAGGATTGTGAAACAACATATGCCGCCGACATCAACAAGCTCGGCGTTAAAGCCTATATCGACGCCCTGAAAGTGGCTAACGAAAAGGTGGACGAACTGCTCCTCAGCCGCACCACCGACCGCGGCGAACAGGTAGCCGGAGCCCTCCGCACCGCCCGACGCGCCTCCGATGCCGCCTACATCCGTATGGTGAAGGTGGTCAACGCGCTGGCCATCCTTCACAACGACACGGCCAAATGCGACGCCTTCATCAAGTTCATGAACGCAGAGATCAAGCACTACAAAGAGCAAGTCCTCACCTCCAAAAAGCGCACGGACGACACGCCCAAGGAGCCCAAGGAGCCGAAAGAGCCCAAGCAACCCGAGCAGCCCAAGGATCCCAAAGACCCGAAGCAGCCCGAACAGCCGAAACCCGGCGGCGGCGACGACATCCACCTGCCCGAGGAACCACCCAAGAAACCCGAGGGGCAATGAGCAGATGATTAATGGTCACGTGGGGCGGAGGTGATGTGTGCGCCCGGATTGTAGGGGCGTATCGCATACGCCCTTAAACGTCGCCAGCGGCGACGAACGATCCAACCGGCGGCCGGGCACCTGTGGGGGGGCGTATGCGATACGCCCCTACAATCGGCGGCATTCTCCCCCTCTCTAATAATTGATAATTGATAATTGAAACAACCAACGCCCCGCCTGAGAAAGGGGCGCTTTTTTTTATTTACCTAAATACATAGCAATATGAAAAAGAAACGACTTTATTTAGTAACAATCATCGCCCTTCTGGCAGCCCTCTTCGGCTCCGGAGGAGGCACAGTGTGGGGGCAGGCGTTTATCGGCAATGCCAACAACGTGAATAACGAATTCGGAGCTGGAGAGTCTTCGACCATTCAAAATGGTGCGATCACACTTCCGACTGCAAATGCCATTAATCCGACGGCTATCGCGATCGGCAGTATCAGTGCAAAGAATATTGTGATCCGGTCTTATGCTGGTGACGGATATTCTTCAGGATGGATATCGGTGCTTCGTGTGCCTCGTGAAGATCATGTGGCAGGTTGGCATTATCCATCGTTTGCGGAATATCCATCCATATATAGTCAAGCAGTTTCTGCTAATAAGTTATACGATGAACCTAAGTGGGTGGCTTACGCGGATGCAAATCCTATGGTGTTCTCATTCAATAAGTATAACAGCAACAAGTTCCAGCCGCCCTTTGGTTGTCCAAGTTGCAATTCAAATTATTGGGCGGAATGCCACTCGAAATTGTTTGAATCATCTGTTTCGGCGAACAATGTTACTGTGTGGCATCATTATACAAACTCTTATCGTTATTCCGCAACAGTTGCAGAAATCGGTGTTAGTCCCGTTTATACTTCAAGTATAAATTCAAACGGGTCCCATGCAGTTATGTATAAAGGTAATACCATCCGTACGGATAACTTTGGGGTGGATGATGGTGTGGATCTGATTCAGTATAACGGAAGTGCGTTAGGCAGTTCCAAAGAATTAGCGGCACAATCTACTGCGGCTGGAGAACCAAAAAAATCGGTTCCCGGTGTCGGTGGTGGCGCTCCGAATGAATTGAAAAATTATCTCCGTCCTACCACGGTAGCTGTAGGAGGCTCGAACAAATTCTCCAAAATTGAATTCAATACGATAAGTTGGTGGTATGATAAATACATTGCAAAAGCAACGATAACCGATTATTCAGGAGAAAAATGGGACTGTAACTCGGGACGCATGGGAGCCATAAATTATGCCACAGTTTGGGATACCACACGGGAGCAGGGAAAAACTAATGTAGACGCCGCTTTTCAATTGTTGCATGGTTCCGAAGTATGTATAGAAAATAATGTGGAGGACAACACCGGAAAAATTGCTTCCAAGAAAAGTACGGATGGTACAAACTACGCTGAGACAAATGCTTTGATCGTATGGCCGGTTCAAGATCGGGCGACACTGCGTGTAAAAGGGAATGTCAAAGCGAATATGTGCAATGAGCCAGATAATATAACGGCAAGCAAGATGTACACGGCCACCAATTTTCCCGATCCCGCAAGTGATGTTTATATGTATAAGGGAACAGCGGATTATGGGATAGGCACAAGCATGCTGGATTACGATCAAATTAAGGTGCCTTTCTATAATTATCCGGCTGTTGCGAAGACGGTAAAGCCATATACGAGTACCCCCCACTCGATATTCGGTGTATATGGTAATTATGATTTTCAGGGCAATATGGCTAAGCTCCACACGGACTCGACTACGTTCAATAATGGCAGCAAAGGCGTTCTTGAAGTGGGGCCTGCCACAGATGGGAAATATTATTTCCATGTATACGGGCATGGTATGCTGAAGAACTTTGAGAGCTGCACGGCACCCTTCGACAACTTCCCGATGGAGTTCGGACAGGGCGGTGTATCGGCTTATTCTTCCCATGGTCATGGCGGAACTCCGGAGTTTAAGATCAACAATGAAGACACACTGTATATCGTCAACTTCGGTAACAATGGATCGAACTCCTGTGCAGCCAAGCTGAAATTCCATACTACCTCGGTGGATTCATTGGGTATTGCATTTACCGGTGCTGGAAAGGGAGCTTTGCAGATTCAGGCGCTGAACAACGTAGAGTTTAATGCCGATGGATCGGCTACTTCCTGGAACAATACGACCAACGGCAATAACATCTACGTACTGTCGGATGCGGGTAATATCGTTACGCAGAAACTGACGATCAACAGCGAGAATAAGGGAGATCCGGGTCACGGCTTGATCAACTTTATGGCGGCGGGTGATACTACGAGAACCGGAGCTTGCGCGTCTGGCACGCGCCATTCCGGCAACGGCAACATCTACCTCAACGACGAGTTCAATATCGTACGCGACCAGGACGCTTCCACGCAGACAAACTTTATCGCTCGGAATAATATCCGTACGGCGAAGTTCACCAGCAAGCATAAGAACGAGGATACGACGAACATCATCTCTCGCGACGGTGACATCTACTTGGGCTACAGTGCCGGATCGAGTGTATATGACGGTTCGGATTCTTATGGCGCATCAACCACGACGACTGGTAATACGAATGATTTCAAGTACGACGCCAATGCTTCCACTAAGGATGGTCAGCTGAACATCATGGCTGGTTGGGACGATAGTAAGCCAACCATGACAAATGCAGAAGGCATGGAAGGCGGTAACGTCTACTTCACACGCATCATCACTGATTTGAAAGATGCTCAGAAGCACAACACGACGATCGCCATTCCTTACTCGAGCGAATACATCTGCAATGTGAGAGAAGACTTGTACAAGCGCGCCGGAGAATCGATGGTGAAGTATGAACACTCGGGTATCATCGGCGGCCTCGGTCGTTGCGGTGAAGAGACTATAGCAGGCTGGACGAAATATGCTGGCGCATTAGATAATCCGGGGTCGCTCGCTAGGTTGAATAGCATGGTTCCCAACGATCGTTCGCTGAAGTACACAGGCAATGAAGGCAACTTGATCGTTGATGCCGGTAAGCGTGGTAACATCATTCTGAACCGCGGTGCCCAGATCGAATTCCAAGACAAGACGGGCAACGCCACCTTCCGCACCCGTGAAGGGGATATTGATATGCGCGATGTCTTCGATGCGCAAAGGATGAAGGGCAGCTTGCTCTTCCTTGCGCAATTGGAGAACCTCAGCGACCTCGGGAAGATCGGCGTCTGCGGTTGCGATGAGATGCGTAACAACGTCTACCTGCAAGACTTTGAATACATGGGCTCGGGCAATAGCGGAAGCGTATTTATCGGTGCTGACAACAACATCAAGTTGAACTACGGTGGTCTGACGAACATTGGTACCCGTCAGGATCCGTTCCTGAGCACGGACTATGAGGAAAAGGATGGTTACATACTGAAGAAAGGTCGCGGATACAAAGGCAAAAACAATGGCTGCGATACATACTACCACTGCGATTTGGATGGTAGTGAAAACAAGGCGCGCGATCTCATCTTGAACTTTAGAGAAGGCGGCAATCCGACCGCTCCTATCACCTCTGGCGGTTTCGCTGCGGTGGCTTCGGATATGATCGATGTGTACAAGGATCTGAAGTACTACGGTGGTAAAGGCTCGGGCCTGAGCGCAGTGCCGGGCACGGGTACGCTGCACGGTGAGAACGTGGCTGGCTACGGTCTCTTCATGAAGACGCAAGGCAATAAGGCCAACTGGACGGACAACATCCTGTTGCAAGCGCCCAAGTGCCCCACCACGTGCTTGGCCACTGGTTGCGATAATGTGAAGGCTGGCAAAAAGCCGCGTGCCTTCCTGCACAACACGGTGCGCATGACCTTCCACGGCGATGCCCGCTTCTACGCAGAGAACCAACGCGTGCACTTAGAATCGCCCGTCATCGAGACCTTCGGTGTGCTTGAGCTGAATGCCAAAGACAAGGCTGGCTCCAACGCCATGATCACGATCAAGACGGACTCGCTGATCTGCCACGACAGCTTGATTCGCAAAGGCACCGGCAAGGTGCAATTCTCCACTTGGAGCGGTCTGCCGAAGGATCTGCCGATCATCAAACTCGGCTATAGCCGCAAGTCCGCCCCGTTTGCAGAGTATTCTTATGACGATGGCAACACGCGGAAGCTCTGCCGCGAGTGCGTAAACCATTATAAAGGCAAAGTGTATGGCCCAGGCGAGACACCGCTTGATACCATATTCGTGAAGTTCGGCCCCGAAACCGAATGGGAGCGCCAAAACGTGATGGTGATCGACCACACGGTGATCACCTTCCTCACCGACTCGTTCGACCATGTGAAGGGTGGAGGCGTGCTCAACGCGCGCTACTTCGTCGATACGACCAAGATCCGCAATCAGGTAGAGTTCTGGACAGACAAGAATCATGAACGTGACGGCCACTTAGAACTCATCTCTGAACGTCAGATGGGCTCGAAGGATTACGCGGGTCTCTACACGAAACACCTGCACCTTGAGCCGATCGGTGCCTGCGGTCATCCCACGAGTGAGATGTGGCTCCCCGGCCTCGCACTTGATGTAATCACCACTTCGACCTTCGGTGGATTCGGTATCC
>MIQB01000110.1 GCA_002890585.1 Tannerella sp. oral taxon 808
GTAGACATACTTGCTTGACTATTGGGTTTGAACTACATAAAGTTAAGAACATTCGAACATATAACAATAGACTCCAAACAAAAAACCGTGCGACAATCTCAACATATCTAAAGGTTACACGGTGAACAAAGAGGAGGGTTTGGAGCACGGGCGCATTGAACATAGGCAGATGAAAAGCGTAGTCTTGAGCCCGGAAATGCTCGATGATTCCTACGCCTTTAAAGATTGGGCCGGGCTCAAGAGTATTCATCGGATCACGCGCAAACGTTACGACAAGCGCCAGGGAAAAGAGACTACAGAGATGTCCTATTACATCAGCTCTATAGAGGACAGCAAGCGTATTTTCCGCGCCATCCGCGACCACTGGAAAATAGAGAATCAGCTTCACTACATGCTTGATGTTTACCTTGGAGAGGATGGTTGGAGCAAGCGTGCGAGGGAGGCGGCCATAAACATGGAGCTCATGGCCAAAATCGATCTTTTCATCCTACAGCGTCTAAAAGCGAAGCTCGGCAAGTCGATTCCACGAGTGCAGATGTTCTTAGCCAAGCTCAATCCTCTGCAACTCTTCGAACTGGGGCTATAGTTCGGATTATGCGTCAGCCCTGGGAATTCCTCTGAGGGAAGTGATATTCCCGTTTTTAATTACTACGTTTGCTATATCAAATTTTTCGCTTGCTTTTTACACTCGTAACACTAAGACAGCTAAAAATTATGACAAATCTAAGCGTTTTGAGAAATTTATTTGTCAGACGCTTGGGTCGCTTGCAAGATTTCACGCTGCGGAATTTAGGTGTTATAAATAAACCATAGAAATAAAATTGGTTGCAACTTTTAATGATGACATAAAAACACTGATGGATGCATCGGTTGATCAGCCCACTGAGGTTCAGATGGACAATATAGAGAAATGCGTGATAATGATATATCACCATGTGACCAATGGCTATCAGCAAAGCCGTGAATGCCTTCAATTTTCTATCGGTCAGTTGAAAAGAGTCCAGAGAATCGCAGTAGTGAAAATGATACTCATGGCTATGCATTCAATAGACTTGTTAGCTAGCAGATTCTCTAAGACACCATCTCCTTCGACCACCTACTACGATGTAAAGGTAGATAGGCTGGTGATAGACCAATTGATAAATCGAATAGGGCCAGACATCAGCGGAAATGTAAATATAAGCCAGTTGAAACGGGAGATTAGTCATAAGTTAACGTTGGAGGAGCGGAAGCTGATGGCAAGTTATTGTGTAGAAACTGTACAGACGCTTGGACTCAGGGCTAATTGGGATGGAGACATCATAAATGGTCAAACCATGCTTATGACAATTATGTACTCCATCTGTAAGCATGATAACGTAATGGATTTCTTTTTCAATTGGGCTAATAATATATCAGACAGGCTCAACACTTCCAGCCAATATCAGTTAGCGAGAGATTTTGCTGAAAGTCTGATGATGATAGGACATCAGGAAGGGATGATAGCTGAATGTTATTATGATGCATCGAGAGCTTATATAGGCGCGAGACATGTATTGGGAGGATTGCTGTATGTCAACATATCACTTCTTGATTTGCAGAAAAGAACCATAGTACGAAAAGAATTAGCTTTTGATATTATATGGCAGATGTTAAAAATAATGCGTGACGCCCATTTTCATAATCAAGATTTTGTCGACGAACTGCTGAAAATGTATGATGGGCTTGGTATGGATGAATACAAGACCTTATCAATATATCAAACAGCATTTGGGGCAGGCTTATATGGTGACATAGAAGAGACTGCAAAGCGTGTTGAAGCGTTCCTATGCGATAAAAGGGATATGATATATAGTTATATGGAACATAGTGCAGTGCCTTGGTACTCACTCATCAGATCCCTACGTCAAAATGGTGCTAAAGGAGATTATCTTGTGATGGATTCGTTTGAAAGAATGATGGAAGCCATCCTGCTACAGAATGGAAATGAGAAGATGGTAAAGTTCTATAACGAGAAAGAGGGCAAGAGCGCACTTTTGATGGAAGAACTTGCTAAATTGGAAACGACACGTAACTCTGAAGATATCGGACAAGACAGTTATAAGGCTTTGGTGCTGGCGAAGGACGTGATAGAAAAAGCCGTTGCAGATAATAAACCTGCAGACTTTATACTGGCGATGAGACCGAAATCTGACTTCTCATTTGCAATGACTGACAAGAAACTTGAAGGTGATTTCAGAAAAGTGGATGTAGTTGACCCCAATGCTGAAGATTGTAATTTACCATATGGTGAAATAGATCGTTTAGCGTGGTTATTGCAGACGGAGAAGAGTGACTGCGTGATGTGGATAGGAAAAGGCAACAGCAATGTGTTCCGTATGACACTGATCGGAGACATGTATAAGTTTGATGAACTGTCAGCAGTCAGTGCGATCGATGCCGATAAATTACAGAAAGAGATCATCGGAGAACTGGTATTCAGTCAAACTGGACGAGATAGAAGTGATACTATCTATACAAAGAATGAACTGGAGCTTAAGTTAGAAGCAGAGCAGATATATCAGCAAATGAAGGAATGCACTATTGCTGTACCAAACATTGTAAATAGGATATCTTTCATCAAGGATATGGCGGTTTCGGCCATTCCACACCAGTTGATGATAGACGAAAGAACAGGAAAGTTTGTTGGGGAATCGTGGCCATCTGCCAATGTTATTTCAACGGAGTTCCTGATAAAAAGCAATTTTAATGACCCTTTGCCAAAGGGCTATAATAAGTCCTATTGGAGTCCATTGAACAAGGAAGCCACATTTTTCGGTATCAAAGAAGGACTGAAACAAGTGTTTGAAGATTACCAGTTTAATGTGGATGATAATGATGAGCCAGCAATGCCGTTACATGCAGATTTGAATATAGTATGCACCCACGGTGCAGACAATATCAGCGATTCGAAGTGGTTCTATGCAGGTGGAACGCCTATTCTCAATTCAAAAAGAGTAGTAGGGCCTGGGAAGGTACTGGTATTATTTGTCTGCCATTCAGGTAGCATTACTTATCAGTATTACGACCACACAATGCATACTATCATAAAACGATATTTGCGAATGGGGTATAGTTCGGTAATTGCGCCAATGTGGAGTCTAAATACCGAAATTACTAAGATATGGCTACCTGTGTTTATGGAGATTGTTGATGCAGGTGGATATGTGGTGGATGCTGTTTTCCAAGCCAATATGGAGGTAAAGAAACAGTTTATCACACCATCTGCGTGGGCATGCCTGCATTTGTTCGGGAATCCATATATGAAGATAGCGGACAAGCCGATATTATTTGTAGAGTAGAAGAGTTTATGTTGGATTACGACTTCAAAATATTGCAACCCAGTGAATTTGAATGTTTTTCACGAGACTTATTACAAGCTCGTGAAGATATTTTTATAGAGAGTTTTGCTGACGGGCGGGACAAAGGCATTGACTTGCGCTTTGCCTATAACAAGGACAAAACCTGTATTGTGCAATGTAAACGCTACAAGGAATGGAAGGAATTGAAAGGAAAACTGAAAGAAGAAGTTGAGAAGGTTAAACGATTATCACCCCAACGATATATACTAACGACATCTGTAGATTTGACGGTGAAGCAGAAGGATGAGGTGCTTGCCATGTTTAATCCTTTTATTTTGAGTGGTGTGGATGTTCTAGGCAAAAAGGATTTGAATAATCTGTTAGAGCAGAATCCTGAGATAGAGAAGAACTATCACAAATTGTGGCTGGCAAGTACAAATGTACTGAACACGATTATTAACAGGGCTACGCAGAATTGGTCATCATTTGAATTGGAAAAGATAGAAAAAGACATTAGGCTTTATGTTGAGAATGAGAGCCTGAACAAGGCACTTGACGTGTTAAAAGAAAACCATTATGTGGTTATTTCTGGTATTCCAGGTATAGGAAAAACAACACTGGCCAGAATGCTCGTTTATACGATGCTGGCAGGAGGCTATGAAGAGTTTGTATATGTTGATGATATAGATACTACTGCCAAGATGTTTAATAAGGAGAAACGACAAATTTTCTTCTTTGATGATTTCTTGGGAGCCAATTCTTTCGTCCAGCAGTCGGTCGGTTTTGAGAATAAACTTATTACGTTTATAGATAAAGTCAGGAACAGTAAGCACATGTTGTTTATCCTATCAACCCGCGAGTATGTGTTATCGGAAGCCAAGGCACATTATGAAAAGTTGTCGATGAGCAATATCGACATTGCAAAATGTACAATAGAGCTAGAATACTACACGAAGACTATCAGAGCCAAGATATTGTATAATCATTTGGCAGATGCGAATATACCACCAAAATACATAAACGTGTTTCTATATAAGCGAGGGTACATGACTATCATCAATCATCAGAATTTCAATCCACGTGTCATAGAATCAATTATCAAGGAGCAGATATGGGAAACCATAGATCCCAATGATTTTGCAAATAAAGTAAAGGAATTCTTTGATAACCCTATTAGCGTATGGCTATTTGCTTTTGAGAAACTGGATGTTGAAACGAGATATGCCTTGCTTGTGCTTGGAACGATGGGAAACCACGTAAGATTGGATGACTTTCAGGAGGGATATAGGCTGTTCTGTACATTAACCAGTCAGGAAGTGGGGCTGAAATATGATGATGTCAAGTGGAGGCAGTCGCTGAAAGTACTGATGAACTGCTTTTTGAAGATAGATAACCGCAATGGCAGCAAACTGGTGACGATGTATAACCCATCAATAGCAGACTTCATTGTGTTTTATCTTAACCAGAATACGACAACGGCCTTGCAGATTATCAGAGGCGCTTGCTTTATAGAGCAATTATATAAAGTGTTCTCTGACAATCGGTTTTTTGCTGTACGGAAGAGCCTTGTGTATCTTGACGAAGATTCGTTCCCAGTGATAGAAACCGCATTTAAAAGGATATGGAATGAGCGAAGAACATGCCAGCTGAAGGATCGTATCTTTTATGATGCGGAGAGGGATGATTTCGTAGAGACACGAATATTATATGACTTCAAGACAAATTGTCCGTTTTTCTGCAAGCGGTATAACGGTTTTGCAGAGAAGCTGTACAATGCGGACGAGTTGACTTGGCAAACTGTAAAACTAAAGCACAGAATCGGGCTGATGAATCTGCTGGATTGGAACTATATGTTCAGAGGAGTAGAAGGGTATATTCTAACTATCATAGAGAACGAAACACTTGATACGGATGAATGGATAGAGTTGGTGAAAACTATAAAAGAGTTGAACGTGGAAGACGAAGTGCTAGACGATTCATTTTATAACAAGCTTGATGATGGTCTGAAATCAGAAATTAGTGGTTTTTCAGACCAAAGTGAATGTGACGAGTGGTTGAAGAAAGTGGAATCAATTAAAGAATTGTTGCCAAACTGGGAATGGTATAATATTTATAGTGAGATTGATGATGCTGAGAAGCGTATCAAGGAAGAGGAAGATGAAGCTGATTATTATGATAATTACGAGCAATGGCGGTTGCAGTCTGAAAAAGAAGATGCCCAAATAGATGAAATGTTTGGGGCTTTGAGATGGAATTGAATAACTAATGAAGACGATAATTCATCACCATGCGAACCTGTTGGTTATGCAAGACTGTAAAATGAACTATGCCTTTATATTGCAGCCCGATATAGTTTATTTTACACTCCATAAGAGCGATTTTTTCGTATTATAAAAAATCAAACGTGCTAAATCTTCATCTTTTTCTCAAACTACAGAATCCACACCACTCCCCCTCCATTATTTTAACACAAAATCGCTAAAGCACAACAAGTCGCAAATGCAATACTTAACGTAAGTTCGATGTAAGCAACGTGAGTTCGATCTAAGCAACCGGCATGAAAGAGGGATGTACAAACTCCTCGGCGGTGTTGATGGAGGGCTTTTTGTCGAAA
>MIQB01000111.1 GCA_002890585.1 Tannerella sp. oral taxon 808
TTTTCTCGCGATTGTCTGAGACAATGGGCTCAAAAAGTTTTTTTCATGCGATTGTCTGAGACAATGGGCCCAAAAAGTTTTTTTCTCGCGATTGTCTGAGACAATGGGCCCAAAAAGTTTTTTTCTCGCGAAAGCCTCAGGAAATCGGCTGAAAAAGTTTTTTTTCATGCGAAAGCCTCAGGAAATCGGCCGAAAAAGTTTTTTTCTCGCGAAAGCCTCAGGAAATCGGCCGAAAAAGTTTTTTTCATGCGAAAGCCTCAGGAAATGGGCTGAAAAAGTTTTTTTCATGCGAAAGCCTCAGGAAATGGGCCCAAAAAGTTTTTTTCATGCGAAATCCTTAGGAAATCGGCCGAAAAAGTTGCTTGATGGGTGTTTGTGTAAGGCTTTGTGGGGCGGGGTTGCTGCCAGACTCCATAGCTCAGAGCGTTAGCCCCCCCTCCCCCGCAGGCATAAAAAAAGGCCGCCCCGGGGGCGGGGGCAATTTCATTGAGGCGGCGGAACCGACGGATGATCTGCACGCAGGGTTCCCGTCCGAAGGAGTGGGTACTTTTGGGCATGAATAATATTGAGTATGGATGCACAAGACATTCGGACACTTCTCCAAACAGGAGAGCGAGAAACTTTAGAAATAAAGAAAGCAGCACAGGGTGTCCCCAAATCGGTATGGGAGACCTATTCAGCCTTTGCAAATACGGTCGGAGGCACGATCCTCTTGGGCGTATCGGAAGTAAGCGCCGACGCACGATTTGAAATTACAGGGATCAGCAACCCTTCTAAGCTCAAGAAGGAGTTTTTCGATACGCTGAATAGTGATAAGGTGAATAGAAACATCCTTACGGATGCTGATGTCGAGATTGTACCGTATGGTGAGGCCTCTCTGATATGCATTCAAGTTCCGCAGGCTGACTATCGCCGGCGCCCCATCTTTATTAATGGGGATATGATGAAGGGGACATTCAAGCGCAACTATGAGGGGGATTATCATTGTACAGAAGACGAGGTGAAAGCCATGATGCGCGACTCCAATGATGCCGGGAATGACGGCGTCCTGATGGAAAACTATGACATGAATGACGTAGATCCCACTACACTAAGCGCCTATCGCAATCGCTTTCGCACAGCTAATCCTGAGCATTTATGGAATGGTTATGACGACAAAGAGTTTCTGAGAAATATGGGAGGCTACACAAAGGATCGGAGTACCGGCCGAACGGGGCTGACTTTGGCCGGATTGCTGATGTTTGGTAAAGGGCTGGCCATTAGAGAACGATTCGACAACCTCCGAATGGACTATTTAGATATGACGAACCTGGCGCCGGAGAGCCGTTGGAGCGATAGGCTCACTTACGACGGAAGATGGGAGAACAACCTCTACAATTTCTTCACCCGTGTCCTTGCCAAACTCGTCAGTGACATCAAGCGCCCTTTTATGCTGAAAGGTGTGGAGCGTGCGGACGACACAACGCTGCATAAAGCCATCCGGGAGGCCTTGACCAACCTGATAATACATGCCGATTATATGATTGCAGGGATCCTGAAAGTAGAGAAACGCAATGATCGCTTTGTGTTTTCCAACCCCGGATCACTCAAATTGCCTCTTGTCGACATTTACGAGGGGGGACATTCTACGGCACGCAATCCTCACATGCAATCGATGTTACGTATGGTGGGTTTTGGCGAGAACATCGGATCGGGCTTCCCAACCATCGTGGCTGCATGCAAAAAGGAGAATTGGAGGAAGCCTATTCTTTGCGAACGCCCCGACCTGCAATTGGTCGAGCTGACCATTTCGATGACTTCACTCATCTCGGAAGAATGCTTGCAAAAACTGCAAGCCGTTTTCGGGTCTTCCTATAAGGCCTTGAGCAAAGAGGAACTCTTGGTGCTCTCTACAGCTTGGGGGGAAGAAGGCGGCGTTACGAACGGCATGGTTCAAACCCTCCTTGACAAAAACCCCATAGAGGCAGGGCGGTTGCTCTATGCCCTCGTAGAAAAGAAGATGCTGCTGTCCAGTAATAAACGAAGATGGACAAGCTACACGCTCAATTTCGGTTACACACCAGAGGAAAAGTCAAGGAGTAAAAGTCAAGGAGCAAAAGTCAAGGAGCAAAGTCAAGGAGTAAAGTCAAGGAGTAAGAAGAAGCGGGAGATAGAAGAAAGGATCATCGCCTTCTGTAGCATCCCGCGGACACTGCTGGAGATCGCAATGGAGTTAGGCTACGCCGATCGCTATAGAATGAAACGGATCTATATCGACCCCCTGATCGGGACAAGATTGCAGATGACTTCTTACGAAAGCAAAACCAACCCCACCCAGAAATATGTGGCACTAAGGCATTAGCTCTTCTCCCCCCCTCCCCCGCAGGCATAAAAAAAGGCCGCCCGGGGGGGCAAGCCTTTTTAGTTACAAGTGAAAAGAGTGACGAGCGACTTGTCGCTACATCTCATCCCGGCTGGAGATGTACTTCATGAACTGCGTCCGTTCATACATAGACGCATCCGCAGCGTTTGAGAAGCTCAACCTCCCGCGGAACTCCTCCACCGACTCATACTTCGTGCGCTCCATCCATGCGCCGATTTGCTCCAACATTTCGGGCAACAGCTTCGCGCCGTGCTTGTAAAGCGCGCTGCACAGCTGCACGGCCGAAGCGCCGGCCAGGATGCACTTCACCGCGTCTTGCCACGTGTGTACGCCTGTGGAAGCCGCGAGCGGCATGCCCTCCACAGCCCCCGCGACGATGGCCGTCCAGCGCAGCGTGTCGCCCAGTTCTGACGGCTCGCTAAACGGCTGCGCGGCCACGATGCGGCAGCGTTCGATGTCGATGTCCGGGCGGTAGTAGCGGTTGAAGAGCACGACGGCGTTGGCGCCGAAGCCTTGCAGGCGACTCACCAACGCGGGGATGGTGCTGAAGCCCTTCCCGATTTTCATGATCACGGGGATGGAAACACGCCGGCGAACACCCTTCAGGATGGCGCAGTATCGGTTGATCAGCTCCCGGCTGTCGGCGTGGATGTCAGTGTCTAAATAGAACACGTTCAGCTCTATGGCATCGGCGCCAGCACGCTCAATCTCCGACGCAAAATCCTCCCACGTGTCGGCGCGATAGCAATTCACGCTCGCGATCACGGGTATGGTGTGGCGGGCCGCTTTGCTGTCGCGGATCAGTTGCAGATACTCCTCTCGGCCGTGAGCCCGCACGTAATTGCGTACATAATCCTCTGCCTCCGGATAGTCGCCCGCATTCGCCATCAGTGCATCGCCCTGAGCCTCAATCTGCTCCTCGAAGAGCGATTTCAGCACCACCGCGCCAGCGCCCGCCTCTTCCCAGCGCCCAATCTGTTCTGCCTTGTTTGTCAGCCCCGAACTGCCCACGATCAACGGGTTACGCAGCCTCAATCCGGCATAGTTTGTCTCTAAATTTCTCATTGGTTATTCCTTGTTTTTACTGTTTACGGGTACCCTCTACTCTCTATCCTCTACCCTCTATTTATACTCCCTCGGCCCAAAGATCTTCGTCCCCACGCGCACCATCGTACTCCCTTCTTCTACGGCCAACGGATAATCGTCGCTCATCCCCATCGACAATTCCGTAAAGACCTCATCGGAAACGTTCGGCATCGCCTTCACCTCGTCGAAAAGCCCCCGCAATCGCTTGAACTCACGGCGCACCTGGTCAGCGTCATCCGTGAACGTAGCCATACCCATCAGCCCCGCCACCTCAATGTGTTTATACGCCCCGAACGCCCCCTCAGCAAACAGCCCCCGGCATTCCTCCACGCTAAACCCATGCTTCGACGCTTCCTCGGCGATATGCACCTCGATCAACACGCGGATGCGTCGCCCCACGCGTTCCGCCGCCCTGTCCACCTCAGCCAGCAGTCGCAGCGAGTCAATGCTCTGGATCGTATGGATAAACGGCGCGATGTACTTCACCTTGTTCGTCTGCAATGATCCGATAAAGTGCCACTCGATGTCGCTCGGCAACAACGGCTGTTTAGCCACGAGCTCCTGCACACGGTTCTCCCCAAACACGCGTTGCCCCGCATCATAAGCCTCACGCACCACATCGGCCGCGTGAAACTTAGACACCGCCACCAATTGCACGCTATCGGGAAGGGCATTCCTCACCCCCGCCAAACGTTCCGCTACCGTGCTCATGCTTCGTCCTCCTTCGCTGTTGGCGCCTCCCCCTGCCGCGCCTTCGCGCCCTCTGAGAAGGGGAACACATCCACCAACGGGCTCTCCGTAATCGCTGCCACCTCATAGTCAGCCATCGATCCCTTCATCCCCTCGTCGATCCTATCCAGCGCCTCCCTCACCGACGACGCCTGCGCCAGCATTTGCACCGCCGTGCGCTTCTCCACCCCACTCTTTTCGTCGAGCGAGATGTAGCACACCTTCGCTTTGTAGAATCTGTCCCCTTGCTCGTTGTAAAACAATTCCGCCAGTCGTACCCGCCGGATGTCAGCCACCATAAACTCCCCCGAGATGTACGGAGTCAGCTCTTCAATAATCCGCGCTTCCGCCTCGGTAAACGACATCGCGTCTACCAGATACGGTTCCGTGACCTTCTTCTGCATCCCCCCTTCTATCATCTTTTCGTATGAAACCTTGCATTCAAACCAGTTCATCTTACGTTCGTTCCTTTTATTATATGTATTTCGTTTTATGGGTAGAGCCCCTTCATTGGTGCGCATCATCGGCACGATGTTTAAGGGCTACTTCTTTGTTTTATCCGTCCGCAATCGGCTGTACACCTCCAGGTCTGTGTACCGTCCGTTCGCCAATCTTGCTCCGCATCGTTCTGTCCCCTCGTGCACAAATCCCAAGCGTTCCGGAATTGCTCGGCTACGCGCATTCTCTGTCGCGCATTTAATCTGCACCCTACACATCTGCTGTCGCTTGAACATCCACCGGCACAACGCACTGACCGCCGCCGTCATCAGTCCTCTTCCTTGATATTCCTCACACAACCAATATCCCAGCTCCGTTCTGCGATTCTCCCTATCCGTATCCTTAAACCCAATCAGCCCCGCGAACCGTCCCTCACACACGATCACAAACACATAATCTCCTCGCTCTGCGTCAATGACCGACGACCTAATAAAGCGCAGCGTGTCCTCGATCGTACGTGTGCTGTCTACAAAAGGCAGCCACCGCCGGAGGTAGTTGCGTTGCGTACGGATCGCGTTGAAGATATCAGGAGCATCCAGTGGTGTAAGTGGCCGCAAGATCGTTGTTGCGTTCAGCCTTATCTCCTCCGCGTTATCTTTTCCCTCCCTCATTCGTTGTTCGTGTATATTTTATATGTATGTGATGGAATCCTTCCCCCAACTTTCTTTCTCGGGCGGGCAAAACTATGACATATTTCCTACCCCTTATCTTGATCCTTAAAACGCGACTCTCAGATGAGTCGTTATGTCCTCTTCCCCGCAACTTTTCATCGAGATTCACGTGTCATTAAGTCATCATAGGATGTGAAGACATGATTCTTCCTCTCTGTTTATCAGCGACCAAACAAAGTTTAACAGAGAAAGTTAGTCGTTGGATTTGGTAGTGGAAGAAGTGCGTTTACTTTTGCACCCGCTTTCGAGAGAGGGAGTGTTGATAGAGACTGACGAATGAAATGCTTGGAGAGGAGAGAAAGGGAGTCTGAAAAAGAGGCCGTCCTTTCTTCTGAAAAAAAAGCTCTCGAGAAATTTGCGAGAGAAAAAGACTCCACATTTCTTTGCACCCGTTCTCTTTTTCAGGAGGCGCCGCCAAGGAAGGCGGAAAGTGAGACAGCCTTAAGGCTTCAATGGAGACGAAGAGTTTTCAGCGGGGCAGCTGTCATAAGGAGCGATCTTTGATTAAGATTTACATGTAAAACAAGATGTAGTACAGAAATAAGAATAAGTACCGTCAATT
>MIQB01000112.1 GCA_002890585.1 Tannerella sp. oral taxon 808
GGAGCATCATCGGCGAAAACAACGTAAACAGCAGCGTAATGCAGCCCTGTACTGCAATCGAAAACGGCACTGCAACGCCGATCGCGACCTTGGGGTCAGCCTTGGTCAGAATGGCGAATGCCGTGCCAATCACCCCGCCAATCACCACATTCGGGGGCTGAGCTCCCGCCAGCGGCACCATGCCCATCCACACCAGTTCCAATGTGCCCCCGACCAACAGGCCGGTGTAAACGTCCCCCAGAATCAGACCAACCAGCGGCCCCAGCACGACCGGACGATGGAAGTGGGTCAGACCGTCAAACAGATCGACCCCTGCCAATCCTGCCAATAGTGCAATCAATAACGCATCAGTCAACATGATTACCCCCGACCTCAAAACAACAGTTTGCCGATCGCCTCACCCGCTTCATCCGGCACCCGGCGTACCTCACACTCGACACCCAGCGCTGCCAACTCACGAAAAGCGGCAACGTCATCGTCATCCAGTGAGACCGTTTTATGCACCTGTCGCTTCCCCTCGGCGAAATGCATATTGCCGACGTTCACGAAACGGATCGGCACCCCGCCCTGCACCAGCTGCAACACATCCTGCGGCGTTTTACACACCAAAAAGATCTTCTGCCGATCTGCCGCCTTGTGGATCACGTCGATGGTTTTCTGCAGCGTGAAATAGCGCGTCTGTACCCCTTCCGCCACCACCATGTCCATCAGGTTCTGTTGCACCGGATCGGCGGCGGCCTCGTCGTTGGCGACCACCACCAGATTGGCCCCCAAAGTATTGGTCCAGGTCACACCGACTTGGCCATGCACCAGGCGGTTATCGATACGCGTCATCAGGATATTTGGCATTTCAATGCACCTCCGGGTAACAGGCGGCATGGTAATCATCGAGCACCTGCGTCACCTTGTGCATCACCCAATCCTGCGGATCCTGGCTCAATTCACCCGCATTCATTGCACGGGCCTGATCGGGCAGATATTGACTCAACAGCGCCAACGGGACCGGATGACGGCGCAAATTGTCGACCAGGTGTTCCACTGCCTGCTGAACCTGCGGCTGCGGCCAGTAGTAACGCACCCGATCGCTCAGGCTGTAGTGGCGATCGAGATACTGTTGATGCGGGTTGCCGTGATAATAACGACTCCACTGCTGCGGCTGTTCGCGCATTACCTGTTCCAGCGTGGCGCAAAGCTGCGCCGACTGATGCTCGCCCAGCCATTCGCGTTCGATATGGTCAAGGGCGAACAACGCCTCGCGCAGTGCAAAGGTCAACGCCGGGCCGACTTTCAGGATAGCGAAGTGATCGCCCACCAATTGCCGGTAAGCCTGGGGCGGTTGGTAATCCGTTGAGTGTGCCTCGTAGACCATGCCCGGCTGCTTTTCGATAAAGTGGCTCAGCGCTTGGGCTCGTTGCGGCTGGTAGTGTTCTACGCTGTGATGATCAAACTCGACACCCGGCTGCACCACCAGCGCAATGGTTCGCGTCCAGGCATCGACCAATTCAGCGCGTTGCCACGCCAGCCGGTGTACGTCCAGCGTTTGCTGTACGGCCTGCGGCGTAGTGACCTGCATGCCTTCCAGCGCTTCCTGAGCGCCACCGGGTACCGGCACTTCTGTACCGATGACATAGACCGGCGCCTCACCGCCGCTTTCCTGCCAGGCGCGTTCCGCGACGGCACACAATCGTGCAGCGCGGATGGCCACCGTTTCATCATTCAGAGGGAAGGGATCGCCAGCGCAAGACATGGAGCAATCAAGGTGGATTTTACGAAAGCCGGCACGGACATAATCGTCGATGAGCCTTTCTGCCAGCATCATCGCTTCTTCAGCCGGGCGATCCTGCCAGGCATTCGGGCCGAGATGATCGCCCCCTAACCAGAGACGATCCCGTGCCAGCCCCACGTCATCGGCCAGCAGCCACAGGGCATCGCGGAATTGTGCCGCGGTTTGGCCGGTGTAACCGCCAAACTGATTGACCTGATTCGATGTGGCTTCCACCAGCACGGGTGTACCACGCTCTTTGGCCTGCCGAAGGGCTGCTTTCAGCACCCAGGGGTGAGCGGAACAAACGGAAAATATCCCAACCGGTTTTCCGGCCTTGTGCTGCTCAATAAGCTGTAACAACTGCTGCATGAATCCCCCACGCAGGCGCCGTACTACCGATCGGCGATGACAACCTCCACGCCCAACTCGGTTAACGCCCGCTCGTAATCGTCCGGAAGAAGGCTGTCGGTAATCAGCCGATGAATTTGTCCAGCTTCACGAATCATGCAAAAGCTCTTGCGACCAAACTTGCTGGCATCCGCCACGGCGATGATCTCGCGCGCCACCTCACACATCACACGGTTGAGGTGTGCCTCACCGGGGTGAGGCGTGGTGATACCGGCAGCCAGATCGAAGCCGTCGACCCCCAAAAACAGTTTGTCGAAACGGTACTGGCGCAATTGCTGTTCGGCAGCCGGACCATAGAGCGAGTAGGAGTTGCGGCGCACGCTGCCCCCCAGCACCATCACTTCCACCCCATCGTTGCCTGAAAGCTCATAAGCAATGTTCAGCGCATTGGTCATCACCACCAAATCGCGTCGCCCTTTCAGGAACGGCACGATTTGAGTGGTGGTGGAACCGGAATCGAGAATCAACGCGTCACCATCACGCACATAGCTTGCCGCTACGCTCGCGATCTGCGACTTCACGTCGCGGTTTAACCGCCCCTTGTCATGTAACGGGCGATCGAAGGCAAATTGTTGATTGAGCATGGCGCCGCCGTAAGCCCGCAACGCACACCCTTTTCGTTCCAGAAAGCGCAGATCGTTGCGGATCGTTACCGTGGATACTGCAAATTGCTTGCTGAGCTGCTCCACGCGCACGCTACCGTGCTCGCATAACAGATCGATAATGTGTTCACGTCGTTTTGCGGTATTCACTGGCATGAGCTGCGGTCCTCAGTTTTCCGGCCGGGCCGGGGAGAAGATGGCTTTCGCTCTACTGCGCTGGCATTACAGCAAAGCGAAAGCAATGAAATTGTGATCGGGGTTACAGCGCTGTTTTAGCAGAAAAACTGGCTAAAAACCTTTCGAATCGAAATGAAGTGAAAATTTATAAGCGCAGAAAAAAGCAAAGTGAAATATCAGAGCGGGCGCAGCTGCCGGGGTGAGGAGCCGGATGATAGGCGGAAAACGAAAGCGGCGGTGTAACCGCCTGGCAGGCTGACTTTTAATTCATCAGGTGATCGGGATCACATATTGGCAATTATGCTTCCCCAGCATGGCATCGCAAATGCCCGAATTGCGTCGCCGACGTTCAAGTGACCTCTTGTCAGGCCGGGGGATCTTCCCCTACACTGCGCGCAGATATCGGCCAAGGGTCGGTACGTAAGCGTTAACGTCAATCAACGCATCATGCTGTGCAGCATTGATTGACTGCATGCCCTGGTGCGAGGAACTCATGCCCCATTCTGCCTTACCCCAAACATCTGTCGCCATAAAACGCCGTCGGTTACGCCATCCATTATTGCTGATCAGCGGCATTATGTTGGTCGCGGCCAACCTGCGCGCCGCGCTGACCAGCGTAGGCCCATTGCTTGAACAAATCCAACAGCAGTTATCACTGTCCGCTACCGCTGCCGGCCTGCTTAATTCACTGCCACTGCTGCTGTTTGCCGTGCTATCGCCAGTGACTCCCGGCCTGGCCAAGCGTATGGGCATTGAACGCACTCTGGGTATGGCACTATTACTGCTGGTTATCGGCATTGTGCTGCGCTCCCTGCCGCAACACGGCATGCTGTGGCTGGGCAGCGTTTTAATTGGCGCCGCCATCGCATTTGCCAACGTGGTGTTGCCGACACTGGTCAAACGCGACTTTCCGCAGCGTGCCGCGGCGATGATTGCAGGCTATGCCGCCGTAATGTCGCTGGTCGCGGCGACGGCCTCCGGCTTGGCCGTGCCGCTGGCAGCGATGAACGATCTAGGCTGGCGTTTTTCTCTGCTGTGTTGGAGCCTTCCGGCCCTATTGGCATTGATTATCTGGCTGCCGCAGCTGCGACGCCCCGCCACTGCCGTGAGCAGTACCACACCCGGTGTTCAACCTATTCCCTCTCGCTCTCCCTGGGGCAGTGCACTCGGTTGGCAAGTCGCGCTGTTTATGGGCTTACAGTCCATCACCTTTTACACCATTATCGGCTGGTTCAGTGCCTTTGCCGCCAGCCACGGCACCTCGCCACAGCAAGCGGGTTTTGAGCTGTTTATTTATCAACTGGTGGCGATCGCCGCTAACTTCGTCATGGTATTTATTCTGCCGCGCGCGCGGGATCAGCGAACTATCGCACTGTGCAGTTCACTGCTGATTTTTACTGGGGTAGCCGGCCTGTTACTGAGGCCTGAAAATTCGCTGGTGTGGCTGATTTTTGCCGGGTTGGGGGCGGGAAGTTCTTTGGTGCTGGCATTGTCCTTCTTTGGCCTACGCAGTAGTCATCATCACCAGGCAACACAATTGTCGGGAATGGCGCAATCGGTAGGCTATCTTTTGGCGGCATTGGGGCCCACGTTATTCGGTTTGCTACACGATCTAACGCAAGGCTGGCAGTTGCCACTGGCCATTTTGCTGGGTTTGACGCTGCTGCAGGTGCTGTTCGGCATGTTGGCCGGGCGCAACCGGGTTATTCATTAACACCAGGCCGCGTGGGTTGCTCCGATGTAGGCTCTACAGCGTCGTCTTGCCATAGGTCGTTGATAAACTCACGTTGCTCACGAGTCAACTGCCAGGAAGGGGGGATCTTGGCCGGGCTATCATCCCGGGCGCCCCCCGTCTTCTTTACGCGTTTTTTGTCCATCGACACATTTCCTAAATAAACAGCCAATAAATCACGGCGGCGACGGCCAGCCAAAACATCCCGCAGCCGATAAATACGCATAGCCAAGCTTTACGTTTGATATTTGCATCATCCTTGCTTATCACAGCCACCCCGTATAATAGATTAAATCAATTAAAACGTGATTATTGATCTATTTAAACGATCGATAAAGTGTTTTATTGCCCTAGTAATTTTATAAACATCTGCTACACATCCACTTGAAGAGAGGCAGCGACGAGAAAGGGTCTGGATAATGCGTCATGGGCGACGAATGTGTGTTGCATTAGTGAACGATGGCGCAGTGTGACACAACACAACAGATCAAAATTAAACCACCGGTAAATAAAGCAATACTCAATTAATTGACTTTATGTAAGGGGAATTTGCGGCAGGTTAAACTGGGGCTGGCTGGAGAAGTGACGTTATATGCTGTGTTCATCGGATAGCGCCATACGCTGACCAACGGCGATTCGGACCGCCAATGCGGCCCGAACGATAAGCCTCAGTCAATCTGCGAAATCGAGTCCCGGCTGGCGCGTTCACGATCGTTGCCGGTCAGCTCGCTTAAATGCCCATCACGCATTTGCAGCAACCTATCGGCATGTTCAAAGTAATGGTCATCATGGCTGATGGCGAAAACCGTTTTTCCCAGTGCGCGTAACTGCGGAAGCAACTCACGGTAGAAGATACGGCGGAATTGCGGATCCTGATCCGCCGCCCATTCATCCAACAGCAGCACATCGCGCTTTTCCGCCACGGCCAGCAGTAACGCCAGACGTTTACGCTGGCCTTGTGATAGTTGCGGATTGGTCACCCGCAGACCATCGAATTGCAGCTTGTCTTTCATGTTCAATCGATTAAGCCAACGTTCTACCAATTCGGCATCCGGTTGCTCCCCCTCTGGCCCCTGCAGGTGGTGGAACGGGTGGAAATCGGTAAAAATAGCGGAGAACAAACGGCGATAATCATGCATATCTGCCGGGATCTGTGGCACACCGTCCAGCATAATTTTCCCG
>MIQB01000113.1 GCA_002890585.1 Tannerella sp. oral taxon 808
AAGCCATCTCAATGTCAGCCGTGGCGCCAGCCTCCTGCATGTGGTAGCCGGAGATGGAGATGGAGTTGAACTTGGGCATCTTCTGCGAGGTATACTCGAAGATGTTGGCGATGATGCGCATCGAAAATTCAGGTGGGTAGATGTACGTGTTACGCACCATGAACTCCTTGAGGATGTCGTTTTGGATCGTGCCCTGCATCTCTTCGAGCTTGGCTCCCTGCTCCAGCCCGGCGTTGATGTAGAACGCGAGGACGGGCAGCACGGCGCCGTTCATCGTCATGGAGACGGACATCTTGCTCAGAGGAATGCCATCGAAAAGCACCTTCATGTCTTCGAGCGAGCAGATGGATACACCGGCTTTACCAACGTCACCCACCACTCGGGGGTTGTCGGCGTTGTATCCGCGGTGCGTCGGCAGGTCGAAGGCTACGGAGAGGCCTTTCTGGCCTGAGGCGAGGTTGCGGCGATAGAAGGCGTTTGACTCTTCGGCTGTGGAGAATCCGGCGTACTGGCGGATGGTCCAAGGGCGCATGGCGTACATGCCGCTGTACGGGCCACGCAGGTAGGGCGGCAGACCGGAGGCATAGTGCAGATGCTCCATGCCGTTGAGGTCTTCTTTCGTGTATACGGATTTCACCTGAATGTGTTCAGGCGTTTTCCAATCGGCGGTGATGCCGTTGGACTTGGCCCACTTCGCGGCATCCGTCGCAGCGAAGCCGGCTGTCTTGATATCGATATTTCTAAAGTTCGGTCTCATAAGTGATCAAAGCAGTTTGGCGTTAAACTTCTGAAGCGTCTCTAAGACGTTCGATCTCACGTGGATGAAATGCTCGATGCCGGCGGCTTTCAAATCCTCCATGCAAGCCGGAGCACCAGCCACGACAAAGAGTTCTTTGCCGTCGATCAGCTTGAAAGCCTCGGGGGCATAGGTGGCATACTCGTCGTCGCTCGAGCAGAGGACGATGATGTCGGCCTTCTTCTCGCGGGCGGCCTTCACGCCAGCCTCAACGGTATCGAAGCCGAGGTTGTCGATGATCTCGTAGCCTGCGCAGGCGAAGAAGTTGGACGAGAATTGCGAGCGAGCCAGACGCATGGCCAGGTTTCCGATGGTCAGCATGAACACTTTCGGGCGCTTGCCGCTGTGCTCGGTGGCCAGACGGAGGGCTTCAAACTCGGAGGCGCCGCGAGAGAAGTCGAGCTTCTCGATGGCGGCTTCTTTGCTGCAACCGCAGCTGTGACCGGTGCACTCTTCGGCCTCGATCTTATTGCCGGCCATCTCTGTGAAATTCGGGAAGGTATTCGTGCCGAGCAGGCTAATGCGGCGCGTGGCGATGAGCTTCTTGCGCGCTGCGTTCGATTCGTTGATGGCCTTCTGCACCTCGCCGGCATTGGCTACGACCGTGAAGCCGCCCTTGTCCTCAACCTCGAGGAAGAGCTTCCATGCGGCATCGGCCATTGATTGCGTCAGGATTTCCACGTAATAGGAACCGGCAGCGGGGTCGACCACCTTGTCGAAGTGGCACTCTTCCTTGAGCAGGAGCTGCTGGTTGCGGGCGATGCGCTCCGAAAATTCGTCGGGCTCTTTGAAGGCGCTGTCGTAAGGTTTGACGGTGATGGAGTCTACGCCGGCGATGGCGGCTGACATCGTCTCCGTCTGTGTACGGAGCAAGTTGACATAGGCGTCGAATACGGTCATGTTCCACTCCGATGAACGTGCATGCACGCGGATCTTGCAGGCACAGTCGCACGAAGGGTTGTAGGCCTTGACGATCTCGGCCCACAGCCAGCGTGCGGCGCGAAACTTGGCCATCTCTAAGAAGTAATTCGATGAGATGCCGAAGTTGAACTTGATCTTGTTGGCCACCTTCTCAGCGGGCAGACCGGCGTCGCTCAGTTTGGCGATCAGGTCGTTACCCCACGCCAAGGCGTAACCCAATTCTTGGGTGATGTACGAGCCGGCATCGTTCAGGTTGCAGGCGTTGACGGCCAGCACACGATAGCCGGGCAGGGGGTCTGCGGCGTTCACCACGGCTACGGCCTCTGCCACCCATTCGCCAGAGAGTGCTGCGCCCTTGACGAGCGGTTTCTTGAGGGGGTCGTAAGCCACGGAGCCTTCGACTTTCGAGAGGTCGATGCCTTTGGACTTGAAATAATCGGCGAGGATGCCGATCAGCTCCACCGCGTGGTGGTTGCAGGTGCGGAAGTTGAGTTCCGTAGCTACCGGATCGATGCCATCAAGCAGGGCTGCGATGTTCGGGGCATTGACCAGTGAGCCTTTCACATTGAATCCGAGGGCTGTCACGCCGCTCTCGGTGATGAGGCGCCGGGCTTTTTCGTTGGCTGCCGCGCAGTCATCTACATCGATGTCTTGACGGATGAGCCATTTGTTGGAGACTTTCGTTCCGCGCACATAGGGGAACTCTCCGGGCAACGACACGGCGGTCGCCATCCCTTCGATGTCTTCGGCGCGATAGAAGGGGTTGACGTTGAACCCTTCGCCTGTTTTCCAAACTAATTTCTTCTCGAATGGCACGCCTTTGAGATCGGTTGTGATCTTGGCCATCCACGCTTCGGTGGTGACGGGCGGGAACTCCGAGAACAGTTTCTCTTTTGCTGCTTCTGCCATAAATTTCTTCGTTTAGCTGTTATAAAAAATGACTGTATTGTATTCTCTCCTACGCGTTTTTAGGGCGGACGGAGAGAGGGGAGAGGATCCTTTGAGGCTATGTCAATGCCTCGCCATGAGCCACGCGGATTGGAACTTCTGCCGCTGCCTCCATTGTGCGAGCGCGGCGGCGGCAGCTTTCCGGTCTTGGTATCCACCAACGATCACGCGCACGCGCCCAGCATTGTTCGTCACTACTTGGGCGTGTTTGCGATCTTCCGACGGGAGCTCCGAGATGAGCTGGCGAGCGGAGACGGAATTATTGAAGCTACCGATGACGATGGAATAGGTCGTCACCTCCACGGTTTTTTCTGAGGCTTTTCCCGACGCTTCGTCTTGGGGTCGGGGGGGGGGTAGGCTGCTCTTTTTCGGATAAGTCGTGGAGCAACTCGGAGGGGACGAATCCGGCGGTGTACGAGGTGTTGTCGACTTCTCTGACTGGTGTGGAGATGGAGAAGTAGAGGGCGACTGCGGCGGCGGCTACGGCGGCTGTTTGCCCGACTACGCGAAGGGCGGTGGGGATGCGCTCCCTCACGGCGTGCGGCGGCTGGGTGTGCACCGGTGGGGCGGCGGCTGGCGATGTGGCCGGGGCGGCGAAGGCTGGTGCGGCGGATTCGGGCGTGAGCGGGGGCATATAAAATAAAGGTAGGCCATAGGAGCCGATGGCGTAGGCCGAGGTTGCATCGCTGGCGGGATCGAAAAGGAGCGCTCCGTCGTCTGTGCGGCGAAATGCTCCGATGCCTTCCAGTGTGAGGCGACCGTCGTCTGCGAGGGTGGCTTGCAGGGCGCTGATGTCGTGCCGAATGGCTTGCTGCGCCTCGTTGAAGTCCATGCCGTAATGCTCCATGTACGATTCGGCCAGCAGGCCATCGTCGTAGGTGAGGGTGGGATTGAAAACGATTTCTTTTCGTGCGGGACGGAAGGCGCACTGCCGGGGGTTGTGTACGGCTGCATGCCGGCGGAGGAGGAAACCTCCGAAACCGGGAATGATCACGCAGTCGTTAAGAAGGAGTACACGTTCGATATGTAGAGGTATCCGTAACACGAGCACAAAAGTATTTTTTTTCAGAATTGAGAAGGAGCAGAATGATGTGTATCAATGGGGGCGGCAGGGTTCGTCGATCGAATCGACGGGGATTTTTCAAATGTGTGGGCATGTGGGGGCTATGACATTGAGGCTTTATTGAAAGAGCCCCCATTTTCTCAGCCAATCATTTCAGCAACGAGCCGAGCAGGCCGCGGCCGAACTTGAAGATGGCATTAACGACTTCGCGTTTGGCTTTGGTGCTGGCCATCTTGGTGAGGCTACCGGCGAGGGTGCTGTCTTTTCGACGTTTCTCTTGACGTTCTTGGCGCTCACGCTCTTGGCGGTCGGCACGGTCGCGGCGTTCTTGTTCCTTTTGCTGGCGGAGTTCTTCCTTTTCGCGGAGGGCGGTGTCGCGGTCTTGCTGGGCCTGGTTCATGCGGGCGGTGAGGAGCTCGAAGGCCGATTCGCGATCGACGGCTTGGTCGTATTTGCCGAAGAAGGGGGAGGCCTGGATGAGGTGGCGGCGCTCGTCTGCGGTGAGGGCGCCGGCGCGGCCTTCGGGGGGGATGATGGCGGCGCGCTGCACGATATTGGGGGCGCCGCGGGCATCGAGGAAGGAGACGAGGGCTTCGCCGACGGCCAGTTCGGTGATGACGGTGCGGGCGTCGAAGGCGGGGTTGGGCCGGAAGGTGTCGGCGGCGGTGGCGACGGCTTTTTGATCGCGGGGGGTGAAGGCGCGGAGGGCGTGCTGCACGCGGTTGCCAAGCTGACCGAGGACGATGTCGGGGATGTCGAGCGGGTTTTGTGTGCAGAAATACACGCCGACGCCTTTGGAGCGGATGAGGCGGACGACTTGCTCCACCTTCTCGAGCAATGCGCGGGGGATGCCGTTGAATAGCAGATGGGCCTCGTCGAAGAAGAAGACGAGGCGGGGCCGATCGAGGTCGCCCACTTCGGGGAGGCGCTCGAAGAGCTCGGAGAGGAGGTAGAGGAGGAAGGTGGTGTAGAGCTTCGGTGAGCGCATGAGGCGGGTGGCGTCGAGGAGGTTGATGACGCCGCGGCCGTCGCGCTGGTTCATGAAGTCGAGGATGTCGAAGGCGGGTTCGCCGAAGAAGCGGTCGGCGCCTTGGTCTTCGAGGGCAAGCAGCCCGCGCTGTATGGCGCCGATGGTGGCGGCGGAGATGTTGCCGTAGGCGAGGGTGTATCGGGCGCGCTCTTGGCCGATGTGTTCGAGCATTTTGCGGAGGTCTTTGAGGTCAAAGAGTAGCAGCTGCTCGTCGTCGGCGATGCGGAAGGCGAGGGTGAGGACGTTGCTTTGGGTGTCGTTCAGGTCGAGCAGTCGGCTGAGCAGCAGCGGCCCCATCTCGGAGATGGTGGTGCGTAGCGGGTGGCCGTTTTCGCCGAAGATGTCCCAGAGGCAGACGGGCGATGCGGCGTATGCGAAGCCACGTTCGGCGAGGTGATGGGCGTCTATGCTGCGCTGCAAGGCAGCGTTTCCGCCGCCGGCGCAGGCCACGCCGGAGAGGTCGCCTTTGATGTCGGTAGCAAATACGGGGATGCCCATGCGGCTGAATGTCTCGGCCATGTTTTGCAGCGTGCACGTCTTGCCCGTGCCGGTGGCGCCGGCGATAAGTCCGTGGCGGTTGGCCATCTGTGGGAGCAGGCTGATGTCGTCACCGGCCGCTGTGATGGCGATCAGTGCGTTGTGATTGTTGTCTATCATAAGAAGGTCGTTAGAAGTTTGTCAGAAGTAATTAACGTGAGTTCGACATGAAGAAATCCATTTCCCCGCCTCGGGGGAAACACCCTCCCCGCACCGGGGGAAGCACCTTACCTGCATGCGGGGAAGCACCTTACCCGCCTCGGGGGAAGCACCTTACCTGCATGCGGGGAAGCACCTTACCCGCACTGGGGGAAGCACCTTACCTGCACCGGGGGAAGCACCTTACCCAACGGCTCACAGACAACGCAGGCGTTGCGAGTGACGCAAAGCAGGCTTTGTGAGTGACACAACGCAGGCTTTGTGGGTGACACAACGCAGGCTTAAGAGATGCTCTTAAGTAGGCTTAAGAGGTGTCACTAAGCAAGCTTAAGAGGTGCTACTAAAAGACCATCGCACAACATCTCCGCGTCAGCACCCACATCTTTCCCACTCGATA
>MIQB01000114.1 GCA_002890585.1 Tannerella sp. oral taxon 808
CAGTACTTAATGACCTTGGCCACCGCCATCGCCGCACTCCTCCTCTGGGGCGGCAGCGGCGGAAGAGCCTCAGCACAGCCGCTGCAGCATGTAGACCCGAACAACGTGGCTCACGTCTACGGCGCTGGTGAAAGCACCCGCTTGACCGGAGCTGCAGGTCCCGTCGGCATCTACGCCAATGGGCAGCCGAACGCCGTAACCGGCGGCGCAAACATTGTGATCCACTCCTACAATGCAAGAGGGCATTATAATGACTACACGACTGTATGGAAAGCCACTATGAATGGGCTCAGCTCTTGCCCGGGGACTAATTGGAAAGATGTAGCCTCAACCCATTGGTCTATTATTCGGACCGACACAAGCACCAACCATCCCGCCTTTCCATGTAATATAGCAGATAATTACACCTACAGCCATGACGACGCGATTACGCCCTACACGACCACCCGGGATGGCTCCGGACAGGATGATGGGGTGTCTTTGGTACAAACCGATGGTTCCGCTGCTGTTGTGAGTGAAGCTACCTACCTCACCAGAGGTAACCCACCTATGAGTGGTGGTAGCCCCTTATTAACCGACTACAAAAGGCCCACTACCATTAATGTTTATGGATCGACGACGTTGAATTTTTTCCGCGTCGGAGACCTGCATTGGTATTATCAAACCCATACCTTAAAATATGCGGGTAGAGATTCAGACGGATGCGGCCCAGATTGTATTGGTAATTCTCCCAATATAACTGCCACCTATTATAAGGTCAGTCACAAATCGTTCTCGTGGGATACAGTCCCTCACCTCGGCCTCCACAACCTCGACGCCGCGTTGCGGCTTGTACGCGGGGCAGAGGTCTGCGTCTTGGGCAATGTGAAGGACTCCACCACCACTGCGGCTTCGAAAAATACCGCCGCCGCGCTGAACGATGAGACCGACGCCGTAGTAGTGCTGCCAAACAATGGCCGCTACACCCTGCGCGTAGCTGGTAACATTGACAAGATGAACATGGCGCACGACACCACCGCTTCAGCTGACTATTACTACACGCAAGCCAATCTTCCCGTCGGTACAGACTCCATCTTCTCCTATCCGAGCTCGGCCGGGAATGTGTTTGTGGATGCGGGCGGATTCCGGTTCGCCCCGCCCTCGTTAGGCGCGTTCAATACTGGTGTAGTGAATCTGCCAGCCCTGAAGACGAACACGGAAGCCAGTGTGATCGGTGTAAATGGAGACTACCTTTTTACGTCAGGCAATGCCGAATGGACAACCCACCTGCCGAACAAAGCCGCCGACCACCCGGGTGTGATTGAAGTCGGAGAGAAGACAAAGGGCACCGAACATATGCACATCTTCTCCGGCGGTATGCTGAAGAACTTCGATGGCTGCGGAGTGGACGAGAGCTTCACGATGAATTTAGGTGGCCATAATGGCGACGACAAGGCTCCGGAGTTTTCTCTAAATGGTGGGCAGCCACTCTATATCGCCAATTTTGGCGTGAGCAAGGGTGGCTCGGTGCCTATCAAGCCTTGCCAAGCCAAGCTGAATTTGTACAGTAAAGCTTTGGATGCTATTAAGTCTGCATTCGAAAACTTCCCCCCAGATACCGGTGCGATACGTATTCAGGCGCTTAGTGATATAAAACTATATGACGATGTGAGCTTTTACCCCCAATTAGATAATGACCTCTCGATCCTATCCGATGGAGGCAATGTGTCGATACTGGGAGATTTCCTTTATAAAAAGTATGCAAGGCTCAGCGATGATCCGAATACTTAGAATAAGCATTGGGGCCGAGGCTGGTTGACGATTTGGGCTGAAGATCGTACGGGCGGTTCTTATGGCGACTTCAGCAGCTGCGAAAACCAAGATTTAGACAACTCCGGCGAGCATGACCGCAACAGCAAGCGCGGAAATGTCTACTTCAACGGCACCTTTCGTGGCGAACTTGGGGCTGGAGGCCGTGATGATTCACTGCTAAACGCCCATTCCGCCAACTCTATGGGCGAAGTGAATATCCGTGCCGCCCATAACATCCGGACAAACAATGGATTCGGATTAAGTTTAGGCCTCGGTGGAAGTAAAGTGGGAGAAAATTCAACGATCTATGCGCGCAAAGGCGATGTCTACTTAGGATATGGCGTTGGAACACCTAGCACGAATGAATTTTTTCGCTATCGATCATACAATGATGGTGATAGAGTTGGGGGGCGCTTGCTTCGAATCATATGGACAGATACCACGTATGCTCATGGCACATTGAACATTCAAGCCGGTTGGGACGACAATGTGGACCGCGGGCGCCGAATGGACGGCGGAAATATTTATTTCTCTCGAATCGGAACTTGGTGTTTCAAAGGAGAGGGCCAAGAGGATCCTGATGCCAGCACAGGGCAGTATGCCTTGAATATGAATATTCCCTTCTCTAACGAGTATATCTGCGGGCAGAACTACGACGGCGCGCAGAAGGAGCCCTTACTGCACAACCGGGGCGAAGAAGCCATGGTGCGCTATGAGCATTCAGGCATTATCGGTGGCCTTGGGCGCTGCGGCTGGGAAACGCAAAAAGGATGGGATCAATATGCCGGTAAGCTGGCCGATGCGCCGAGCTATTCCACCCTGATTGAAAAAGGGGTTTTCCCACTTATACGGCAAACATTTGTCTATCGCCCATCGAACAGCGACCTGACCTTAGACGCCGGAAAGCGGGGCAACATCATCATCAATACCGGAGGTGATTTCAAGTCCTACAACAGTGACTTTAAGCTGCATACTAAGGGCAATATCATCTTCCGCACTCGCGAGGGCGATATCGACCTGCGCTCTCCTTTCATTATAGACACATTGAGAGGGAACATGCTCTTCTTAGCCCAATTAGAGAACCTCGGGGACTTGGCGAAAATTCCCGTCTGCGGATGCCGTGAGGAGCGCAACAATGTCTACCTACAAGACTTCCGATACGTGGCCGGTGCAGGTGGTGGCGGTAGCGTCTTTATCGGCGCCGACAACAACATCAAGCTGAATTACGGCGGCTTGGCCAATCAGGGCACACGCAACGATCCCTTCCTTAGCGCGCCCTATAAAGAAGATGCCAACGGACGCCCCCTGAGAGTCGGAGCAGGCTATAGGGTTCAGCACTATCATAGCCCTATGGCTGATTTTGATTATGGCGAATGCGGAGGGAAGTATCACTGCGATTTGAACTCGGAAGAGAATCAAGCGAAGGACTTCATACTCGACTTCAATGGCGGTGCGAACCCCATCCCTTCGGGAGGCTTTGCGGCCGTGGCGTCAGATATGATCGATGTCTACAAGAAATTCGTCTATAAAGGCGGTAACGGTTCGGGCATGGGCGCCGTACCGGGTACAGGTACGCTGCACGGCGAGAACGTCACGGGCTACGGCCTCTTTATGAAGGCGCAAGGCAACAAAGCGAACTGGACAACGAACATCCTGACTGAGGTGCCCGAATGCCCCACACCGTGTACCCCCACAGACTGCGACAGCGAGGGGCGCGGCTTTGCCTTCCTGCACAACACGGTCCGCATGACCTTCCACTCCGATGCCCTCATCCAAGCCGAGAATCAGCGCGTGCTGCTTGAGGCACCCGTCATCGAAACGTTCGGCGTATTGAAACTCGACACGAAGACCAATGCAGGCCCGAACGGGAGTATCACCTTCAAGGCGGACTCGCTCATCTGCCACGATAAGATGATCGTCCTTGGCGATAACGTACACATCTCCACCTGGAGCGGCTTGCCCAACGATCTGCCCATCATCAAGCTCGGCTACAACCGCAATACTCCGCCCGTCATGGAGTATGCTTACGAGGATGAAAACGGTAAGATCGTGGAATGCAACAAGTGCGTGAACCATTACAAGGGCAAGATCTATGGCCCGGACGAGATACCGATGGATACGACACTCGTGCTCTTCGGCCCCCACACCAACGACTTGTGGCGCTTCAAGCGTCAGCCAACCTTGGTAATCGATCACACGATCCTCACCTTCGGCTCTGACTCGTTCGACCACGTGAAGGGCGGTGAGATACTCGATGCCCGCTTCCTTGTCGACACACTCAAGTTCCGCCACCAAGTGGAGCTCTTTACCGACAAGAAGCACGAACGCGAGGGGCACCTTGAGCTGATCTCAGAGCGCCAAACGGGTTCGAAGGACTACGCCGGCCTCTACACACGTCACCTGCACACCGAGCCCATCGGCGCCTGTGGCAATCCCACCAGCGAGCTCTGGATCCATGACCCGGCCATCGACGTGACCACCAGCACCACCCTCGGCGGCTTTGGCATCATCTACTCCGATGTGCACGTGGAGAATGGGGGGCACCTGAACGCGGGCTTCACCTCGCTGCGCATGCATGGCCAGTGCTACGAGCAGCAGGCCGGTACGCTCACCACGAAGGATCTCCGCTTAGACGCCGGCGCACAGCTCCACTTCTCCGTCGGCACCACGCTCGGCCTCAACGGCGAATACAGCGACGCCGTCGACGTAGACCGCCTCACCACCTATGGCTCGGTGGACATCAACATCGAGATCCGCCCGTGCGAAAAGATGGAGAAGCGCTGCTACCCGATCATCTACTACAAGTCGGTATCGCCTAACAGCCTGAACAACCTGAAGCTCACGCCCCGCAGCGTCATGATCGACGGCGAAGAAGTGCCGCTGAACCTTGTTGTCTCCTACACGGGCGTCGTCTACGTCTGCATCGGCGAAAACGTCACCCCCGCTCCGGTTCACACCGTGACGATGCCCGAGACACCGGGCGTAACCACGACCCCGGGCAAGGGCATCTGGCCCGTAACGGCCAACAGCGCCTTCCGTTTCAAAGCTGTTTACTCGACACCTCGTCCGCTCGTAGTCCGCACCAACCGCAAGAACCGCGAGCAGAAGAAGACGGGCGACAAGCCGACGCAGAAGATCTCGCCCGTGCCCACGCCGAAGGAGGAGCCATATGAAGTGCTGGCCGGCGTGAAGAACACGAACGGCGAATACGAGTACCTCATCTCCAACGTGCAGGAAGAGATCACCCTGACGTTTGGCCCGGACTACGTCTCGAACGAGCTCTTGGCCGGAACGGCTGTCTGGTCGCACGGTGAGATGATCTACATCCGCGTCACCCGCGCCGACATCGCCAGCATCTACTCCGTAGCCGGCCAGCTCGTCCGCAAGATCGACCTGCCCGAGGGCGACACGTCGATCCCGATGCGCCGCGGCGCTTATGTGATCACCTTGAAGGACGGATCGGTGCATAAGGTGTTTGTGAAGTAACAATCCGCGCGATGCTCGTAGGGGTGAAAGATTTTTCTCCCCTACCCGCATAACCTCAAAAGAAGAATCCCCGGCATAGCTCGATAAGGGCTGTGTCGGGGATTTGGGTGTTGCTGCACCTGTTGGAAGAGGGTCTTCCATGATTTTGTAAGGGCGAATCGCATACACCCCTTTGCATACGTCTCCTACGAGGAGGGTACATGATCGAGGTGTTGCGTCGCTCACAAAGTTTGCGTTGCATCACCCACAAAGCACTGGAACGTAGTTCCAACACCGCACACCTGTGGAGTGTATTCGAAACACTTTCTCAAGGCCTGACGGCAGAATGGCACCGTCCTTCCAATCATTGGCCATCACCCCGCCGGCGATGCGCTTTTGACCACGTAAACCGTGGCCTTACTTTTGGCCCGCCAGAAACCCATCTCGGGCAGACATATAGGTCTGCCCCTACCACGTCTATCAAAACTCTCAAATACATATTCATCACCCTGCTCACCCTCGTCGTGCTGCTCTACGGATTGCCAGCC
>MIQB01000115.1 GCA_002890585.1 Tannerella sp. oral taxon 808
TAGCCGGGATCCAGCGCTCACCGAGATTGAAGTCCAAGTCGGCAAAGGGGATGGGTGTCGGGGTGGCCGCACGGAGTGCCGCGAGACTCTGCGCTGCCGCCTCGTGCCCCGGGTGATCGAGCAACCACGCGTCGATCCGTTCGGCCTTCTCGATCACATTGCCCGAGATGAACCGATCCGCTATCTCGTAGGCGTCCTCAAGCGGATTGAAGAAGATGCGCCCCTCGAGTGCGGCGAGGATGTCGCTCTCCTCCATGTCGGGCAGCAGGGAGGTCATGTAGGACAACTCCACCGTGCCGAATTTGTTGAGCGATGCGCAAAGCGCCTCTGACGGATCGGCCGCGACAGACTCAGTCAGGGCGAAGGCCGTCGGGTGATCAAAGATGTCGGCCTTGATGTATCGTCCCCCCTCACTTCGTTCCAAGAACAGCATCTCGGCACCCGTGGCATCCATCTTCAGGAGGTCGGCGTTTGCCTTGAGATTGAGATGTCCCCAACGCCGGACGAAATCATCGTACAGCCGATTCAGCTTCTCACGCTCCTCCGGGTCCGCCAGGTGATTGTTCGCCTCATAATCGTAGAGCCGATGGTAGCTCTCGCGGATCTCGACGTACGCCTTGAGGCGCGCGATGCGCGAAAGCGGCAGATCCATCGGGTGGAACGTCGGGCTGAGATGGAGGTTAGAGAGATAGCCGATCTGCCCGCCTTGTACGACGATGGAGCCATCGCGCAGATGGGAGTCGGGCTGTGAAAGGAAAGGGCGCGGGCTGACGTCGAACGTTCGTCGGACTTCAGGGACGGGTGCAGGCGGGGGCTTCTCGGTATCGCTCAGCAGGTCGAGAAACGATAGCTGATGCTTGTCTGTTGCGGCCGATTTTCTCGTACGGCGCGCCGGCTGCGGCGCAAGTCGACTTTGCCGTTGGGGACATCTCAATCTCCCGGTTGACCCGAGCTACGTCCCGCTGCCAATCTGCGTACGCTTCATTAATAAATAGGCTCTGCGCTTGCCTATGCAACGTCAAAACAGGTACGCCCTCGGGGGCGGGCGTTGCTTCTTTTATTACGGCCTCCTCTGGCAGCCCGCTCCGGTAGATTTTCCGATCAAAACGGGCTGCCATATCGGCAGAGATCCGCGTTTCCAAGTCGCGGGCGATGCCTTCGATCCCGCCTTCATGGATATAGATCGGTGCAGGCTTTCCATAAGCGTCTGTGCCGATGGAATACGCTGTAGATATGGCGTGATTGCCTTCGGCAAACAGGGCGTTTTCCGTGAATGATTCTCTGCCCGATTCGATGGAAACGCTTTGCGTAAAGAGCTGCTCCCACTCGTTTTGCACCCCCTTTCCGGTCTCCTTTTGAAGGATAAGGAGATCGCTACCGACCTCCGTGCCTGCATTTTCTGAGAACATCCTGTCGGGCAGACGGAGTGCGGAGACGAGCCTACTATGCTCCATCAAGTACTCGCGGATAGGGGCATTCGACGGGCTGTCGGCCATGCCGCGGGAGGTGATGAAGGCCAGCAACCCGCCCTCGCGAAGGCAGTCAAGCCCCTTGACGAAAAAGTAATTGTGGATGGCGCGCGTGGCCTCCCGCTTCGCAGCGTCTTTACCCTTGCTGTACGCCCGATCGTAGATGACAAAATTTCCGAAGGGGATGTTACTCGCCACGAGATCGAACCGCCCAGCCTCGCGTGCCTCGATCTCTTCGAAACCCTCGATGCGGACAGTTTGCCGCGGGTTGTCAGCCGTGAGGAGTCGCAAGATACGCCCCGTCACGAGGTCTTTTTCAAATGAGACGACGTCCGTTTGTTCGTCCGCCAGCGCGCGGGAAAAGACACCCATCCCCGCCGACGGGTCGAGCATTCGGCGGAGGGGTAAACCGCTCATCCCAAGCCCCGCGGCGATGGCGCCGACGATGCGCTCGTCGGTGTAAAACGAAGTGAGGACGCTGCTTTTGATGCTGTTCCAAAGGCGTGTGGCATCGCTCCCCGAGGCGCCTTGGTTGATGATTTCGCGCAGTTCGCGAACCAGCGGAAACAAGTTGCGTTCGTCTCGTGGCCAGCGGTCGATGTCCGCCGGATCCGCCGTCGGAAGGAGCACGCATTTGAGGCCGCCAAAGCCGTTGTATCGCCGCAGTGTCGCCCGATCGCTTTCCGACGGCGCGCGGCGCGTGTTTTCTAAGGCAAGCAGGGTGCGAACGGCCTCGAGATTTGCTTGCAAAGCCTCTTTTTTGTGGTATGGCATGATTTTAAGGAGGGGGGGGGATTGAATAATAACTAATAAGTATCTTAGTTATTACCACAAGGAATATAGAGCAACTAATAAGATTGATTGTTGCTACGTTAGGTAGATGAAAGCAACACTTAAAATAAAGAGTTGCTATAACGAGTAAGTTACAGCAACACTTAAAATAAAGAGTTGCTATAACGTGCAGGTGACAGCAACACTTAAAATAAAGAGTTGCTATAACGAGTAGGCAACAGCAACACTTAAAATAAAGAGTTGCTATAACGAGCAGGTGGCAGCAACTAATAAAGTCTTCGGTTGCTGTCTAAGGTTCAAATAGCCCCACGAATTGTCTGCGATATGCTTTGATGCCTCAAAAAACGAGTAGCTACCTGCCGATCCCCCGTTTCTGTGGTTTGTTTTCGATCTGCCGAACGGCTGGAGCCTCTTTGGCAGACGATTTCAGGCGCTCTTTGTTCGATAGGGAGTCCTTGAAAATGAATTCGATGCCTCGCTTTTCAGCGTTTACCTGCAGCGTGGCGTCGAACGGTTTGCCGTGACGCGAAAGCATGCCCTTCACCTGCACGGGGCGTCCCTCGGTGAGCGCCCTGTGCTGCTCCTCGGAGAGCCGGACTCCCTTGATTTCGTGCGGGATGGCGATGCGGTCGGCGCGCAGGGCGACGAGCTCATTCGTCAGCCGGTCGACAGACACGTAGGCGCGAAACGGCTCGCCCTTCTTAGGTGACAATTCGACAGTTCGTCCGAGGTTGCCCCGGGTGAGGAGTTGCTCCTTCTCTTCGGGCGAAAACGTGTGCCTCATGTAGGGGAAATCGAGCTGCGGTTCACGTCGCAACGTATGGATATTGAGGCCAAGTCGACCGTCTTCCCCTGTGCGGAGAGCCAGCCGTGCCTCGGTGTAAATCGTAGTGTCTCCGAAGGGTACAGCGAGGCTAACAAGTCCCGTTTTCTGCCAATTTAGCAGTCGATCTAAGTTCCCGCTCGCCTCGAGCTTCTCCCGGCTCACGCCGAGGCGCTCCAGCTCCTTCCAATCCACCTTTTCCGGGTCGATGGCGGACAGTTTTTGCGCCGGAGACTCGTCCGGGTTAATGCGGATGCTGTCTAATGCGGCCTTGTTTTGAGGCACATCACACGCGGCGAGCATGCTCTTCAGCGTCTCCACCGACTCACCCACTCGATCGGCTACGATCCGATAAACGCCGAAATGCGTCGGGTCATTGAACTGTCGACGGAGGTTCGTCATGAAGTTTTTCAGCAGTCCATCGTTCTTCTTAAACACCAAGAAAGCCGCCCGATTCTCCTCAGTTGGTTCTACGGTTTTGATCTTCCCCTTCTCGTCCTGCCCCGAAATGACGGACAGGCGGCCGGGATCAGCCGGCGATTTAGTCTCGCTCCGATCCTCCAGCACAAGGACATAGCGATCCGAATTGTCTTCCATAGTAGTATCTGATTTTAAGATGAAACAGATACGAAAATAGCCACCCCGATCCGGGATGGCTATGTGGAATGACTCTGTATGGCTTGGGGGGGAGAAGGCGGGAAAAGGCGGGAGGAGAAAAGGAGATCTTTCTTAGCGCCCTATCCCCACCGATTGCAAAAAACGCTGCAAGACAGGGACGTCGGACAGGATGATCCGGCCATCCATCACGTCGCCAGAATGCAGCCGTTCGGCAGAAGTAAATCGGATCGTGACTTCCCTTTGCCGACCATCGGCTGATGCCGGCTCTCTTGAGGTTTCGCTGACGGTTGCTTCGATAAAGCCCGCCAGCGGGTCGTCTATGGTCACCTTGCTCCCCGAATGAACCAGCGGGAACCGATCCTTCGGCACAAGGGCGAGACCTTGCAGCCCGCTGTCAGTTTGCTTGATGGTTATGGTTACGGGCACCGTTTCCCGGTAGGGGATAAAGGCCGAAACGACGCAAAGCATCAGCAATGCGGCTCCGATGATCATCGTCCCATAACGGATCAACGCCGACGGCATGCGCCCGATGATGTTGCGGACTTTCTCGCTCCGCAGTTCAATGGGTCTTTCTTCTTTCATCGTCTACATTATCCTCCCAGTTCCAATTGGTTCTTGACTAATTCGTAGTACTTGCCGTGTCGGGCTGTCAGCTCGGCATGCGTACCTGTTTCGGCAATCTTTCCGCCGTCCAATACCACGATCTGATCGGCATGCTTGACGGTACTCAGGCGGTGCGCCACCACGATGACCGTCTTCCCTTTATAAAAGGCCGACAGATTTTCCACGATCGCTCGCTCGTTGTTTGCATCAAGAGAATTGGTGGCTTCGTCCAAAAAAATGAATTGGGGGTTCTTATACACGACACGGGCAATCAATATGCGTTGCCGCTGTCCCTGACTGACGCCCTGCCCGTCTTGCCCGATCTTCGTGTTATAACCGAGTGGCAACTTCTCTACATACTCGGCAATGTTTGCCACCCGAGCCGCTTGGCGCAGGCGGTTAAGGTCGATTTCGTCGTCCGATATGGCAATGTTTCGTGCGATCGTATCCGAAAACAAATATCCTTCTTGCATCACCGCTCCGCACTGTGTGCGCCACCATGAGAGGTTAAATTTCAAAAGGTCTTCATCACCAATGCGAATCTCACCTTCATTGGGCTTATAGAAGCCCAGCAGCAGTTTCACCAGCGTCGTCTTACCACTCCCACTGGCACCCACGATGGCCGTCACCTTTCCTTGGGGGATGTACAAATCAATGTCTTCAAGAACATAATCCGGTCGGGCACCGTCATATTTGAAGCACAAGTCATGGATATGGATGTTTGTGTTGTTCTCAGGCAACGCTTTGACGTGACGGTCTGCATCTTCTTCGTTCTGCTGCGTGTGAATCTCATTCATACGATCGAGGCTAATGCTGACGTCCTGCCATTGGTAGATGAAATTCATCAACTGCTCGACGGGGCTGTTCAGTTGTCCGATGATGTATTGGATAGATAGCATCATGCCCAGCGTTAGGCTGCCATTGATCACAGCCGCGGCCGCCAATGCCGTCACAAGAATATTCTTCAGCTCATTGATAAAGATGCCCCCGGCTTCTTGGTTCTGCGACAGATTGAGTGCCTGCATGTTCACGTCGAACAGGTCGGCCTGCACATCTTCCCATTCCCATCGTTTACGTTGCTCTAACCCTTTGAGTGCAGACCGGGAGATCTCCCGTCCCTGCTCAGGGCTGACGCATAATCGCTTTTTGAGGTCAGGGATTCCGTTTAGCTTCGTCCCATCAAACTATACATGACAATAATGGAACTGCCCAGTCTTATCCGGAGTCTCACCTTGATTGATGACCGCCGTAACAACAAGAACAAACGTTATCCCTTGCCCATCTTACTTCTGATCGCATTCTGTGCCAGTATCTCTAAACATGACTCTTGGTACACCATGCAAGATTATGCACTGGCACACGAAGCCAGTATTCGTGAGCTCTACAAACA
>MIQB01000116.1 GCA_002890585.1 Tannerella sp. oral taxon 808
TAAGCCCAAGTACTGGTGTTTTTGATCTCCGCCACTTGGCGGTAAGCCCAAGTACGAGTGTTTTTGATCTCCGCCACTTGGCGGTAAGCCCAAGTACAGGTGTTTTTAATCATCGCCACTTGGCGGTAAGCCCAAGTACTGGTGTTTTTAATCGTCGCCAATTGGCGGTAAGCCCAAGTACGAGTGTTTTTAATCGTCGCCAATTGGCGGAAAGCTCCCGGACGAGTGTTTTTGATTTGATGCAGTTGCCTTGCGCGCCCCCTTCGCAGAGTCGCCCCTTCCGCACAGCGCTATTTTTGCGTGCTTCCTATCCCTATACCTATACCTATTATATATATGAACCGTCGCCTATCCGACAACCTCGCTTTCCGCCTCGCCATCCTCATCACTCTGACGGCCGCCACCGGTGCACTGCTGGCCAGCCGACAGTGGTTTGTCGGTGCCTTCGGGGCCATCGCATGCCTCATCGCCGCTGTGCGGGTCCTCGCCCTCTACAGGCACAACCTCCGCAAGGTCGCCTTCATGTTCGACGCCGTCGACAACGACGATCTCGCCTTCCACTTCGCCACCCGCCACCAACCAGCCGACGACACCCTCCTCAACGAGTTGCTCAATCGCATGCTCAGCATCCTCCTCCAGGCCAAAGCCGACGCCGTGGAGCGCGAACGCTATTACGAAGCCATCCTCAGCGCCGCCGGCACGGGCATCGTCGTCGTCGATGCCAAGGGGTTCGTCCTCCAGTGCAACGACGAAGCCCTCCGGCTGCTTGGCCTGCCCCTCTTCACCCACGTTCGGCAGCTCGAGCGCATCGATCGGCGCTTGGCCGACTGCTTCGCTAACCTCCATGCTGGCGAGCGCTGCGACATCGCCTTCAACAACGAGCGCGGCAACATCCGCCTCTCCATTCACGTCTCCGAGACCATCCTGCGCGGCCGCCATGCCCTCTTAGCCGCCATCAACGACATCCGCAGCGAGATGGAAGACACCGAAGTGGAGACCTGGGTACGCCTCACGCGCATCCTTACGCACGAGATCATGAACGCCGTCACGCCCATCACCTCCGTCAGCGACACCCTCCGTCAACGCTTTGGCCCGACCCACGCCGAGCTCTGCGCCGGCCTCGAGACGATCAGCGAGACGGGCAAAGGGCTTATGTCCTTCGTCGAATCCTACCGCCGCCTAACCCGTATACCCTCCCCTCAGCCGACCCTCTTCTACGTCCGTCGCTTTCTCGAGCGCATGCTCCGCCTCGCCCTCCCTGCGCCCACCACCGGCTCCCCGTCCATCACCGCCGACATCGACATTCGCCCCGACGACCTCATCCTTTATGCTGACGAAAACCTGATCAGCCAAGTTGTCCTCAACCTGCTCAAGAACGCCGTCCAAGCCATTGGCCCCACCCGTCCCGACGGCCACATCCACATCACAGCCAGCTGCCTGCCCGACGAGTCTGTGGAGATCACCATCACCGACAACGGTGCGCCCATCCCCCCCGACGTAGCCGAACACATCTTCACACCCTTCTTCACCACCAAGCCGAGCGGCTCCGGCATCGGCCTCTCCGTCGCGCGCCAGATCATGCGCCTCTCTGGTGGCTCCATCGCCCTCAGTCCCCCCGCACCCGATGGCCAGACCACCTTCATCCTGCACTTTCCCTGAAAGCCTTTTCGCATCACCTTCCACTACTACTTATGAACCATTACCTCATCCATCCCACACCCCTTCGCCCCCTGCTCATCATCGACAGTGGCAGCGGCATCTCCATGGTCGACTTCATAACGGGCAACGCGCCCCACCTTCCGCCCGACGCCATCGCGCAAGAGACACCCCTGCTGCGACAAGCTGCCGCGCAACTCACCGAATACTTCACCGGGCACCGTCGCCACTTCACCCTCCCCCTTGACGAGCGCGGCACCCCCTTCCAGCTCCGTGTCTGGGCTGCTCTCCGCCAGATCCCTTACGGCGCGACACGCTCCTACAAGCAACTGGCCGCAGCCGTAGGCAGTCCCCAAGCATTCCGCGCCGTTGGCATGGCCAACAACCGTAATCCCATCTCCATCATCACCCCCTGCCACCGTGTGATCGGCTCCGATGGTGCGTTGGTGGGCTATGCCGGAGGTATTGACATCAAGCGGTCGCTGCTGGATATGGAAAAGCACTTTTCTGCCTCCCCCCACAAGCGATGTTTCAGCCAATGAAATGTCGCCCGTTTGAACTTTTTACGAGAAAAGTTCGTTTCTCGCTTGGATTTTACAGAATATGCACACTACATTGTCGGCCTAAACCAATAGAAAGACGAATATTCCATGATATCATACAAAGACATATTCCAAGTCAAGCACAACGATCTCGAGCCAGAGCGGGGTAAAATATTGATCTCCGAGCCCTTCTTGCAGGACGCGTATTTCCAACGCGCCGTTGTGCTGTTGATCGAACACGGCGGAGAGGGATCCATGGGCTTTGTAGTAAACAAGCAGACTAACCTGATCGTAAATGATTTCTTCCCTGAACTCAAAGGGCGCCCCGTGATCCCCATCTATTTGGGCGGCCCCATAAGCCCCAACCACCTCTTCTTCATCCATTCCTTGGGCAAAACCATCCCTGGCAGCGTGGAGATCGGTGAAAATCTCTACTTCGATGGCGACTTTGAGGTGCTCAAGCGTTATCTCCGGAGCGACAATGCCGCCATTGAGCAGGTAAAATTCTTCTTGGGCTACTCTGGCTGGACGAAGGAGCAGCTCGACAGTGAAATCGTGTGCAACTCATGGTTAGTGGGGCATTCCTCCTGCCGCAGCCTGATATTGGCTCGCGACGATTCGTTCTGGAATCACGTTGTGGAGCGTTTGGGGCATCCTTACAGCACGTGGACGAATTACCCGAAGAACCCTGAAATGAATTGATCTCTCCCCACCGGCCTTTTTTCTTCGATCGGGAGAAAAAGAAAGACGCCTATTCGAGCTTTAGCGGTGCTCGGATAGGCGTCTTTGTTGTAGAAATTAAATAGGGAGTGAGGTTACTCTCCATTAGAGACCGAAAGAGAAGTGACCCCGACAGGATTCAAACCTGTAACCTTCTGATCCGTAGTCAGATGCTCTATTCAGTTGAGCTACGGGGCCTATTGCTTTCTCTTGTCGTTAACGGCCGCAAATGTAAACCCGATCTCAAAACGACCAAATAAAAACGCTGATTTTTTTCACTCCGTGAAATTTGAATTGAACAGCAAGAAGCCGATGTTCAGGCCGATGTTGAAGTCTTTCTTCGGGTAACTGTAGCCGTTGGCGAAGAGGCTGACGGAGATGAACGGAAGATTGAGCACTAAGGCGGCCTCGCCCATGTAACGGAAGGTCTCGAAGGGTTTGCCATAGCGCACATTTTCATCGGAGAGATCGTCGAGGGTGGAGGTGCGGCGGATGGGACGGATGGGGAGGAAGCCGTAGCCCTCGAGGCGCAGGTGGAGGGATTTACCCAAGGGGATGATCGGCATGATGCCAGCTGCAACGTATTGGTTGGCTCGAAAATTCTCGTTGAAGGCGATTTTGCTGTGGGGGGTGGGGGTGAAGGCGGGTGCTTGCAGGATGGTGGAGGTGTAATTGCTCAGTAAATGCTTGTTGGAGACTACTGCTTCGCCCATTAACCCTAAGCGGAAGCGGCGGCTGAGGGGGATGTAGTTCATCCATTGCCCTTTGACCTGCACCCAGTTTTGCCATGGCTCACGGATGTGGGGGGCGTTGGAAGGGGAGTAGACTTCGCGACCGGCGAGGTATTGCGCGACTAAGTATTGCCGGCTGCCACCGGTGGGATACTGCTTGGCGTTGAGTGAATTCCGCTCGATGCGCAAGGAGCTGGCGAAGAGGTTGTGGCGGCTGTTGTCGGAGGGGGAATCGGAGAAGGTGACGCCGCTGCTTTGGAAGTAATCGTCGCTGAGCTGGGCGATGCCGACGCCGAACTCGGTCTTGGCTGCGGAGGGGAAGGGGAGGCCAAACTTGAGCTTAAGGTAACGCTCGCGCTGCTTGATGAAGGCGGGCAGGAGGTCTTCGTAAAAGAGCGATTGGCCCTGCGTGTACTTGCGATAGGAGTAGACGCCTTGCAGTTGCAAGTAGGTGGGCAGGGCGGTGCGGAGGTAGATGCGACCGGAGAGGGCAACGCCGCTAAAGAGGTTGCCCATTTGGAAGTCGGAGCGGAGGTCGATGGCGCAGCCGGAGAGGATCCGGTAGTTCAGGCCGAGGTAGAGCTGGTTGGCTTGATGGGAGGAGATGTTGCCTCCGATGCTCACGCCGAGCTCTTCGCTGATGCGGACGTCGAGGTAGAGGTCGAAGTTGTGGTGCTTGCGGTTGTAGACGGCGTGGGGGATGATCTCCTTGACCTTCGAGTCGGAGAGCATCTTGAAATAGGCGCGCTTGAACTCTTCCATCGAAAACTCGCCGTTGATGTCGCGGTGCAGCTGCTCCTCGACGTAGTGCCGCTGCGATTCGGTGACACCCGTGACGTAGATGTTCTTGAACATGAGCTTGGGCAGACTGGCGCGATAGGCGCGGCGGCGGGCATTGACCTCGGCGAGGGGGACACGCCGCGTGACGCGCTGCCGGATGCTGTCGATCATCGATAGTGTGCGTCGGTAGCCCTCGTCCATGAGCTCCTTGGCGCGGGGGAAGTCGAGGAGATTGACGTCCGGGAATTGGAATTGAAGCATCATGCCGTCTTCTTCGGCGATGTCGTACTCCGTGCCGCGCATCACCATCGGTTCGAGCTGCTTCATGAGGTCGCCAGAGGGGTTGGGGGTGCCGGCCACGGAGGAGCCAAAGATGAAGTCGGGGTTAAACTCGGCCTTCATCACGTCGACGGGGAAGTTGTTATAGATGCCGCCGTCGAAGAGGGGGACGCCGTCTTTCCATATCGGCTTGAAGAAGAAGGGGAAGGTCATGGAGGCGCGAACGGCCTCGCTCAGGTCGCCGTTGCGCCAGACGACGGCTTTCTTGTGATAGATGTCGGAGCTGACGCAGCGGAAAGGCACGAAGAGGTTATCGAAATTCCACCCTGACTTGGCCGTGGAGGGTGCATAAAGCCCCATGAAGGCTTGGTTCATTTGGATCGGGTTGATGAGGCTTTGCGGCAGGATGCTCGTCTTGATCTGGAGCGAATCGGAGAGGTCGATGGCGAAGTGCATGAAGTCTGGCGTGGGGTCGGGCTGCTTGAAGTAGTAGACGTATTCAGCCTCCACGCGGCCCGACTGCCAGTATCCGAACTCGTCGGAGAGGAAGAGCCGGAGCATCTCGTCGGGCGTGTAGCCGATGGCGTAGAGACTGCCGACGATGGCGCCAATGGAGGTGCCGGCCACGTAGTCGATGGGGATTTCGTTCTCCTCTAAGGCCTTGATGACGCCTATGTGTGCGGCGCCTTTGGCTCCGCCGCCGCTGAGCACGAGGCCCACGGTTTGCTCTTGTGCCATGCCGAGGCCGGCCGTGGCCATCCCGCCGATCAGGAGGGCTGCTCTGAGGGTGGACTTGATGCGGTGCATATATATAAGGTATAGTAGGTCAGTGGTTATTCTGGGGAAGAGCAAGTGGAAGGCTCCCAGGCGGGCGGTTCAGTCCTGCTTTTCAAAAAGTGACCCTGAACCCTCAGGGTTTAGTCCTGCTTTTCAAAAAGTGATGCTGAACCCTCAGGG
>MIQB01000117.1 GCA_002890585.1 Tannerella sp. oral taxon 808
GACCCTCCTCCCGACCTGCTGAGGGCAGGTCGGGAGGAGGGTCGCAGGATGCGGGATTTTTTTTACACCGTCCGAACCCAGGACGTTGCCCTGGGCTATCATCCAGCGGCCCTTCAGGCCGCACCGGGTACACGTCCAATTCTTGCAAACCATTTCTGCTTGACTATATCTTTGCCCGCGAATTTTTTACGACAGAATGAGAATCATTTCATTATCAATCATCACACTTATCAGCTTTACACTTATGAGCTTCGACATGCCCAAACTCCCCTACGCAACCAACGCGTTGGAACCCGTAATCAGCCAACAGACGATCGAGTTTCACTACGGTAAACACCTCCAGAACTACGTCAACACGCTGAATAAACTCATCGAAGGCACCGACTTCGCCGGAAAGTCCCTCGAGGAGATCGTCAAGACGGCGCCCGCAGGCGGCATCTTCAACAACGCCGGCCAGACGCTGAACCACACACTCTATTTCTTACAGTTCAAGCCCAAGACGGAGGGCAATGTGCCCACAGGCAAGATCGCCGAGGCCATCAATCGCGACTTCGGCAGCTTCGAGGCCTTCCAGAAGGCTTTCGCTGACGCCGCCACCACACTCTTCGGTTCGGGCTGGGCCTTCCTCTCCGTCGACCAAAACGGCAAGCTCGTCATCACGCAGGAAGCCAATGCCGGCAACCCCGTATGCCGAGGCTACAAGCCCATCTTCGGCCTCGACGTGTGGGAACACGCCTACTACCTCGACTATCAGAACCGTCGCGCCGATCACATCAAGGCCGTCTGGGACATCGTCGACTGGGATGTGGTAGGCAGCCGCCTCTAAACCGGAAGCGTCATAAATGGCGAATTGCTGCGTTGCATTCGGCATTCGGGGGCGGTCATGTACTAAAGTACACTCCCTTCCCACTCAGCCTTTGCGCCTTGCACTTCATCCATTTCTGAACACTTCCGTATCGCGTCAAGGCACACCAAAAACTCTTCACAGCGGACTGCTCCTCCCCCCCCTGCAGTCCGCTGTTGAATAAGGTCTCGTAGTTCAATGGATAGAATAGAAGTTTCCTAAACTTTTGATTCGGGTTCGATTCCCGGCGAGACTACCAAGCAACACCTCCCCCCCTCCCAATATGAATAAAATCAGAGCAGCCGTAGTGGGCTACGGCAATATCGGGCGCTATGCGCTGGAGGCCCTCGAAGCCGCGTCCGACTTTGAAGTGGCGGGCATCGTACGCCGCAATCCCCAAGACATCCCTGAGCCGCTGCGCTCATACACCGTAACCGATCATTTAGAGAAGCTCACCGCCGTCGACGTGGCCATACTGGCTACCCCCACGCGCAAGGTCGAGACTTATGCCAAGGCTGCACTCGCTCAGGGCATTCGCACGGTGGATAGTTTCGATATCCATACACAAATCACAGACCTACGCCGCACGCTCGACGCAGAGGCCAAGCGACACAGCGCCGTGGCGGTCGTGGCCGCCGGATGGGATCCGGGTAGCGACTCCGTGGTGCGCACACTCATGCAAGCCATCGTGCCCGAGGGCATCACATACACCGACTTCGGCCCCGGCATGAGCATGGGGCACACGGTGGCGGTGAAGGCCATCGACGGCGTACGCTCGGCGCTGAGCATGACCATCCCGATGGGCACGGGTGTGCACCGACGCATGGTCTACGTAGAGATTGCAGATGGATACGACTTTGACACCGTAGCCGACGCCATCCGCCGCGACGACTATTTTGCCCACGACGAGACGCACGTCATCCGCGTTGAGTCCGTTGACGCGCTGAAGGATGTAGGCCACGGCGTCCACCTCACCCGCAAGGGCGTCTCCGGCATGACGCACAACCAACGTATCAGCTTCGATATGCAGATCAACAACCCCGCACTCACGGGGCAAATCCTCGTGGCCGCCGCCCGCGCCACGATGCGCCTACAGCCCGGTGCCTATACAATGATTGAGATCCCGCCGATCGACCTGCTCCCCGGCAACGACCGCGAAGCGTGGATCGGGAAATTGGTCTAACAAATCCCGACCGACGCTATGCTTTTAGACATCACTTGGACGGCCGACCCGGTCATCTTCTCCATCGGCCCGAAGGAAATCCGCTGGTATACGCTCATGTTCCTCATCGGTTTCGCCGTGGGTTACAAGATCGTGGAGCGCATGTTTCGGCGCGAAGGCGTCGACAAGAAATGGCTCGATCCGCTCCTTTATTACACCCTGGCCGGCACACTCATCGGCGCCCGGCTGGGGCATTGCCTCTTCTACAACCCGTCGTATTACTTCTCCCACCCCGTCGAGATCCTGAAGGTCTGGGAGGGCGGCTTAGCCAGCCACGGCGGCGTGCTTGGCATCATCATTGCCATCTATTTCTTCTCGCGCAACGTCTCGCACCGGAGCATGCTGTGGACGTTCGACAAGCTCGTCGTCCCCACCGGGTTAGTGGCGGCGCTGATCCGCATCGGCAACCTGATGAACCACGAGATCTACGGTCACCCGACCGACCTGCCGTGGGGTTTCCGCTTCGTCGACAACCTCTACGCTTGGCGTCACGGCGCCGCACCCATCTTCACCCCACCCTCGCACCCGACACAGCTCTACGAGGCCGCCTGCTACCTCCTGACCTTCGCGCTCTGCATGTGGCTTTACTTCAAGCGGGACGCCTGGAAACGCCAGGGGCTCATCTTCGGCATCTTCATGATCTGCATCTTCACCGCCCGCTTCTTCGTGGAGTTTCTAAAGAATTATCAGGAAGACTTCGAAGCCTCCCTGCCGCTCGATATGGGTCAGCTGCTCAGCATCCCGTTCATCCTTTTAGGCATTTACTGCGTATGGCGGGCGCGAAAACAGCCCATCCAGTCTTGAACGCATATTCTGAGGGCCTTACAGTGCCCGCGGCGCTTTTGGAAATGCTTGCGGGACTCCCGCAACGAGGAAAAACCACTTTTTGGCGTCTGCGGGAGTCCCGCAACGAGGAAAAACCACTTTTGGGCGTCTGCGGGAGTCCCGCAACGAGGAAAAACCACTTTTTGGCCTTTGCGGGAATCCCGCAACGAGGAAAAAGAGCGTTTTGGCCTTTGCGGAAATCCCGCAACGAGGAAAAAGAGCGTTTTGGCCTTTGCGGGAATCCCGCAGAGCATTTCCAAAAACGTTTTGCCCCATCGCGTCCCCATTATCCCCCCTTTTCCTTTGATTCATCATTCACATACACAATCAATCATCAATAAAAACAGGATCCATCATGAAAGCTGTTGCGAAAGACATTTACTACGTAGGCGTAAACGATCGCCAAAAAGCACTGTTTGAAAACCTGTGGCCGCTCCCCGGGGGCGTGTCCTACAACTCTTATTTGATCGTCGACGACAAGACTGTACTCGTCGATACAGTCGACATCTGCTATTCCGACCTCTTCTTCAAGCGCGTGGCCAAACTGCTCGATGGTCGCAAGCTGGACTATTTAGTCGTCGACCACATGGAGCCCGACCACGCCGGCAGCATCCACCTGCTCCGCCAGCTCTACCCCGACGTGAAGATCATCGGTAACAAACAAACCTTCGGCATGCTGGCCGGATACCACGGCATCACCGACGGACTGCACGAGGTAAAAGAGGGCGACACGCTCGACTTGGGGCACCACAAGCTCTCGTTCTACATGGCCCCGATGGTGCACTGGCCCGAGGTCATGATGACGTATGAGGAGACGGAGAAGGTGCTCTTCTCAGCCGACGCCTTCGGCACATTCGGCACCCTGGACGGCGGCGTGCTCGACACAGACATGGACACCGAACGCTACTGGAGCGAGATGGTACGTTATTACTCCAACATCGTCGGCAAGTATGGCAGCCCCGTGCAGCGCGCACTCAAGAAGCTCTCCGCACTCGAGATCCGCACCATCTGCTCCACCCACGGCCCCGTCTGGACGGAGCAAAGCGGCCGCGTGATCTCCCTCTACGACCGCCTCAGCCGCTACGAAGGCCTCGACGGCGTAACGCTCGTCTACGGCAGCATGTACGGCCACACCGAGCAGATGGCCGAAAACATCGCCACAGCCCTCTCCGACGGCGGCGTGCGCCACATCGCCATGCACAACGTCAGCAAGAGCCACGGCTCCTACATCCTGCGCGACGTCTTCAACTATCGCGGCCTCATCGTGGGCTGCCCCACCTACAGCGGCCAGCTCTACCCCGAGGTGGAGATGGTGCTCTCTGAGATCAAGCTGCGCGAGGTGAAGGATCGCCTCTTCGGTTACTTCGGCTCGTTCACCTGGGCCGGCGCCGCAGTGAAGCATCTGGCGACCTACGCCGAAGCCATGAAGTGGGAAGTCGTTGGCACACCCGTCGAGCAGAAGCAGGGCATCAGCACCGAAGAGCAGTGCATCGCCCTCGGACACGCCATGGCAGAACGAATAATGAAAAGTGAAAAATGAAAAGTGAGAAAACCCTGCCGAAAATAGGATATCGCCTCCTCTCCTGCCGGCAGGACTTTTCGTTTTTAGCTTTTAGATTTTAGTTCCATCATGCGCCTACTCATTCAACCCACCTACGAAGCCATGTCACGCTGGGCGGCGGACTACATCGCTTCGCGCATTCATCGCGCCGCACCCACGGCCGAACGTCCTTTCGTCTTGGGTCTGCCCACCGGCTCGTCGCCCATCGGCACATACAAACGGCTCATCGAGCTATGTCAGCAAGGCCGAGTATCCTTCCGCCACGTAGTCACCTTCAACATGGACGAATACGTCGGCCTACCCGAGGATCACCCCGAGAGTTACCACGCCTTCATGCATCGCCACTTCTTCGATCACATCGACGTAGAGCCGCGAAACATCCATATCCTCAACGGCAACGCCCCCGACCTCGAAGCCGAGTGCGCCGCCTACGAGAAGCGTATCTGTGAGGCCGGCGGCATCGACCTCTTCCTCGGCGGCATCGGCCCCGACGGCCATGTAGCCTTCAACGAACCCGGCTCGTCGCTCCGTTCGCGCACCCGCATCAAGTCGCTCACCACAGACACGATCATCGCCAACTCGCGCTTCTTCGGCAACGACGTCACGCAGGTGCCCAAGACGGCGCTCACCGTCGGTGTGGCCACCGTCATGGACGCCCGTGAGGTGGTGATCCTCGCCAACGGTCACGCCAAAGCGCGTGCGCTGCAGCAAGCCGTGGAGGGCAGCGTGAATCAGATGTGGACCATCACCGCCCTACAGCTCCACCCGCACGGCATCATCGTCTGCGACGAGGCCGCCTGCGATGAACTCCGTGTCGGCACCTACCACTATTTCAAAGACATCGAACGCAGCAACATCCTCGTAAGCTGAAAAGCGAAAAGAGGGAAAACGCATCGTCCTGTCTCGGACAAGAAAGGAGCATCTCTGCTATATGCAGGGGTGCCCTTTTTATTCTATAAGCCATGTAGAGAGACATCTCGGGGGTATGAGGGGGAGGGTTTTGGCGGTAAGCTCCGCGCGTCAGTTTTTGATCTCTGTCGGTCAACAGAAAGCACCGCGCGCCAGTTTTTGATCTCTGTCGGTCGACAGAAAGCTCCGCGCGCCAGTTT
>MIQB01000118.1 GCA_002890585.1 Tannerella sp. oral taxon 808
CACGAGTTGTAGTAGGGTGTCATGATGTGGCAGTTGATGCACACCGAGGGGTCGTCGCTGAGGTACGTGTGTATCCTCGCCATGTAAGCCGCATAGGCGCCGAGCCCGGCCAAGATTCCCCCGAAAACGAAGAGGGGAAGGACGAGCTGACGCGGTAGGGAGGTCAATAATTTCTTCATAACGGATCGGGGCTACAATCAACGGGGACAAAGGTATCCCCGAAGTGTAAAGAAAGGTGTAACAAGTATTACATGCCGTAATAGTTACGAGTTACCAGTTACCAGTTACGAGTTACGAGTTACGAGTGCCTGGTACTCTCCACTTGTAACCCGTAACCGGTAACCGGTAACTTGTAACTCGTAACTGATAACCCGTAACTCATCTTACCAGGCGGCCTGAAAGACGCGCGTCCGAATGTTCAGCGAGAGCCATGCCCAGTCTTGCCAACGCGTGTGATCGCCGCCCTTCACATAGTCCATCGTCTCCGTACCGAACATGAAGGAATAGCCGGCCATGAGGTTGACGTCTTTCATGAGCTTCCAGCTAAGTTGCAAATCAACCTCCGTGCCTAAGCCCTTAGAGAGCGAGCCGGTGCGTGACTGCAAGTCGCTCGTGATGCTGAAGTAGTGGCCCGTAGCGCCGAGGTTTAAGCGTGGGGTGACGGCGACGTCCAGTCCGGCGTAGTTGTCCCACAGGCCGGGGTTCAGGCGATTGGCGAAGGGGGAGGCGTAGAAGTAATCCATTGCCCCGTAGAACTTGTGGTGCGTACCGTAGAGCGGATTGAAGGCCTCGAAGTCGGCGCTCCCGCGGTCGTCGCCCGAGAGGTAGTCTGACCCAATCAGGAAGGAGAGATCTTCAGTGGCATGGATATTGGCACGCAAGGCCGCCATCCACGCCGAGATGGAGACGTCTGCCGCAGTTCGCCCTGTTTGGTAATAAAACGCACCGGAGAGATCCCAGACGCGATCCGGCCGCACCCCGAGGTTGACCCCGAAGGTTTGCTGGTAGCGCGTCTCAGCCCGCGCCTCGGTGCCGCCCTCCAGACCTATGTTCATGGCCAGGGCCGAGACGCGGAATTGCTCGCCCGTGTGGGCGTACCAGAGCGTCTGCATCGACTTGTAGGGCTGTGCTCCGGGTTGATAATACGTGCCCCCGATCACCCGCTCGTCGTTCTGATTGAAGGCCAGGATCAGGTGCACGAGATCCTGCGGCGACTCGTATCGCACGGCCGACGGGCAACGTGCAACGACTGCCATGTGCCGCATGAAAACGTATTCCTGAAGTATGCCTTCAAGGCCAAAGACGGACTGCTGCATGCCTCCGTCTTCACGCTGCGAGGTGAGCCCTTGGCGCTGCGTCCGCGCCAGGAGAGCTACGAAGTGATCATGAACAACTGCATCCGTTGCCACACGCAACTCAACCAAGAGTTCGTCAAGACCGGCATGATCTCTTATGTGGATGCCAAGAATGGCCAAGGCAAAGCCTGTTGGGACTGCCACACGAACGTGCCTCACGGCAAACGCAGCAGCCTCGCCGCCACGCCAGACGCCATCGCGCCGCTACCCAAGTCGCCCGTGCCCGATTGGCTGAAGAAGATGATGGGAAGCGGTAAATCGAAAAACTAAAAACGAAAAATGAGGCGTCCGCCCCTATCCTCTAACTAACCCTTTGACTACCCTCTAACTACTCCTTACTACTATGTTCAAGAGATTAACTGACACCATTAGGCGCCGACCCATCGTCGGGTGGATCCTGTTCTTCGCCGTCATGGCGGGCGTGTTTCTGCTGGGTTTATTAGCCGCATCCATCACCGAGCGGCGCGCCGAGATTGCAACGATTTACAACAACAAGAAGACCGACATCCCCGAGTTCGAGACGCGCAACGAGATCTGGGGCCTCAACTATCCGCGCGAATACGAGACTTGGGCACAGACGGAGGACACCTCCTTCACGTCCGAGTTCAATGGTAGCCACGCCGTCGATGTGCTGGCTGCACGGCCGCAGATGGTCATCTTTTGGGCTGGCTACTCCTTTTCTCGCGAATACAATTCTCCCCGCGGCCATAAGCATGCCATCGAAGACATGCGCGCCATCCTCCGCACGGGTAACCCCGGTATAGATGGCGAGGGCGACATTCAGCCGGCTACGTGCTGGACATGTAAAGGCCCCGATGTACCCCGCATGATGCACGAAGTGGGCATTGCCAACTTCTACAAGGGGCCGTGGAGCTCGATGGGTGCCGAGATCATGAACCCGATTGGCTGCGGCGACTGTCACGACCCGAAGACGATGGATCTGAAGATCACCCGTCCCGCGTTGATCGAGGCTTTCCAACGCCAAGGCAAAGACATCACCAAGGCCACTCCGCAGGAGATGCGCTCGCTCGTCTGCGCACAGTGCCACGTGGAGTATTATTTCAAGGGCGAAGGCAAATACCTCACCTTCCCGTGGGACAAGGGCATGACGATGGAGGACGCCGAGGCTTATTACGACGAAGCTGAGTATTACGACTACATCCACGCCCTCAGCCGCGCGCCCATCCTCAAGGCGCAGCACCCGGGCTACGAGCTCTCTATGCAAGGCATCCATGCTCAGCGCGGCGTAGCGTGCGCCGACTGCCACATGCCGTACAAGTCGGAAGGTGGCATCAAGTACTCCGATCACCACATCACCAGCCCGCTGCAATACATCGACCGCACCTGCCAAGTGTGCCACCGCGAGAGCGAGGAAACGCTCCGGCAGAACGTCTATGAACGCCAGCGCAAGGTCAACGAGGTGCGCAACAAGCTGGAGGATGAGCTGCTGCACGCCCACATCGAGGCTGAGTTTGCCTGGAAGAAGGGTGCGACTGAAGCCGAGATGGCTCCCGTGCTGAAGTTCATCCGCCAGTCGCAATGGCGTTGGGACTATGGCGTGGCATCGCACGGAGCTGCCTTCCACGCGCCGCAAGAGGTGACGCGCATCCTCAGTGCCGGCCTCGAACGCGCCATGAAGGCTCGCCTTGCCCTCTCCCGCATCTTGGCCAAGCACGGCTATACCGACGAGGTGCCTATGCCCGACATCTCCACCAAGGAGAAGGCACAGCGCTACATCGGCCTGAACCCCGAAGAGCTGCACCGCAAGAAGGGCGAGTTCCTCAAGACCGTCGTTCCGAAATGGATCGAGGAGGCGCGGAAGAAGAACCGCATCATGACGGCTGACGCATCAAAGACATAAATGGAGCAACAACACCGCCGCCCCATGTGGCAACATCCCTGGCACTGGAAGGAGAGTATCGCTTTCGTGTCAGGGATTCTTCTGACCGGGCTGCTGCTGCAGATCACCGTCGGCGAGTTCGACTTTGCCCTGCTGCGTTACCCCGTGAACGCGATTGTCGGTGGTGTGATCGTGCTACTGTCAGCCGCCATCGCGTTGGGATGTGCACGCAGCGCCTTTTGCCGCTGGTTCACGGGGGTGCCGCTGGCTGTGACGCTCATTGCTGCCTTCGTCTTGACGGGCGTCATCATGGGCCTCACGCCGCAGTCGACTACCCGACCGGCCGAGGGCGCTATGCACTTCATCTCCCGCCTCGGCCTCGACCGGATGACGCATGCCTGGCCCTTCGTCCTCCTCTACTTCCTCACGCTGCTTTCGCTCGGCGCACTCACCATCCGTCGGTTGATCCGCTTCCGGCTGTCGGACTATGCCTTCTACCTCAACCACGCCGGACTCTGGCTGCTGCTCTTCGCTGCGGGGCTCGGTGCGGCGGACATGGAGCGCTTCCTGATGCGTGTGCCCGAGGGCGAGGTGGAGTGGCGCGGCACGGACAGCCACGGGCGCGTCATGCAGCTGCCCATCGCCATCGAACTGTATGACTTCAGCATGGAGGAATATCCGCCCTCGCTGACCATCATCGATCGGAAGACGGGTGTCAGTCAGCCAGCAGAGAAGCCCGAGTTTCTGCCTATCGATCCGAAGATGCCGCGGGGTAGGCTGGCTGGCTGGGACATCGAGCTGTTAGAATACATCCACGAGGCCGTACGCAACAGCGACAGCACCTACCGCGAGGTGCACATGCCCGGCGCTTCGCCCGCGGCACGCATCACGGCGCGCAACCCCGCGACCGGCGCACAGCGCACGGGGTGGGTGTGCGCGGGCAACATCTCCCAACTGTATATGGTGCTCAACCTCGACACCAACTTCTGCGTGGCCGCCACCATGCCCGACCCGCGCCGCTTCGTCTCTGACATCGAAGTCTATCGCAAAGACCAAGACGTGGGCACCCACGCTCAACTTGAGGTGAACCGCCCCTTCCGCACGGGCCCTTGGACCATCTACCAGCATGGCTACGACAGCGAAGCCGGTAAGCTCTCCGAATACACCATCATCGAGCTCGTCTACGACCCTTGGCTCACGCTCGTTTACATCGGCATCGTCCTTCTGGCTGCCGGCTCCGTCTGCATGCTGTGGGGCGGACGGGTAGTTAGAAGTAGTTAGAGGGTAGTTAGGGGGTAGTTAGAGAGTAGTAGGGCGAACGCCTCCGTTTTTAGTTTTTAGTTTTTCGATTTTAGTTTTCCCCATGACCTGGAATGATTTCCCTTGGTTCGCCTTGCCCGCCCTGCTGTGCTGGGTTGGCGCCGGCATCGCCGTATATAGATATAGGAAAGTAAGCCATGTGCTGATGCTGCTCGGCACCCTCATCTACGCCGTCTTCATTGTCGGCTTGTGGGTCGGTCTGGAGCGGCCGCCCATGCGCACCGTCGGCGAGACGCGCCTTTGGTACGCCTTCTTCCTCGCCGCCGTGGGCTATGCCACCTTCCGCCGCCACCGTTACCCGTGGCTACTCAGCTTCGCCGCCCTCGTGGCGTGCGTCTTCACGTGCATCAACCTCTTCAAGCCCGAGATCCACTCCAAACACCTCATGCCTGCGCTCCAGAGCTACTGGTTCGTGCCGCACGTGACGGTCTACATCCTCTCCTACGCCATGCTCGGCGCGGCCACCATTGGCGCCTTTATCCGCCTGCGCGCCCTGCACCGTGCCCCGGACGCCCCCGCGGACAAGGCGCTCTATCGACTGATGGATAACCTGATTTACACCGGTTTTGGCTTCCTCATGTGTGGCATGCTCATGGGCGCCGTCTGGGCCAAGGAGGCGTGGGGGCACTACTGGGCGTGGGATCCGAAGGAGACGTGGGCCTTCGTCACCGCCGCTGCGTACCTCGTTTACATCCACCTCCGCCTGCGCCGTGCCCCGGAGCGCGTTGTGCTGTGGACGCTGCCCATCGCCTTCGTCCTGCTGATGATCACCTGGATCGGCGTCAACTACCTGCCGGCGGCGCAAGGCAGTGTGCATGTGTATGGATGATGAGAGGGAACGAAGAGCGAACAGCTAAGACTAAGCCGGCTACTTGTTCGTGAAGGTCTTGGGTTAACAGGATGGGGGCGTAAACAGGATGCCCCTACCCGGGGATCACCCGAAACTTGCCACGTTTTTGCCTTTGCACGGCGTGCAAGCCTCGAAACTTGCCACGAATCATAAATTACATGCGTGTCTGTTATGAAACTTGCCACG
>MIQB01000119.1 GCA_002890585.1 Tannerella sp. oral taxon 808
TCATATAATTAGCCGAACACTCTTTTGTTATTATATGAGCCTCATATAATTAGCCGAATGCTCTTTTGTTATTATATGAGCCTCATATAATTAGCCGAACACTCTTTTGTTATTATATGAGCCTCATATAATTAGCCGAATGCTCTTTTGTTATTATATGAGCCTCATATAATTAGCCGAACACTCTTTTGTTATTATATGAGCCTCATATAATTAGCCGAATGCTCTTTTGTTATTATATGAGCCTCATATAATTAGCCGAATGCTCTTTTGTTATTATATGAGCCTCATATAATTAGCCGAATGCTCTTTTGTTATTATATGAGCCTCATATAATTAGCCGAACACTCTTTTGTTATTATATGAGCCTCATATAATTAGCCAAATGCTCTTTTGTTATTATATGAGCCTCATATAATTAGCCGAATACTTTTTTGTTATTACGAGAGCCTCTTTTTCGTTCGTTGACGATCAATTATGCCCTATCTGCGCCCCAACAAGCCGGGCGTCGGCCGGTTCGCCCCTACATTTGTGCCCCTACACATAACTACCCTGTAACTACCGTGGGCAAAGCCTACATAACTACTTCTTACTACTTCTTATGACACTGATCAAATCCATTTCTGGCATCCGCGGCACCATCGGCGGCGGGCCGGACGAGGGGCTGAACCCCCTCTCTATCGTGAAGTTTACGGCGGCCTACGCCACGTTTATCCGCCGGCGATCGACTGCGGGGCAGAAGAATCGCATCGTCGTCGGGCGCGACGCCCGCATGTCTGGGCCAATGGTGAAAAACATCGTCACGGGCACGCTCATGAGCATGGGCTTCGACGTGGTAGACATCGATCTGGCCACGACGCCCACCACGGAGCTGGCCGTCACGAACGAGCTGGCGTGCGGTGGCATCATCCTCACCGCAAGCCATAACCCGAAGCAGTGGAACGCGCTGAAGCTGCTCAACGAACGCGGCGAGTTCCTCAGCGCCGAAGACGGGCAGGAGGTGCTGCGACTGGCCGCGGAGGAGGCATTCACCTTCGTGCCGGTCGAGGAGTTAGGGCGGGTGATCACGGACAACCGATACAAGGAGCGCCACATCTCGCGTGTGCTGGCGCTCGACCTCGTCGACGTGGAGGCCATCCGCGCGGCCAACTTCCGCGTGGCCATCGACTGTGTGAACTCCGTCGGCGGCATGGTCATCCCTGACCTGCTCTATGCCTTAGGCGTCCGGGAGATTTTCAAGTTGCACTGCAACCCGCACGGTAACTTCTCGCATAACCCCGAACCGCTGCCGGAGCACCTGACGGAGATCTCCACCCTGATGCGCCATGCGCGGGCCGACGTGGGCTTCGTTGTCGATCCGGATGTGGACAGGCTGGCCATCGTCTGCGAGAACGGGGAGATGTTTGGCGAGGAGTATACGCTTGTGGCGGTGAGCGATTATGTGCTGTCGCACACGCCGGGCAACACGGTGAGCAACCTCAGTTCGACGCGTGCGCTGCGCGATGTGACGGAGCAGCATGGCGGGCAGTATGCCGCATCGGCCGTGGGCGAGGTGAACGTGGTGGAGAAGATGAAGGAGACGGGCGCTGTGATCGGCGGCGAGGGCAACGGTGGCGTGATCTATCCGGCCCTGCATTACGGTCGCGACGCGCTTGTGGGCATCGCGCTCTTCCTGACGCTGCTGGCCAAAAAGAAAATAAAGGTGAGCGAGCTGCGGGCTACCTATCCGGCGTACTTCATCTCTAAGCAGCGCGTAGAGCTGACGCCGGGCATCAACGTGGACGCCATCTTGGACGACGTGAAGCGTCGCTTCGCCGGCGAGCAGGTGACGGACATCGACGGGGTGAAGATCGACTTCGCCGACCGGTGGGTGCACCTGCGCCGCAGCAACACTGAGCCCATCATCCGTGTTTATGCCGAGGCACGCACCAAGGCAGAGGCCGACGCGTTAGGCCGCGAGTTGATCGACATAATTAAAGGGAGCAAGGCGTGACGATGCGCAAGCTGAAGGTCACGGAGCTGGGCCGACTGACACCGGAGGAGTACCGCGCGAGCGAGAAGTTGCCCGTCGTGGTGGTGCTCGACGAGGTGCGGAGTCTGAACAACGTCGGGTCGGTGTTTCGCACGGCCGACGCGTTCCGTTTGGAGGGCGTTTGGCTGTGTGGCATCACGGCCACGCCGCCGCATGCGGAGATCCACAAGACGGCGCTCGGGGCAGAGGAGACCGTCGAGTGGCGGTATTATAAGGATACGCTCGAGGCCATCGAGGCGTTGCGACGCGAGGGGTATGTGATCTGCGCCTTGGAGCAGGCCGAGGGCAGCGTCTCGTTAGCGGAGTTTCAGCCCGAGCGCGGACGGAAGTACGCCGTTGTGGTGGGGCACGAGGTGAAAGGTGTCAGCCAGCGCGTCGTCGACCGTTCGGACGTATGCATAGAAATCCCGCAGCGCGGCACGAAGCATTCGCTCAATGTGTCCGTCGCTGCGGGAATCGTTCTGTGGGAATTCTTCCGGGGGTTAACCCCGCTTTAAATGGCGTTTAAATAGCGCCGCATTGCACAAGTAGCACGACTCGTTCGGTAAGGGCATCCTTGCCGTTCGGGTCGTACTTCGTTTTAAGGCTGGCGCCGAACATGCCAGCGAAGAGGTTCCAGAAGCCGGCGCGGAAAGTACCCAAGTAGGCCTTCGCGAGGTTGTAACTCGACTGGTGGCATTCGCGGTCGACGAGCTTGATGAGCAGCTTGCCCTGCGAGAGGGTGAGCTTCTTCAGTTCCGGTTTGTACTGCGCGTAGAGCTCCTTCTCCATACGTTTCAGGTGTGCCTTCTTCGCCTTCTCATCCGGGAGCGTTTCGATGTATTCATACGTCTCGATCAGCGTCTCGTAGACCATGCGGGCGTAGGGTAAGGTGCGCTTCACGTCGCGTACGAGCTTGGCGTACTGCTGCCGTTCCTTTTCGCTCTTGAACTTCAGTTCGGGGAAGACGTAAACCGTCGGCAGGTACACATGTGGGATGGTGTCGCCGTTCTCCACCGTGGCTAAGGCGCATCCGTCGGGGATGATGATGCGTATGCGCTTCGTGCCCGTGTCGATCGTCAGCCGCTGCTGAGCAGCGACGCTCGTGGCGAAACCGAGTAGGGCAAGCAGGGTGAGGATGGCGTATCTGCAACGATTCATGGCGGTGTCCTTTTTAATCTTCGACGATCTTCATCGACCGGATGACCACGTTTTCGCGTGGGCGATCCGTAGCGGGATCGGTGGGCACGACTTGGATGCTGTCCACCACGTCCATGCCGCTCACCACTTCGCCGAAGACGGTGTAGGCGTTGTCAAGGTGCGGCGTGCCGCCCTCGGTCATGTAGACTTTGCGCTGCTCGGGCGTGTATTTGATGTGCTTGCTCTGCTCCATCTTGTCTAAGCCCTCGGCCGTGAACTTCTTGCCTTCGACGATGTAGAAATGTGCGGCCGACGAGGCTCGTTCAGGGTTTACGTCGTCTCCCTCGCGCGCTGCGGCCACTTGCCCACGCTTGTGATACAGCTTTGGGAAGACGATCTCGGCTGGCACGGTGTAGTCCAAGTCGCCTTCGCCCACGGGCTGGTCGAGCGGGGCATTCTTGGCCTTCACGTCGCCCGCCTGGATCATGAAGTCCTTGATCACGCGGTGGAAGAGCACGCCGTCGTATTGGTGCTCCTTCACGAGCTTGATGAAGTTATCGCGATGGCGGGGCGTTTCGTTGTACAGTTTGATGGTGATCAGACCCTTGTTGGTGTCGATCGCCACTTTCGTTTCTTTCTCTTGCGCCGATGCTCCGAGCGCATAGAGGCCGCATAGCAGGGCGGCTAATACCATTCTTTTCATCATGTCTTAAAGCTAAGTAGTTAGAGGTAGTATGGGCGGGCACAAGGCTCGCCCGGTAGTTAGGGGTAGTAGGGGCGCCCCTTGTGGGCGCCTGGTAGTTAGGGGTAGTAGGGGCGCCTCTTGTGGGCGCCCGGTAGTTAGAGGTAGTAGGGGTAGTCCATGAGAAATAAGAGAGAGCCTCTCTACTTCTGACTACCCTATAACTACTTCTGACTACCTCTTATTATTTGAACAATCCCGTGGCGGGATATTCTCCTGCGTTGGTCAGGGCGCGGAGGCGGCTGACCACCTCGGGGCGGTCTTGCGAGTAGGTGACGCCGAACCACTCGGACGTGGTGTCGAGCACACGGACACGCGCCGTGCCACGGGTGATCAGTTCGTTCACCGCCCACGGGATGTAATACTCCGCGCGCTCGTCCTTGGCGTGCTCCGCGAGGAAGCGGCGGAAGTAGACCTCCGTGTGCGCGAAATAGTCAGGCGTGAAGCCCCACATATTCATCGAGACGGGCGTGTCGTCGGGCAGCGTGTGCTGCGCGCCCTCGTCGTCGGTGAAGCGGACGCGGCCGTCTACGCGGGCGATGGCTGTGCGCTCCACGATGCCCGTTAGGTAGCCCTTGGCATCGGTAGAGCAGACGCCGCGCGAGACCGTCCCGCTTGGGCTGAGCGTGTTGCCCACGCGGAAGCCGACCATGCAGTAGTCGCCCTGCCTGCCCTCAGCCTCAGAGAGTGCGCGGGCCAGCGTGGCGAAGCTGTCACGACCGTAGAAGTCGTCGGCATTGATCACGGCGAAGGGTTCGTGGATGGTGTGGCGGGCCATCCAGATGGCGTGGTTCGTGCCCCAGGGCTTGGTGCGCCCCGGCGGGCAGGTGAAGCCCTCAGGCAGGTCGTCCATCGATTGAAAGACGACATCGGTGGGGATGTGGCCGGCGTAGCGCGACAGTACGCGGGCGCGGAAGTCGGCCTCGAAATCGTGTCGGATGACAAACACGACGCGCCCGAAGCCTGCGCGTGCGGCGTCGAAGACGGAGTAGTCCATGATCGTCTCGCCGTCTGGCCCGACGCCGTCTAACTGTTTCAGACCTCCGTAGCGGCTGCCCATGCCGGCAGCCAGTATGCATAAGGTGGGTGTCATATAATAGGTAGTTATGCGGCCTTTGTCCGCGGTGGTAGGGGCGGATCTCTTAGTGCTCGCCCGAGGATTACAGCGGCCAAAAGTAGAGATTGGCATAAATCGAGAATAGGTAAGGGGGCGCATCGCCCTATATAACGGGATTTCGACGTGGGGCAATGCATTTATATAGGTATGGGGCTCCCTTGCATGTACTCTGCGCCGAGAGCCTATCTATCTGAATGGAAGAATGTTACCTGTAATGTAAAAGGGAATAGGTAACGATTAGGTAATGAGCTAAGTGCTTTGACTTGCTTTGTTTATGTATAACAGAGAACACTTGCTTTTCGATGGCAAAGATAGTTTTCCCTCGTGAGAGTGTTGCCGTTTTGCTGCGATCTTCATATGTGTGGAACGCTACAATCTTCTCTCGGTTGCTCTTTGGATACCCTTTTCGTGACCAACAAAAGCATGGGCAAACAGTCTTTTCCTCATAGTCGTAGCG
>MIQB01000120.1 GCA_002890585.1 Tannerella sp. oral taxon 808
AACGTGGCAAGTTTCATAACAGACACGCATGTAATTTATGATTCGTGGCAAGTTTCGGAGCTTGCACGCCGTGCAAAGACCAAAACGTGGCAAGTTTCATAACAGACACGCATGTAATTTATGATTCGTGGCAAGTTTTGGGGCTTGCACGCCGTGCAAAGGGCAAAACGTGGCAAGTGTCGACGGGGTAATCATTGATCATTACAGTCAATCAGAAATGGATTGCAAAAATTGAAGGTGTCCCGCGGCCTGAAAGGTCGCTGGATGATAGCCCAGGGCAACGCCCTGGGCCCAGGAAACGCAAAAAAGCCGCCCCCTTTGGAAGCCTCCACCCACCCTGCTGGAGGCAGGGTGGGTGGAGGCTTCCAAAGGGGGCGGGGGAATCGGGCGGCATCGCATCCCCAGGGTGCCGCTCCGCCCGGAGGGGCGTCGCTCTACCCTGGGCTATCATCCGGCGGCCCTTCAGGCCGCGGGGGAATCGGGCGGCATCGCATCCCCAGGGGTCGCTCCGCCCGAGGGGGGCCGCTCTACCCTGGGTTATCATCTGGCGGCGCCTTTCTGCCCGTGTCTCCAGGGTAATCCTTAATCATTAATAATTACCTCATCCCCCCGCCCTCCCATCGATCAAATTCTACCTTTGGCGCCGCTTTTTTAGGGAAGAATGAGACAAGAGAATAACGACCGCTCCGGACAATTGGTGCTGATCCTGTTAGTGACAGCCGCAGCCTGTCTGGCGCTCTACCTGTTGCCGGACGAGCTGTTCGGCTTTCGCATTAAAAAGATGGATATGCTCTCCGACCTGCGCGTCGGAGGCCAAGGCGACGATGACGACGACAGCCTCGCCCTCTCCGACTCCGCACTCATGCGCCGCGACTCTCTCGGGCTTAGCCACGCCGACAGCCTGCGCGTCGTGCTCCGCGATTCGATCTATCGCACCACCCTGGCCGAGCTGCGTGGCGACACGCTCCGCGCCACCATCGAAGACTATTCCGTGGGCCACACCGGCCTCCGCCGCTTCTTCGCCGCACTCAACGGCATCCCCACCCTCGGCCGCCCCGTGCGCGTGGCCTTCCTCGGCGACTCCTTCATCGAGGGCGACATCCTGACGGCTGACTTCCGCAACCGCATGCAGGAACGCTTCGGAGGGCGCGGCGTGGGCTTCGTGCCCGTGGCCTCACAGGTGGAGCAGTTCCGACCCACCATCCGACAGCGCTCCAAGGGCTGGACGACACGCTCCATCCTCTCCGACCGGAAGCACAAATACCTCCTCTCCTGCCTCCTCTTCGACGCCGCAGCCGACGCACCCACCATCACCTTCCAAACCACCGACTACTTCCCCCGACTGAGCCGCGTGGAGACACTCAAATTCATTTACACACGTAACACCTCGGCCGAGATCCGATGGATCTGCAACGAGGGGCGCGACACCATCGCCGCACGGCTGCCAGAGACTGACGGCGTGGCGCAATACGTGGCCCGCGGCACCTTCACCGACGGCCGCCTCATCTTCACCCGAGCTGGCGGCCTGCAAGCACTCGGCATCGCACTCGAGGACGACCGCGGCGTGGTGGTCGACAACTTCGCCCTCCGTGGCAACTCCGGCCTGCCCCTCGAGGGGCTCGACGGCGACGGCTGCCGGGCGCTGCAACGCCTCCGGCCGTACGACCTCATCGTCTTGCAATACGGCCTCAACGTAGCAGCCGAGCGCACGAAGGATTACGGCTTCTATCGCGACCGCATGGTGGAGATCATCCGACGCGTACGCGAAGGGTTCCCCGGAGCTGACATCCTCCTGCTCGGCGTCTCCGACCGCAGCAAGGTGGTGGGCGGTGAGCGCCACACCATGGCATCCGTCAAAGCCCTCCGCCGCGCCCAGCGTGAGGCCGCCATGCAGTCTGGCGCCGCCTTCTGGGACGTCTTCGAAGCTATGGGCGGCGACGACAGCATGGTCAGCTACGTGAAGCGCAATTGGGCCGCTAAGGATTACACCCACCTCAGCTTTCAAGGCGGCCGCGAACTGGCCTACGCGCTGTTCGACGCCTTGATCTTAGAGAAAGAACTATATGACAAACTGGAAAAGACACCGCATTGATCGGCGCACACTGTGGGCCGCCGCATGCTGCCTATGCCTAACCACCGCAACGGCCGCAGCCGACACACCCGCCGAAAAGATCCGCCCACTGACGGACAACGTAGAACTCCAAATGACCTTCGCCATCGACTCCCTCTGCCGCATCATCGACCCCCGGCACACACTCGATGCGTTCTGGAAAGACCTGCTCGCCCTGCGCACCTGCCAAGGCAAAGACGCCGTGCTGCCCATCGTCCACTTGGGCGATTCGCACATACAAGGCGGTTATTATTCCAACGAGACCATGAACCTGCTCCGCCGCACCTTCGGCAACGCTGGCCGCGGATGGATCGCCCCCTACCGACCTGCGCGTGAGAACGGCCCGAGCGATTACCGCATCTTCTCCGGGGTGAAATCATGGAGCGTAGGCCGATGCACACGTCCGCAAGCGCCTACCCCCTGGGGCATCGGCGGAATGGGTCTGCAAACGGATGCGACAGAGATCGACTTCACCATCACCCTCAACGGCGCCGATGATGCCTTCAACCGCGCCCTGCTTTACCGCGGCGAATACGCCCGACCGATGGTGACTGAAGAGGTGCGGGGGGCGCGCGCGGCATGGGGCACAGACACGCTGGCCCCGAACCTCGTCGTAGACACCTTCTCCCTGCCCACCCCCACGCGAGAGCTGCACCTGCACAGCATAGACCGCGACGAAGCGCCCTCCACGGCCTCCCCCTACGACCTCTACTACGGCTTCGTCCTCACCAACGGACAGCCCGGCGTGCTCTACCACGCCATCGGCCGCAACGGCGCCACCTATGTGAGCTACACCAACGACGACTTCGTCCGCCAGCTGGCCTGTCTAAAGCCCCGCATCCTCATCATCACCCTCGGCACCAATGAGTCCTTCGGCAACCGCTTCTCGCCCTCCGACTTCATCGCCCGCGTCGACCGCTTCGTCCGGCTCGTACGCAAATACATGCCCACCACCACCATCATCCTCAGCACACCGGCCGAGAACTACCTCCCCACACGCACCGTCGTCACCCGCCGCGTCAAGGGCAAGCGGGGGCGCAAGCGGCGCGTCGTGCGGACCGTCACCCGCGGCTATGTCCGCAACGAACACGTCGGCGAAGCCTCCCAAGCCATCCTCAACTATGCCCGCCGCGAAGGGCTGGCCTGCTTCGACCTCTACGGCATGACGGGCGGCGCAGGATCGTGCGAGAAATGGCAGGGCGAGGGGCTCTTCTCACACGACCGCGTGCACTACAGCGTGGCTGGCTATCGCGAGCAGGGGCGCCTGCTCTACAAAGCGCTTGTCCGCAGTGCCCTGGATTACAAAAAGCGTAACCGGAAATGATCGATCGCCTACTCTCCATCTTCAGCCCCGAACGCCTCAACGCGCTCTGTGAGCTCCTGCGCTATCACCCGGAGTCGCCGATGCTCTTCAGCACGGGCCTCTTCTTCTTCCTCTTTATCGGCTTCTACATCGGCTATCGCGCCCTGCGCCGCGCCACCACCGCGCGCCTCATCTACGTCGTCCTCTTCTCGCTCTACTTCTATTATAAGAGCAGCGGCGTGTGGTTCCTGCTGTTGGTCTTCACGGCCACATCAGACTTCCTCATCGCCCGCGCCCTGGCCCGCACCGAGCACCCCGCCGCACGCAAAGCCTGGGTGGCGCTCAGCTTGCTTGTCAACTTAGGCATGTTGGGCTACTTCAAATACACCGACTTCCTCTACCAGACAGGCGTCGGCCTGCTCCATACCCTCGGCGCGTGGTTCGGCATCGCCCCGCTGGCCGCCCTGCCCTACGAGCCGCTCCAGATCTTCCTGCCCGTCGGCATCTCCTTCTTCACCTTCCAATCCCTGAGCTACACCATCGACGTCTATCGCCGCCAGCTCCAGCCCCTCAATCGCTGGATCGACTACCTCTTCTACGTCTCCTTCTTCCCCGGGCTCGTGGCCGGCCCCATCGTCCGCGCTCGCGACTTCATCCCGCAGATGTTCCGCACGCCGCTACTCACCCGCGAGGGCCTCGGCGAGGGCATCTACCTCATCATCTGCGGCCTGCTCAAGAAGAGCGTCATCTCGGACTACATCAGCGTCAACTTCGTCGATCGCATCTTCGACGCCCCCACGCTCTACACCGGCCTCGAAAACCTCTTCGGCGTTTACGGCTATACCCTTCAGATCTACTGCGACTTCTCGGGCTACTCCGACATGGCCATCGGCATCGCCCTACTGCTCGGCATCCGCTTCAACACCAACTTCGACTCCCCCTACCAGTCCGCCACCATCACCGAGTTTTGGCGCCGCTGGCACATCTCCCTCTCCACCTGGCTCAAGGATTACCTCTACATCTCCCTCGGCGGCAACCGCAAGGGGCGCCTCCGCACCTACGTCAACCTGATGATCACCATGCTGCTCGGGGGCTTGTGGCACGGCGCCTCCGGCCGCTTCATCCTCTGGGGCGGATTGCACGGCATTTCGCTCGCCGTCCATAAGTTCTTCATGGGTCGCTTCCCGAAGGTCTTCCGCCCCGTGGGCAGCCAGATGTCGCCCCTGCGGCGCACGCTTGGCGTACTGCTCACCTTCCATGTCGTCTGCCTCGGCTGGATCTTCTTCCGTGCCGATTCGCTCGCTACGGGCTTCGACGTCATCAAGCAAATCGCCACCAGCTTTCATCCCGAAGTGTTTACCCAATTCGTAGCTGGATACAAGGAAGTCTTCCTGCTCATCCTGGCCGGTTACGCCATCCACTTCATGCCTCGCCGCGTGGACACGACCGTCCGCGAGTGGGTCACCGCATCGCCCGCCCTGCTGCAAGCCCTCTACCTGACCGTGGCCATCATCATCGTCATGCAGCTCAAGAGCGCCGACATCGTACCCTTTATCTACTTCCAATTCTGAGCCCGCCCTTGTGGGGGGGACAATGATTCATTGGCTTAATGGTCAATGATCACCCCCCTACCCCACCGCCTTCGTAAGAGCGAATAATCATTTGCCCCAACCACCCCCGGGGTTTCGCTGGCGGGCTATCGTCCACCGCCCCCGGGATTTCGCTGGCGGGCTATCGTCCGACGGCCCTACAGCCCGGATCAGGTATACGCCCTGAAAGGGCAAATCAACCCAGCCCAGGGTAAAGCGAAGCGACACCCTGGGTTACGGGGTGCCAAAAGAAAAATCCCCGCGCTCTGCAAGCCTTCCCCAACCCTGCCCCAGCAGGATTGGGGAAGGTTTGCAGAGCGCGGGACGGCGGATGCGGCCATTC
>MIQB01000121.1 GCA_002890585.1 Tannerella sp. oral taxon 808
AAACGATCAAGCAGAGCAACCGTCGCACGATCCGCCATATCGGCGCGCGGCAGTTCGGCCTCGAGTTCCTGCTTCGCGGCCTGTACGTCCACAACAACCTCCTCTACTTCCACCTCTCGGTGAAAAACGAAACCTATCTGCCTTATCCGATCGACATGATCTCCTTCAAAGTCGTCGACAAGAAAGTGGTCAAACGAACGGCTATTCAGGAACGCGTGCTGCAACCCCTGCGTGCCTACAACCAGCCGATGCGTGTGCGCGGAAACGGGTCGGAGCGCATGGTCTTTGCCTTCGAGGGTTTCTCGCTGCCTGATGACAAGCAGTTAGAGGTCACGATCCACGAACGAAACGGCGGCCGGACACTTTCTTTCCGCGTGCAAAACGAAGACCTCCTTCGTGCCCGCCGCATCGATCACCTCAAACTCCAATGGCGATGAAACGGGCGGTTTTCCTATTGTTCTGCACAGTAGCGACTGCCGTTTCGTTGCATGCACAGCGTCTCTTACCTCGGCAAACGGGTGTCGAAATTACGGCGGGCGTCCCAGTGATTCAGAACGAAAAGCTGATCCAACCCGAGACTTTCACCGCAAATATTTCATTCACTCGATACCTCAAAGCCGAGAATTACACCTTCCTATCGGCCCTGTATGAACGGCAAAATCTGCCTTACGGGAAGTCGAACGTGCCGCTGAGTGACGCGCTTCTGCTGGCCGGATACATGCACCCGCTGCTGTCGGACGGCGGGAAGAATGCCTTTGTCTATGCGGGTTTCTCCGCATTGGCCGGCTACGAGGAGCTTAACCGCGGCGAGTCCGTGTTGCCCGACGGCGCGGAGCTACTCGACCGTTCGCGCATAGTCGGGGGCGGGGGCGTGCATCTCGCTGTAGAACTGTTCCTGTCGGATCACCTGCTCTTTGTCGTCGGTGGCCGCGGGCTGTTCCTCTTCGGCTCGGACGTGTATCCTTTCCGACCTGCTATCTCGGCAGGTTTCCGCATTAACCTCTAGCCCCAATGAATCATGAAAACGAATATCCGTAATGCGGCATGGGCGATAGGCGTCCTGCTCCTGGCTGGGTTTTGTTTGGTTGGCTGTGATCGCCGTCTGGACGTGCGAACGGTTTACCCGTTCCGAGTCGCCACGATGCCCATCCCGAAAACCCTCGCGCCGGGTGAAGAAGTCGAGATCCGCTGCACGCTCACTCCCGAACGCATCGTAAAAGGCACGCGCTACACCCTGCGCTATTTTCAGTATGACGGCAGAGGGGCGCTGCGCATCGGTCGACGCGGTAAACCCCTCACGCCGAACGATCGCTACACCATCGCGCCGGGGCATTTCACCCTCTATTACCACTCACTCTCTGCCGAACGGCAGTCGCTCGAAGTCGTGATCGAGGACAACCACGGCCAGAGTCAAACGCTTGCCTTCGACTTCAACCATAAGGAGAACGACGTCTCTCCGGAAGACATCTCTGTCTGAAGACATTTTTTTTCATCGCCTGTTTTGTTCATAACCCTGACATGAAGAGCATCTGTCCGCGACGGATCGATGCTTTTGCCTTTTTATCCCCCCCAAAACATCTGACCACCCCCATGAAAACGAAAATCGGACGTGGCCTGCTCGCGCTTCTTGTTTGTGTCCAAGCGCTCGCCGCGCCCAACGCTCAGGCACAGCGCGGAGTTGATCGGCTGTTTAGCCTTCCACGCTTCGAGCGCGCCGTCGCGTGCATCAAGCATTACGAAGGGCTGCATGGCCCGAAGAACTATCCTTATGTCGGCTACGGTCACCGCCTGCTGCCCGGCGAGCGGCTTTCGTGTGCGATGACGAAACGGCAGGCGGATTCCTTGCTTCGCGCAGATCTAAAGAAACGGCTCGTCACGTTTCGTCGCTTCGGTCGCGACTCCTTGCTCCTTGCCGTGTTGTCGTATAACGTCGGTGAATACCGTCTCTTGGGCTACGGCAAACAGCCGAAAAGTCGCCTCGTCCAGAAGCTGGAATCGGGCGACAGAGACATCCGAGACGAGTACACCTCGTTCTGCCGATACCGCGGCAAAGAGCTGAAAGCACTGCGTTTACGACGTCGCGTAGAGCTTGTGCTGCTCTATGAAAAGTGACGGGGAGAGGGTCTCGATGGAGCCTCTCCCCGTCCTTTTTGTGATAATGGAGACTATAGGACAGCTTGCTTATGCCCCTTTGTGTACTTGAACTCATACCTCATCAAACGCATCCACGCGAAGCAAAAAGATGTTTTAGCTTTATCTGTCCCCAAGTGAGTAATCATATACGTCAGTCTATGGCGTTTAACAGTATTGCTTTGCTAAGACGCACGTGTAACGCTATTTGATATAAATTCCCTTGCGTGTTGCATTTGTCGGATTTGTTCTCTCAATAGTCACAAAATGCGGCGCCATGCCGGCATTTTACTTCCTGACATGGCGCCGCTCGTCTTTCTATACCTATTTTATAGGTGCGCAGCGCTTAGCGCGTGATCTCATACACCGGACGTTCCGGATCGATCTTATTCACTGCGTCCCAAATCAACTCATCGTTGATCCAAATCTTTTGCTGGATAATCGACCCATTCCCCGGACGCAGATATGCGGTCTTGATGATGTCTCGATGCCCATCATCCCACTCGAGGATCGTCGTTGAGATGTCCTCCCCGGACTCGCAGTTGGTATAAACAAGCATCGAATAACGGGTTTCAGTCCATTCCGGTTTGTTTAGCCTAAAGCCTCGCGGGGAATCATAATCCTTACGATCAAAGAGTTCTTCCTTCCCGTCTTTCACATAAAAGACCTTGACCTTGGAAAGATCCACGGATTTAGGAGATACGGAAGTAGGGTCGAGCAAGTCGTTCCTCTGTTCATCAGATACAAGAAGAGTTACAGAGCTGCTAATGATCGTCTCTTCTTGTCCACCGCTAATTTCCTTCGTGCATGCTTGCATTACAGTGAGCAAAGGAAGTAGCAATAACAATAACCTTTTCATGACAGTCTCCTTTCTTCTTACGATGGTATGATCTCATAAATCATCATTTTCTGGTAGTTATGTACGCTGCCATTCGGCCTCCAATCGTAGGGAGTATACCAAGCATCAAAACTCCCCTCATATCCCCAGTTCATATGAAGGCCTTCATTCACATGCGGCTGACAGTTTGCATTATACGTTATTATAATTCTCCATCCGTCACAAACCCATGCATGACCATTTGTGTACCAGCCGTATGGCCCTTCCTGCCCACCTCTCAAATAGACGGGCCTCCTTGCCTTCAGTTCGCGTCTTACTATCGCTAAATCAAAGTTGGCGGCCTTAGCTTTGGGATAATGGAACGTATTTCTGAATGCTGCGACCGCATCTTCGATCCGTGCACCTGATCCATCACATCTGTAGGACATCTTTACTGCAATCCCGATGTCTCTAATTAGTTTGGCTGTTTCCATCGTAGCTACACGATCCGGCATATTGTTCCAATTATAGGATGACGGATGTCGATGGTATTTCATGATTTGCGCCATAGCAACAGCAACACATCCCGCATACGCTCTATGCGTACTTCCATCGGGGCATGTCACCATTCCAAGAAGGGCATTAAATCTATGTGTCTGCCCCCATTGTGTAGTCAAAAGCTGCTCTACCCCTTCGTAGTAGTTTTGGCAACCACCGTTACGGGTCGCATTGTTGTTACTCAGCAATATTTCTCGGTCTTTGGAGGGAGCAGCCACCCGTTGAATGGATGAAGGTTCCCATGCGGCCTTCATTTCTTCGGTCAGAGGCGCATTCTTCACTCGGATGTCCTGCACATAGGCTTTCGCTTCTGTCATCCAATCGACAAGGCCTTCCGGATAGAGGGCTTCATTCACAGGAAATGTCGAGGTTTCAGAAACAGCCATCACCGGATCCACACGTTTGTCGGCCGAGAGGATCATAAAGCCGCCGCCCTTGTAATTGATTACATAGAAGGCAGTCGCTCCGCTTGCATCAGGTACCGGGGTCACGCTCTCCACCTCTTTGTTGAGACCGGCGCTCCTCGTCGTCGCTTTGCCGGCGGCCGTGGTCGCTTCGGCAGGGCCGAATTGAACGGTTGCGGCAATCGTTGTCGCTTCGTCCGCACTGACAAACTCGGCGGACACATTCGTCTGTCCTAAATCCACCGCTTCGGGGGATTCGTCATAGCTGCATCCGGTAAGCATGGCCACCAGAAACAAGCCGATCATCATTAGTTTTTTGTTCATGATCATTAATGTTTTTGATGTGAATAATTCTGTGCGCACCCCCTTTTTACGGAATTGCAAGGGCAAAGTTAAAGTATAAAGAATGGGGTAGGCAAGTTTTTGACACTCTTTTCCTTGGTGGATTCGATTCTTTGTGTCGGGGAGGGCTTACCTTTCGGGAAGGCCTGCGTCCGATTTCCATATTGCTCTTCGGCGTTTCGTTTCCTGTAGTAGATCTCTTTGGGGATGATCAAGTAAAATGATTTCCTATGGAAGCGTTCTTGGTATGTGTCAAAACAGCAGCCCACAAACGATCCAAGCCAATGCAGCGGCGATGCAAAGCCATCGAATAAGGTAGAACAGTATCCGAAGAGCCATTTGGAGTGTTGCATGCACGAGATAGAAGACGGCAAGGAGCGTCAAGATGGCGGTCAATTCTTCCGAAGTGCCTATGGCTTTCAACACCGCAATACAGATGACGATCCAAACGATTTTTTGCGGTAATGTGAGGAGGCGTCGTTTCGTTTCAAATCCGTTTTGGGGGTGATAAGATCTTTCCGTTTTCATCGTGCTGACATTTTTTTTGCGTTCAAAGCTCGGAGTATGTCGGTTTCGTTTCGAGGGCAACAAAGGGCAGACGATGAGGGGGGAAAGGCAAGGCTCTACACCGATAAAATACGCTGTGAAGCAGGAAGATTTTATCGGTGGCGAACGCATTGAAGCGTTTGGCCTTGACGTCACCCTTATCGTCTGCTGACCTTCGCCCGAAGATAAGGGAACCGACATCAGCCTCCGAGTCGCAAACAAAATGTGGAAGCAGGGAAACCCGTAGAGGAAAGATCCTCGGAATAGGACATGCAGGCATCGGGGTATAAAATCGGCCGCAGCGAGATGCCACGGCCGAATGAAAAAGGGGAGGCGAAAGGGGCGAAGGCTACGGGAGCACCTTCACACCATCTGCTTCGAGCAGCTCAGGGCGATGACGCCCGTCAGCTCGGTGTAGAGCTGGTCGTACTCCGGACTGCCGTCGAAGTCGTCGCCTGGATTGTACTTCGCGATGGTTTCGCGGATGGCGTCGCTCTGCAACAGTCGCAGCGCAACAGCCTCAATGCGATCGGGC
>MIQB01000122.1 GCA_002890585.1 Tannerella sp. oral taxon 808
TAATGAATGCAAGTTTACAAAGGGTGAACTACTATACAGCGTATCGCATACGCCCTTCAGGGACGCCCCGACAGGGGCGAACGATCGTCCGATAGCCGGGTACGGGCTGGGGCGTATGCGATACGCCCCTACGCGTAACCCGTCACTCGTAACCCGTAACCCGTAACCCGTAACCCTTCCCCCCCCCCCCCGCAAAGTGTTTACCGCTTGGCTTTTCGCCGCTCGGCTTTCTCCTTATGGTTTACATTTGCCCGCCGCCTACGGGAAAGGGGCATCGCGCACAGTATGAAAATATCAACCAAGCAAAAGGAATTCATTCGGTTCTGCCTCGTGGGGGGCGCCGCCACCGGCATTCATTACGGCATCTATTTATTGCTGAACAAGGTGATGAACACCACCATCGCCTTCTCCACGGGCTACCTGATCAGCTTCTTCGCCAACTTCATTCTCTCGAACTACTTCACCTTCAAGACCCGCCCCTCGGCCGGCAAAGGCGTCGGGTTCACCATCAGCCACATCGTCAACTACCTGCTGCAGGTAGGCTTCCTCAACCTCTTCCTTTACCTCGGCATACCCAAAAACTGGGCCCCCCTGCCGGTCTACGCCATCACCGTGCCGATCAACTTCATCCTCGTGCGCACCGCCCTGAAGTCTTCCAGGCTATGACCGCATCCACCGTCATGAAACGCGTCTCCATCCTCATCCCAGCTTACAACGAAGAGGAATCCCTCCCCCTACTCTATCGCCGCCTCGCCAGCGTGATGGACGCACACCCCGCCTACGCGTGGGAGGTGCTCTTCGTCAACGACGGCAGCCGCGACCACACACTGGCCGTCCTGGCCTGCCTCCACGAGGAAGACCCCCGCATCAACTATCTCGACCTGTCACGCAATTATGGCAAAGAGGCTGCCATGTTGGCCGGCTTCGATTACGTCACCGGCGACTGCATGGTCATCATGGATGCCGACCTGCAACACCCGCCCGAGCTCATCCCCGAGATGCTGCGCCACTGGGAGCAGGGCTGCGACGACGTCTATGCCCGCCGACGCACACGCGGCCGCGAGCCCTACCTCCGCCGCAAATTCACCGCAGCCTTCTACACCCTCCTGCAACGCACCACACGCGTGCCCCTGCAACCCAACACGGGCGATTTCCGCCTCTTAGACGCCGTCTGCATCCGCGCCCTACGCCGCCTGCGCGAATCGCAACGCTACACGAAGGGCATGTTCAGCTGGATCGGCTTCCGCAAGCAGGAGGTGCTCTTCGACCAACAAGACCGCGTGGCCGGCCAGAGCAAGTGGGGCTACTTCAAGCTGCTCAACTTAGCCATCGAGGGCATCACCTCCTTCACCGTTGCGCCGCTGCGGCTGGCCTCCATCTGCGGCGCCCTCGTCTCGCTGCTGGCCTTCGCCTACGGCCTCTTCATCCTCCTCAAGAACCTGATCTACGACGATCCCGTGGCCGGCTTCCCCACGCTCATGGTGACGATCCTCTTCCTCGGCGGCGTGCAACTGCTCTGCATCGGCATCATCGGCGAATACCTCGGCCGCATCTTCACCGAGACGAAGCGCCGCCCCGTCTACTTCGTCAACTCCTACAACGGGGAGCGAATAAGCGAATAACGAAAAGCTAAAAACTAAGCCGGGTACACGGGAGGGGAGGGAAAATCCCCATCGTGTACCCGGCATTTTTTGTCCCTCCCCAGACGTAAGAAAGGCGTCCGGAACTCGTCCGGACGCCTCACTCTTAAATTGTATTATGCCAAAATACAATCCTTCAGAACTCCCCGAATCCAAAGGGGGAAATACTGAATGCTCCTTTCAATTAAGATGCGTACGCACCCAACTTCCACAGATTCGTTTCGATCGTAGAGAGGTGATGCTCAACGATCGAGTGCGTCGTCACGTCGCCAGCGGCCGTAGCCAGCTTGTCGAGCGCGTGATACTTGGCTTGCAGCAGCTTCCAAGTGGCCAGCACTTGGTTGACGCCTTGCTGCCAGTCTGACACGTTGTGTGTCTCCTTGATCTCGGATTTCTTCAGGTATTCCGAGAAGCGGTTCTCCGGATGGCCGCCCAACATGACGATGCGCTCGGCCAGCTCGTCGATGGCTTCAGCCTCATCATTGTAATACCCTTCATAGAGCTCATGCAGTTCATAGAACTTGTCGCCCTTGATGTCCCAATGCAAACCACGCAGGTTCGTGTAGCTCACTTGACGGTTGGCCAACAGATCGGCCAGACTCTCGATAATTGCTTTTGTTTCCATACTCTGATTCCTTTCTTGATTCATATTTTGAAACTCGACAGTGGGTATTGCAAACACTATGCCAAAACCTCAGCCTCGGCGGGCATGACAAGTTTAAGATCCTCCTCCACGGTCGAGTTGCCGGCCAGGCCGAACGTCTCAGTCAGCACCTTGGCCACGCCCGGCGAAAGGAAGGCGGGCAGCGTGGGCCCGATGTGGATGTTCTTTACGCCAAGGCTGAGGAGGGCCAGTAGCACGATGACGGCTTTCTGCTCATACCAAGCGATGTTGAAGACGATCGGCAGGTCGTTGATGTCGTTCAGCGCGAAGATTTCCTTGAGCTTGAGCGCAACCACGGCCCAGGTATAGCTGTCGTTGCACTGACCAGCGTCGAGCACGCGGGGGATGCCGTTGATGTCGCCTAAGCCGAGTTTGTTGTAGCGATACTTAGCGCAGCCGGAGGTCAGGATGACGACGTCCTTAGGCAGGCCCAGCGCGTAGTCCGTGTAATAACTACGTGAGGCGAAGCGGCCGTCGCAGCCGCCCATGACGACGAACTTGCGCAAGGCACCCGAGCGGATGGCGTCGACGATTTTGTCAGCCAGCTGGAAGACCTGATGGTGCGCGAAGCCGCCGACGATTGTGCCGTGCTCGATCTCCGTGGGTGGCTGGCAGGTCTTGGCCAGCGCGATCACCTCGCTGAAGTCTTTGTGTCCGTTGGCATCCTCCTCGATGTGGCGGCAGCCGGGGTAGCCTGTCGAATTGGCAGTAAACATGCGGCTGAGGTAGGTGTTGCGCGGCGTGGGCGGAACAATGCAGTTGGTGGTGAAGATGATCGGGCCGTTGAACGTCTCGAACTCCTCGCGCTGCTTCCACCAGGCGTTGCCGTAGTTGCCGACGAAGTGCTTGTACTTCTTGAAGGCTGGGTAATAATGCGCCGAGAGCATTTCGCCATGCGTGTAGACGTCTACGCCGGTGCCCTCGGTTTGCTGGAGCAGCATCTCCATGTCGCGCATGTCGTGGCCGCTGATGAGGATGCCCGGGCGATGCCCGACGCCGATGTTGACGTGCGTCATCTCGGGATTGCCGTAGGCTGAGGTGTGTGCGCCGTCGAGCAGGGCCATGGCTTGCACGCCCACGCGGCCGGTCTCGAGCACCAAGTCCGTGAGCGCCGCAGCGTCGAGTTCGCCGATCGTCATATCGTTCAGCGCGCGCTCGATGAAGGCGTAGATCGTGTCGTCTTCCTTGCCGAGGCGCATGGCGTGCTCCACATACGCGGCCATGCCCTTGAGGCCGTAGAGGGTAAGCTCCTTGAGTGAGCGCACATCCTCATTCTGTTCGCGCAGCACGCCCGCGGCAAAGCCCTTCGCCTCGTACTCATCAGGCACCGGCGCCCATGTCACTTCGTCAGCCTTGTATGTCAGTCCGACGGCCGCAGCCTGATTCTTCAGCCCATCGCGCAGCCGAAACATGCGATCCACGCGCCGGCGCAGGCTGTCCTTATCGAAGTTCGCGTTCGTGATCGTGGCAAAGAGTGCGTCCACCACGGCGTGATCCACCTCACGCCCTACGGGTTGCTCCAGCCGCCGCAGCCCCGTGGCCAACACGCTGACGCCGCGCACGGCAAAGAGCAGCATGTCCATCATGGCGGAGAGATCGCTCTTCTTTCCGCACACGCCCTGCACCGTGCAGCCGGTGCCCTTGGCCGTCTCTTGGCATTGGTAGCAAAACATCTTGTAGTCCATCATTCTTGTTCCTTTCTGATTGATTATTGTGTCAAATGAATTTCTGATAGCCCTCTATCGAGGCTTACTTCGGCCGCAAAGATCCCGCGGCGCGATGGCTCAAAAAGTAAGCTATGTGACAGGCGTGGGCGGAATAACAAAAGGTAACACAGATCATAAGGCAAACGTTTTGGCGCTTGCATCGGCGCCGCCGGCCCGCAATAACTCCCGCGCGTGGACGTTATTGCAGGCGTATGACAAAAAGCATCACACTCAGACGAATGGCGGCCGTGGCCTGCCTGTGGCTGATGGTCGCCACGTGCCTCATGGCACAACGCCGACGCCCGCAAAATCAGCCGTATGTGGACTATAAACGTTACCACTTCGGGTTTCACGTCGGGCTGCATACGCAAGACCTGATCCTGACCAACACGGGCGTGGCTGGCGCGGACGGCAAGACATGGTTCGCTGAAATCCCCACCTATTCGCCGGGGTTCAGCGTGGGCGTCATCGGCGATCTGTACCTCAACCCCATCCTTAGCGCGCGCCTCACGCCCACTGTACACTTCGGCGACAAGCGCTTCACCTTCATCGACCCCAAAACGAACGAGCAATTCACCACCTCCCTCCGCTCCAACTACCTAGCCTTCCCCCTCGACCTGAAGTTTACGGCCATGCGGCTGAACAACTACCGGCCGTACATGCTGGCGGGCGTCTTCACGCAGTTCGACATGGGGCGCAAACGGGGCTACCCGCTCCTGCTTCGGGGGGTGGATTATGGGGTGGAATTTGGCTTTGGGTGCGACATCTACCTGCCTTATTTCAAGCTCTGCCCCGAGCTGAAGTTCTGCTTTGGGTTAGGCAACGTCTTAGAATCGGATCGCAGCGACCTCTCGAATCCGCTCGATCGCGTTTACAGCCAAGCCCTCTCGCGCGCCACGTCGCGATTAGTTGTGCTAACGTTCAATTTCGAGTAGGGGGGCACGCGTATACGCCTCCGCACAGCACATCTCGGTATTTGTAGGGGCGAAAAGAATTGCTTCTGTGATCATTGATGGCGTCAATTAAGGGTGGGGATTGAATAGCTCGGACGCCAGTCGAAGTCGCGGAATCAGTGATTCCAGAGCTCGGACGCCAGTCGAAGCCGCGGAATCAGTGATTCCAGAGCTCAGACGCCAGTCGAAGTCGCGGAATCACTGATTCCAGAGCTCAGACGCCAGTCGAAGCCGCGGAATCAGTGATTCCGGAGCTC
>MIQB01000123.1 GCA_002890585.1 Tannerella sp. oral taxon 808
CACCTACGCATGCTCATTCCGACCCGTTTTTTCCAATCATTATCCCGACGGTTATACGGCATGTACGATAAGCGTACAGATTGACGATTATTATCTCGATGCCTAGCCTTCTGCAATAGACCTGCTAAGCGGGGCAAAGGAGGGCACTAATGGATAGTTCATCGGCATGTGTGCGGGTGTGCGCGGGAAGCGAAATTGACCGAGTGGCAGGTCGGTGGTGGCCTTCTACTAGTCTTGTCGTCATCGCAGCCATCGTCCCGATCGTGCAACGTAAGGTTCTGGCGTCGCCGCGCGGGCTCGCGCAAGCAGCCGGGATTGCCATCCGACAAATTCTGTCCGTTGTTTGCCTAACGGTCAGTGGGACAAGCTTGTCTCAGGCAGCGAACTACGACCCGGGCGCAAGTGACACCGAGATCAAGATCGGCAGTATCATGCCGTACAGCGGACCGGCGTCGGCGTATGCGACGATCGGAAAGACGGAAGCTGCCTATTTCGACAAAATCAATGATGAGGGCGGTATCAACGGTCGTAAGATAAAATTCATCTCCTACGATGATGCTTCGAGCCCACCGAAGACCGTCGAGCGAACGCGCAAACTGATCGAAGGCGATGAAGTCCTCTTCATTTTCGGCGCGTTGGGCACCGCCTCGAATTCAGCGATCCATAAATATCTGAACAACAAGAAGGTTCCGCAATTGTTTGTTGCCACAGGCGCGACAAAATGGGGAGACCCGAAGAAGTTTCCATGGACCATGGGCTGGCAGCCAAATTATCAAAGTGAGGGCCGGATCTACGCACAGTATATCCTTAAGAATTATCCAAACGGCAAGATCGCGGCAATCTGGCAAAACGACGATGCGGGCAAGGACCAGATGAAGGGACTGCGGGATGGTCTCGGCGAAAGGGCCGGCATGATCGTGGCGGACGCAGCTTATGAAATCAGCGATCCGACGATTAATTCCCAGATTGCCGCACTGAAAGATTCCGGTGCCGACATTCTCGTCGCCTGGACATCTCCGAAGGCGGCGGCCCAAGCCATCAGAAAGGTGGCGGAAATTGGTTGGAAGCCGGTTTTTATTCTAAGCGGCGTCTCGACGTCTGTCGCGGCGGTCTTGAAGCCGGCTGGCCTTGAAAATGCGAAGGGTATTGTTTCAACGGCCTATCTGAAGGATCCGACCGATCCAGCTTGGAAGGTGGATCCAGGCATTCAAGCATGGCTTTCGTTTATGAATAAATACTACCCCACCGGTGAAAAGAACAACGTCAGCAATGTTCTCGGCTACGCTGTCGCGCAGACTTTGGTTCAAGTCCTCAATCAGTGTGGCGATGATCTTACTCGGGCGAACGTCATGAAGGAGGCCGCGAATCTAAATCAATTCTCAAGCGATGTCCTCCTACCCCGCATTCTGATCAATACAAGTCCCACTGACTTCTTTCCGATAGAACAAATGCAAATGATGAAATTCGACGGCGAAAGCTGGAAGCTATTTGGTGATACAATCGATGGTGAAGTGGGCCATTGAAGGCTTGACCCCACGATTCGGCGATTTTCATGACGCTCACTCATCGCTTGGTGACTTTATTTTCCTAGCGGGCGTTTGAGGGCCGCAGGGCTCGATGGTCTGATCACCAGGATAACTGAACTTTGCAGCGTCGGTGGGAAGTTTAAGCTCAAAGAAGTGGAATGCCAGCAATGACATCTAGCGTAGGTGAGCCTTTGGAGGGAAAGCAGGGGGCGATCCACTTAGCTAAATTTGGCTTCTTTTTCGTCGGTGGAAGAGTGGATTCTTCCATTGAGGGAAGTCCGATGATCGGTCACATGTACGTCGAGTACATGATACCGGAAGAGAAAACGTTTCCCTATCCGCTCATTATGATTCATGGCGGCTCTCAAACGGGAACGAACTTTACGGGCACGCCGGATGGACGGGAAGGATGGGCCCAATTCTTTGTCCGTCGCGGATATTCTGTATATGTAGTGGACCAGGTAGCGAGGGGCCGCTCCGCACATTGGTCTGGAGCTCATGGTGGCGTAGAAAACGCCAGCCTAATGAGTTCCGCGAGAATCGAGCGACGGTGGACTGCCCCCAGGAGTTATATGCAATGGCCACAAGCCGAGCGGCATAACCAGTTTCCTGGATCTGGATTAGCGGGCGATACGATTTTTCAGCAGTTTTTCGCTACGCAATTCCCCTCGATTGCGGACCTCGATAAAATACAGGAACTCAACCGGGATGCTCTGATCGCGCTCCTTGACAAACTTGGATCGTCGGTACTCTTGACGCACTCGCAATCCGGCCCGATCGGCTGGCTTGTTGGAGACGCGCGACCAGCTTTAGTGAAAGGTATCGTGGCAGTCGAGCCAAGTGGTCCGCCGGTCCACAATACTATTAGTCAGCCGAGACCAGTCTGGTTCAAAGATGATAACCAGGTGAAATCGTATGGCTTGACCAATTTGCCGTTGACCTATGATCCCCCGGTATCTTCGAATAAGCCGCTAAAATTTGTTAGGCAAGAGAGCGCAGAAAAGACGGATCATGTGCGATGTTGGAAGCAAGACGGACTTGCTGCCAAATTGGCCAACCTCGCGGGTATCCCGATCACCATTTTGACCGGAGAAGCCTCATACCACGCCGCCTACGATCACTGCACCGCGGCCTATCTAACCCAGGCCGGGGTAGCAAATACATATTTTCGGTTGGAGGATATCGGAATAGGTGGGAATGGCCATATGATGATGATCGAAATGAATAGTGATGCGATCGCTGCGGTTATCGCCGATTGGCTAGAGATCAACGTATGTCAGTCGAATCTAGACTGACACGATCAACGTCGATCCACGAAACTAGAGTGCTGTCGCGCGCCTAGGTTACAGCTTTCTCGTTGACGATACGTATCGTGCTTCAATTAGCCCAATCGTAAGATAACAGCTCGTCACCTTTGTCCAGTTATTGAAAGTTTCCTGCATAGTCGGCCGTGAAGAACCCTGATTTCAGACCGGGTTGATCAACGGCTCGGCAAGGAGAGCGCTGAGGATTTGGCGCAGCCAAATCCTGAGCCAGCGGATGAGGCGGCGGAAGTTGTAGCCGACGGCGGCAAGGACGGCGTTGGTGGCGTCGCCGCGTCGGAACCAGAGATAGTTGCGGCCCATGCGGTGCTCGGCCTTGAGATGGCCGATGACGGGCTCGACGGCGGACCTGCGGCGCAATTCGCGCTTGATCTGCGGCGTCACGCCTCGCTTCTGGCCCGAGATGAAGACCCTGAACTTGTAGTCGGGCGGCGCATTGTGGCCGCGGTAGCCCTTGTCGACGAGGATGCGGGCGATGGTGTTGCCGACGAGCGCCTCCATGTCCGGAATCACCGTTGCCAGCGTGTGCCCGTCATATGGATTGCCGGGCAGCGCCTTCACGTGGGTGACGAACTGGCCGCCCTTGCAGTGCTTGAGGGTGGTGGCAACGCTGACCTTGACGCCGAACTCGTAAGGCCGGTGAGCCTTGCCCTTGCCGATGCACTCGACTTCCGGCGCGTGCAGGGAATAGACCTTCGGCCCGCGCTGACGTTGCTGCTGCTCGCGCACGCGGCGCGCCAGCAATAGCAGCTTGGTGAACGCCGCTAGGAAAATAAAGTCACCAAGCGATGAGTGAGCGTCATGAAAATCGCCGAATCGTGGGGTCAAGCCTTCAATGGCCCACTTCACCATCGATTGTATCACCAAATAGCTTCCAGCTTTCGCCGTCGAATTTCATCATTTGCATTTGTTCTATCGGAAAGAAGTCAGTGGGACTTGTATTGATCAGAATGCGGGGTAGGAGGACATCGCTTGAGAATTGATTTAGATTCGCGGCCTCCTTCATGACGTTCGCCCGAGTAAGATCATCGCCACACTGATTGAGGACTTGAACCAAAGTCTGCGCGACAGCGTAGCCGAGAACATTGCTGACGTTGTTCTTTTCACCGGTGGGGTAGTATTTATTCATAAACGAAAGCCATGCTTGAATGCCTGGATCCACCTTCCAAGCTGGATCGGTCGGATCCTTCAGATAGGCCGTTGAAACAATACCCTTCGCATTTTCAAGGCCAGCCGGCTTCAAGACCGCCGCGACAGACGTCGAGACGCCGCTTAGAATAAAAACCGGCTTCCAACCAATTTCCGCCACCTTTCTGATGGCTTGGGCCGCCGCCTTCGGAGATGTCCAGGCGACGAGAATGTCGGCACCGGAATCTTTCAGTGCGGCAATCTGGGAATTAATCGTCGGATCGCTGATTTCATAAGCTGCGTCCGCCACGATCATGCCGGCCCTTTCGCCGAGACCATCCCGCAGTCCCTTCATCTGGTCCTTGCCCGCATCGTCGTTTTGCCAGATTGCCGCGATCTTGCCGTTTGGATAATTCTTAAGGATATACTGTGCGTAGATCCGGCCCTCACTTTGATAATTTGGCTGCCAGCCCATGGTCCATGGAAACTTCTTCGGGTCTCCCCATTTTGTCGCGCCTGTGGCAACAAACAATTGCGGAACCTTCTTGTTGTTCAGATATTTATGGATCGCTGAATTCGAGGCGGTGCCCAACGCGCCGAAAATGAAGAGGACTTCATCGCCTTCGATCAGTTTGCGCGTTCGCTCGACGGTCTTCGGTGGGCTCGAAGCATCATCGTAGGAGATGAATTTTATCTTACGACCGTTGATACCGCCCTCATCATTGATTTTGTCGAAATAGGCAGCTTCCGTCTTTCCGATCGTCGCATACGCCGACGCCGGTCCGCTGTACGGCATGATACTGCCGATCTTGATCTCGGTGTCACTTGCGCCCGGGTCGTAGTTCGCTGCCTGAGACAAGCTTGTCCCACTGACCGTTAGGCAAACAACGGACAGAATTTGTCGGATGGCAATCCCGGCTGCTTGCGCGAGCCCGCGCGGCGACGCCAGAACCTTACGTTGCACGATCGGGACGATGGCTGCGATGACGACAAGACTAGTAGAAGGCCACCACCGACCTGCCACTCGGTCAATTTCGCTTCCCGCGCACACCCGCACACATGCCGATGAACTATCCATTAGTGCCCTCCTTTGCCCCGCTTAGCAGGTCTATTGCAGAAGGCTAGGCATCGAGATAATAATCGTCAATCTGTACGCTTATCGTACATGCCGTATAACCGTCGGGATAATGATTGGAAAAAACGGGTCGGAATGAGCATGCGTAGGTG
>MIQB01000124.1 GCA_002890585.1 Tannerella sp. oral taxon 808
AGCGGACAAAGCCGATAGCCGTCTGCAAGAGGACCAACAGCGCCAAGCCTACGGTGACCACCGTGACTAGATCGAGGTCGGCACTGACGATGGCCTGATCAATGATCAATTGCAGACCAAGCGGCGAGAGAATGGCAAAGACCTCGAGGCAAAGGGCAAGCAGGAAAATCTGCGCCAAAGCCCGCTTGAGACCGACGACGCCCCGAAACAAGCTCACCAGCTGGAACCGATTCTGCTCCACTTTTGGCGAGAAGGATTGGGCAGGCCAGACTTCGAGGGCAACGCCGGTAAAACTCTGATTGAGTTCCTTGCGTGTGACATGACGGCGGCCCCGGGCCGGATCATGAATGATGGCCCCTTTGCCGATGACCTTGTCCAGGACAACGAAGTGGCTGAAATCCCAATGGAGGACACAAGGGGTCTTTAAATCGCGAAGATCATCGAGCGCGACTTGCACGGCCCGCGTCGAAAGAAAGAGCTCACTGGCGAGATCAGCGATGTTGTAGAGCGTCATGCCCTTCAGCGATGCGCTGAATCTGAGGCGCATGGTGCTGATGTCGATTTGATGCCCGTGGTGGGACGCGATCATTGCCAGGCTAGCAAGACCGCATTCAGCTGCCTCCGTTTGCAGGATCAACGGCAAGCGGGGCCTGAAACCGAAAGCGAGCCTTTCCAGAACCGTCACAGCCTGTCCCCGTGGCTGGAGAGGGCGCCACGCAGGCTGTAGAGCGGTTCAAGCAGCCATTGATAGATGGGCCTGGTGTCAAGGAACACATCAGCCTCAACCGCCATGCCTGGCCGGATAGGCTCTGCCTTTCCATAAGCGATGACATGATCTTGTTCCGGTCTGACGATGACCCGGTAGAGGCCTGCGGATGGATCGCTCGTCGGCGAAGCTCCCCTTTCGGGCAGGAAAATCGTATCGATGTCGCTCGGGCGCAAGCTGACACGGGAGAACCCCGCGACCGTTCCCGGGTGAAGGCCGAACTTCTGATAGGGGAAAGCCGCATAACGCAGCATCACCTTGGCATTTTCGTGCATGAAACCGATCACACTGCTTGATCCATAAAGATGGACTTCGAGCTTGGCTTCGCTCGGCAGGATCGACAACAGCGGCGCTCCAGCGGCAACGAACTGTCCGGATTGGACAAGAATGGCAGTCACATTCCCGGTTCTCGGCGTGGTGACGTCTATCTGCCTGCGCGCTTCACCCTCGACGAGATCGCGCTCGATGACGCTGATCTGTCTGCGCAACTGGCCGATGACAGATGCGGCCTTTGCATCAAAACCCGCCAGCTTCGTGCGCACCTCCGTCAATCTTTGCTCAAGGCGAATGGCTTCACGCCGAAGGTTCTCCCGTTCCTGTTCCTTTTGCATCCGGCTTTCCATCCGGGCAAAAGCCTCGCGCTGCAGGACAACGTGCCGGCGAACCAGTTCCTCGTATTTCTCGGAGATGGTTCGCAACACGGCGGCGTAATCGCCCGTGACCTTTATCTGGATCTGGACTTGATCGATCTCTCGAAGCAGGCCTTGCTCTTCCTTCGCCAGCCCAGCTTTCTCGATACTGTCCAGTTTTTGCTGGCGGATGATCTCGGCTTCCAGTTCGCTCCGCTGTTTGCGCAGCAGCACGGCTGCCGCTGCTTGTGTTTCGCCCAGAGACGTCATGCTGTCGGAGGTGATCGTATAGAGGGATTGTCCTTGGCGAACATCGCTGCCATCAGCAACGTTCAACGAGATCACACGGCCGGCATTGGGTGCAAAAACCCGTACGATCCCGGTGTTAGGCATGACAACCCCACCAAGGCGTACCCGGCGCGTATATTCTCCAAAAATTAGGTAGGTGCTGATTGCAAGAACGACAGCAACCCCTAGCGCGGCCGTGATCGAAACACGAAGCGGGCGCAGCAAAATGGTATGGCCCAACCAACCGTCTTTTTGGGAGGTAACGGCCTCCAATCGAAAAAGGGGCTCATCCAAATTTCACCCCAGATCACATGTAAGTCAGGCGCGCATCAACGGCCGGCTGAATAAACGATTGTGTAATATTATCGAATTCACCCCACGCTCACAATCAAATCTTTAGTCGACATATCGTGGAGATTTCGAGTAGAAATGATGAAGAGATCGATCTCCCACAAGAGATATTGACGAAGTAAATTTAGAAGAGCTAGAATTATCCGCTTGGCGTCTATGAACCAAGCCAATCTCGGAAAAGAAGCGCAGGAAATTGTTCGCATTCAAAGCAAATGAGGATCAATATGCGTGAATTGACAATTGAAGAGATGAACTTGGTCGCCGGCGGCCGGCGCGGCGGCGGGCATGGGGGTGGTCATGGTCATCACGGCCGATCTGGCGGCTCCTACGGATACTCCGGAACGCTCGCCGGCGTAACAAAGGGGTTTGACGGGACCGGAATTAGGACGGACTGTCATTACTCGACACCAGTTGGTGGATTTACCGTATCAATGGCCGGTTCTCACAATTGCGATCCAACATCGCCAGCACCGAAGGGTATCGGTGGAAGTGGTAGGTAACGGGACGCTGAAGAGTGCCTCGGCTACGGCTGGGGCATTTTTTTGAGGCAGACTCATGAAAATTAGACAAAACATAAAAATTTCCGATGGTGCGAGAACGCATATCTTAAGACACTATTTGGAACCCGAGGTCGACGATCCATCTAAACTTCGTTCGATCCCCACACTTCGTTATGTTTTGTGCTACAAAGATTCCTTCGGAAACCCTATAAAAGACGCCATCGTTGGCTATGTTCTTTTTAGAATGCCTGTCGAGAATATAACCAATGAAACAGTATTTTTAATGGATGGTGAGAATAAGTACTTTGCAATCGCTCTCCGCGAGGAAGATGGGTATTTTGAAGACGCGTTCTATACGTTGGAGCGTGAAGAGGGTATTAATTACCTTATAGTCGAAAACCGAAGCGCTGCTAAATCCTGAAACGAATATCTTAAGCGCTCCGCGCCGTTTGCCCTGGCGAACCGAGAATGACCGATAGAGAAAAGATGGTGTCAGCGCTCGACCTTATTGAGGCTGGATTAGCTACTGCGCTCGTGGCTGCTGTTTTCGCTACCGTCGCCGTACTTTTTGCTCGCACTGGGCATGCGACCGGGTTGAAGGACTTGTTTCGCGATCTGCAAGGCGATGTAACCGTCATGGCGGGCGTTGCCGGGCTCGTTTTGATAGGCCTGAGCTTCGGAATTGTATTGTTCGTCTGCATGGCGCTGACTACCAAGTCATGGCTGCATAGAATTGCTGGACGCCACATTGCCCATATTCTCGGGCGACTTCAGCGTTCATAGTTCTGGCGTCGGGAACAGCGCTGACATCCATTTCACGTTACACGATCGCGGTTTCCAGGGCGGTAACTCAAGGGCAACCAATCGACCCGCACAGAGATTTCCGAGCAACCCTCGGACGCGCAGCGTAGGGCGAGCCACCTCATCGACGGAGGCGGATATACGGTCTTACCGTCGATCGGCGCGGCCGCAGGCAGGATAACGTGCGTTCCTGGTCTACATCAGTCTTCATCCGCCGCAGCGGATCTACTTATCTCAGTTGGCGCCTGTCAGCGTGCCTGCGCCATGCATTTCAGCTGCCGACGCGCTGCTCATCGATACGCACTCAAAAGCTTGCGGGCCTTGCTGTACGCGCGCCGCGCGGTGTCGGTTTTGCCTGTAGTCGGATCGCCAACGTAGAATGTGCCGCCGCTTCACATGGCATACGTGATCACTGCCAGCTTGCGTGCCGCCGCGAAACGCGCCTTGGCCTACGCCAGATAGTAGTTCGAGCCCACAGCTCGTCAGAGCTTAAGCTACCGCGCCTCGATCCGCAGCGCAGTTAATGTCTCTGGCGTGATCGTCCCCGTGACCTTCAGACCGTAATCCCCCTGCATCCGCTGCAGCCCAGCCCTCATCTCGGGTCCCATCACACCATTGAGTTCGCCGTTATAGTAACCGAAGGCCAGCATCGCGAACTGCACCTCAAGTACGATCTCCTTGAACCTGTTTGCGTTGCCCGGAAGAGTCTTAAGGGGAGCAGGCGCTGTTGCGGTCGCCGGCGGCTGATAAGTCGGGGTAGTCGACGGCGCCGAATAGAGCGGGCTCGATGGCGCTACGTACGATGGCGACGGGCTATTGTAGACTGACGGTCGGTAGGAGTAGCCACCGGTCGATGAACGATGGCTACTGTGCGAGCTATGACTCCTGTGTGAACTATGGCTGCGGTGACCAGCCAATGTGTACACGTGATCCATCTTGAAGATGTCAAACAAGGACAGCGACTTACCTCCGTCAGTCAACATCGGCTTTGAAGGTAAGGCCTGCCCCTCTGTGGGCATGAAGCCTGCGGCCAACAGTGACGGTATCGCAAACAGGCGTTTTTTCATCAGACCCCACCCAAGCTCGCATAGCCGTGCTCGCGCGGGTGCCATTCAAAGAACCCGCCGCAGTCGCCTCTAAGACTGCAGTTTTTGCAGTCATCCATGTATGCCCGTTTCCAATCAGAAATCGTTGACGGCGCGAGATGCCGATACGGTCCAGGGACCGTGCAAAGCGGAAAATTGAAAAGCTGGACATCGATGCTGCGGCTTCGGGCAATGTCGATTGCCTGCGCCACTGTTTCAAAGCCAGTCGAGCTGTCAAAGAACAGACGGCTCCAGTTTTGCCGCGCGTAGCCGATGTTTTCCAGCTGCATGATCGCCCAAGTCTGGATGAACGGCACCGATGTCGTCAGATACCTGGCAAGCCTGGGCAAACCTTGGGCGTTCGGTTGCATGAGAACCGTACGCAACTCGATTTGAGCGCCAGCCCTACCCAGGAATGCCAAGCCTGATTGAAGCTTCTCAAAAGCCCCGGCCTTGCCTACGATCTCGTCGTGGATGGTGGGATCGGCTGAATAGAGCGGCACGCCCCAAACCACGCGACTTCTGTCCAGAGCAAGCATCACTTCACGGTCAGCACTCTCAAAATGCTGGCCATTCGTAAGCACATGGAACCGCAGATCTTCTCGGGCCAGCATAACGCGAGCCAAAAACCCCAATAATTGGGCCTTGAACAACGTAGGCTCACCTCCCGAAATCCCGATCGTAGCCCCCTC
>MIQB01000125.1 GCA_002890585.1 Tannerella sp. oral taxon 808
GCGGACTTTCGTAGACATACCGCTGACTTTATTCTTACATCGAACTCACGTTAAAACAGAAAGGAAACAACAATGAAAATCGTAAAAATCAACCGTAAGTTCAAGCAGTTGGCAGACTGGATACTCTGCCACCGTCTTGTGGTCAGCGCGCTGTTCGCAGTCGTCATCGTTTTCTCCTTTGTGGGGGCGAAGCGTATCGTGATGAAAACCTCGTTCGACGACTATTTCGTGAGCGACGACCCGATGCTGCTCAAGACCAATGAATTTAAGGCCATCTTCGGCAACGACTACTATGTGGCGGTGCTGGTGAAGAACAAGGACATCTTCTCCCAACGCAGCCTGACGCTCATACGCGAGCTCAGCGACGAACTGAAAGACAGTCTGTCGTATGCTGACAAGGTGACATCGCTCACCGATATTGAGTTTGCCGTAGGAACGGAGGAAGGCATGACCATCGAACAGATTGTCCCCGACGAAATACCCTCTGATGCCGCTTCGCTGAATGCAATCCGGCAGAAAGCGTACAGCAAACCGTACCTGGCAAAGAAGATGGTGTCAAACGATGGCACGATGACGTGGATCATGGTAAAACTGCGTCCCTTCCCCGAAGACAGCGTGTGGAAGAAGACGAGTGACATTGCGCCCGATATGATTACGGGCAAGGAGACAGGACACATCATCGGCAAGGCGAAATACGCCGAACTGTCGCCCAACGCCACCGGAATGCCCTATCTGAGCTATGAGAAGGTCATTTATCTCCAAGGCGAAATGGGGCGGCTGTTTCTCTTTGCTTTCATCATCTCCATCGTGGTGATGCTCATCGTAACTCGTTCATTTCGTGGAGTTGTTGCACCACTGCTCACGTCCGTGTTCGGACTGCTCATCAGTTTCGGCATCATCGGCTGGACGGGCATCTACATCGACATGACCACGACAATGATAGCCGTGATACTCACCTTTGCCTGCTCCATTGCCTACAATATTCACCTCTACAATTTCTTCAAGACGCAGTTTATAGAAACAGGCAAGCGGAGGGAATCCATCAAGGAAGCCATAGGTGAAACTGGCTGGGGCGTGCTGCTGTCGGGGCTTACCACAGTGGCTGCCATGATGACGTTCCTGTCAATGAAGATCGTACCGATGCGAGCCATCGGCATCAACACCTCGCTCTGTCTGCTTGCCGTGCTGCTCACCTGCCTGCTGCTTACCCCCATTCTGTTGTCGTTTGGCAAGGACCGCAAGCCTGCCGCCGATATGTCGAAGAGTTTTGAAGGATATATCGGCAAACGATTCGAACAGTTCGGCAGTTTCGTGATGCGCAATCATCGCTCCATTGTCGTGTCATCGGTTGTGCTGACCATCTTTTGCGGCATCGGACTCTTCTTCATCGAACCGGCGTTCGACATCGAAAAGACGATGGGGCGGAAGATTCCCTACGTCAAGAAATTCCTCGCCCTTTGCGAAACCGAACTCGGTTCGATATATGCCTACGACCTTATGATCACTCTGCCGCACGACAACGACGCCAAGAAGCCGGAGAACTTGCAGAAACTTGACCGATTGGCGGAGATCGCAGGTGGCTACAAGCTGACGAAACGCCACAATTCCATTACCGACATCGTGAAGGACATGAACTGCACGCTCAACGGCAACAATCAGCAGTTCTACTGCATTCCCGACAACGCCGACATGGTGGCGCAGTTGCTGTTGCTCTATGAGAATGCGGGCGGTACGGAGTCGGAGTACTGGATGGATTACGATTACAAGCGGTTCAGGTTGCAGTTGGAGATGAAAGACTACAACTCCTACGAGGCGGAAAAGGAAATGAACGACTTGCAGGCGGAGGCGCAGAAGCTCTTTCCCGGTGCACATATTTCAGTGGTAGGTAGTATACCGCAATTCACCGTGATGCAGCAGTATGTGGAGCGCGGGCAGATGTGGTCGATGCTGTTGTCGGTATTAGTCATCGGCGTTATCCTCGTGCTTGTCTTCGGCAACTGGAAAGTGGGGCTCGTGGGGATGATACCGAACATTGCCCCTGCCATCATCGTGGGCGGTATGATGGGCTGGTTGGGCTATCCGCTCGATATGATGACCGCCTCGCTCATTCCGATGATCTTGGGTATTGCCGTAGACGACACCATTCACTTCATCAACCACAGCCATGTGGCATACGACAGGTGCGGCAATTATGCAGAAGCCATCAACCGAACCTTCCGCACCGAAGGACTCGCCATCGTCATGTCCACAGTCGTCATCTCGGCTACGTTTACAGGCTTCGTTTTCTCCGATGGCACACAGATGCGCAATTGGGGCATTCTGGCTGTTGCCGGTATGATGTCGGCCCTGCTGGCAGACCTCTTCCTCACGCCAATTCTTTTCAAGTATCTCCGTGTGTTCGGCAACGACAAACGTACTTCCTCTGGGACGACAAACGAACTTCCTCAGTAACGATAATCACTATAAAAAAACAAGACGATATGAAAACAAGACATTTCACATTATCGCTCATCGCCATGCTGGCGGTTTGTGGCACGCAGGCAGCAGAGCTGTCGGGCAGGGACATTATGCAGAAAGTAAGAAACCGTGCAGACGGCGACACACGTTCTGCCACTATCGAAATGACGCTCATTCAGAAGAGCGGTCATAAGCGTGTGAGGAAGCTCGAATCGTGGGCAATGGACGTGGGTAGCGACACGAAGAAAATCATGTTCTTCACCTATCCCGGCGACGTAAAGGGTACGGGATTCCTCACTTGGGACTACGACAATACCGCCAAGGTGGACGACAAGTGGCTCTATCTCCCGGCAATGAAGAAGACAAGGCGCATCAGCGGTAAGTCGTCCAAAACAGACTATTTCATGGGCAGCGACTTTACCTACAACGATATGAGTACCCGCAGCGTGGACGAAGAGAAGCACCAGTTGCTGCGCGAGGAAACATTGGGCGGATACAAATGCTGGGTGGTGCAGTCGATGCCTAACGACAAGGATGAGATTTACGCACGTCGCGTCACCTGGGTTCGGCAGGACTGCCTGATGGCGGTCAAGGCGGAATACTTCGACAAGCTGAACAAGCTGCACCGTAGGCTCACTATCTCCAACATAGAGAAAGTGCAGGGATTCTGGACGATGCGCCTCATGCAAATGGAGAATGTACAGACGGGACACAAGACCATTATCCGCATGGACAATCAGAAGTTCAACGTGAAAGTATCGCCTAACCTTTTCACTGTTTCCCAACTGGAGAAAGGACTCTGATATGAAACTATTTATGCTCTTGCTTGTGCCGATACTCTCGGCGCAGGCAGCGGCCCAAATCGATAATACATTGCCGGCCGATAGCGACACCGTCAGATCGGAATGCACTCCGCAGGAAACGGTCGAAGCATCAGACGATAACGCCTTGCAGGTGCAGGTGAAAGGTTTTCTTGATACCTACCATGCCGTCAGGACGGAGGGACGTGCCGACTGGATGGCTTCGCGGACTCGGGCGCGGGGAGAACTCAAACTCGAAAAAGGGGCGGCTTCGCTCTTCCTATCCCTGAACGCCACCTATAACGGAATATTAAAAGAACGCACAGGACTGGAATTGCGCGAGGCTTATCTCTCTTATGCAAAGGGCAACTTCGACCTGCGCGTGGGGCGGCAGATTGTCGTATGGGGCGTGGCAGATGCACTGCGCGTTACCGATTGTGTGTCGCCGTTCGACTATACGGAGTTTCTTGCACAAGACTACGACGACATTCGCATGCCCGTCAATGGGCTGCGTGCAAAGTACACGATAGGTTCGGTCACCCTTGAAGCCGTGTGCAATCCTGTGGTAGACTTCTTCGTGTTGCCGACAGACGAGCGCAATCCGTGGGCGATACGCCTGCCGTCTGCACCACTGCCTTACACTATAGACTTGGAAAGCGGCAAGCCGGAGAAGAAGATCAAGAATATGGAGTTTGGCGGACGGGCAAGCGTCAATCTCAGCGGAATAGATTTCTCCGTGAGTGCCTTGCGAACGTGGAACAAGCAACCTGCCCTTTGCCCTGCCTTGTCGGACGATGGACAATCGCTCCGCATCAACGGACAATACCGCCGTATGACGATGTTGGGTGCCGACTGCTCATTGCCCGTCGGTCAGTTTGTCCTCCGTGCCGAAGTCGCCGAGTACATAGGCGAGGCACAAGGAAGTGGTTTGGGGCAGAATGCCGTGCGGCGCAACACGCTCAACGCCCTTGCTGGGGTGGACTGGTATCCGGGTAACGACTGGAATGTCAGTGTGCAGTATGATCATAAATACATATCGGGCAATCTCGCAGCGCTTTCCGCCTATCGCAATGCCGGACTTGCCACAGCAAGACTCTCAAAGGAACTGCTGCACAACACACTGAAACTCTCCACCTTTGCCTACATCGACGTGGCAAACGGCGGCATCTTCAACCGCCTTTCCGCTGCCTATTCTCTCAACGACCAAATAGAACTCACCGCCGGCTACGACTATTTCCATGCCCACAAAGGGACATTCGCCATGTATAGTAAGAACTCCGAGGCGTGGGTAAAGATGAAATACAGTTTCTGACTTTATTTTAATACACAAAATAGCTGCATTTGAAATAAAACACAAAAGTGTATAAAAAGGCGAGGGCGGAATATGGTCACGGGATAGTCATTCTTGTTTTTCTAACTGTATTATACTTTTTTTCTGTTATAATTCTATATCTTCTGTAGTTATATAGTAAGTTGATACTGGTGAAAGAGAAAGCATATTAATTGATACTGTCGCTGCCGTATAAGAATATTTGTTTTATCATCGGTGCAGGGCGTTGTAGTTCTCGACAGATGTGTTGCATAAACAAGTGTGCTTCCATACTGTCCAATTGATAAGACAAAACTTTGATGATTGGGAGTGGATAAAGAGGAGCATAACCTCGCAGCCGTCCGTTCACGAATACTGTCAACTCCCCTGCACCTCTTTCATAAGACCTTCGCACAACATCTCCGCGTCAGCGCCCACATCTTTCCCACTCGATATTCGGAGCATTCAACTCGGCCTAAATGCTCTGAATATCGAGTGGGAAAGATGTGGGCGCTGACGCGGAGATGTTGTGCGAAGGTCTTA
>MIQB01000126.1 GCA_002890585.1 Tannerella sp. oral taxon 808
ATACTTTTCGGGAAGTTCCGAATGGGTCGAGAAGGAGCAATAAAGGGCTTAAGGGGAGAAATCGGCCTTGTCGCAGGGGCATTTGGGCGATAAACGAAGGAAGTCAGGGACGAAAAGGGAGTGGTTGGGCGGATAACGGGAGGGAGCAGGGATGAAAAAGGAGGCTTTGGTCGGTAAACGAGGAAGAAATGCGGCGTCGGCGGGGTGGGAGAGGGGCGCTGAGGCCGATTCGTGACAAAAAAAATCCTGCCGGAAGGGAGCCGTTTGTGAGCTTCCCTCCGGCAGGATGGGATGGTGGGTTGCCGGATCGGTTCCGGCCTCTTGCGGGATTATTTCTTCGTCAACAGTCCGCGAGCGACCTCGTCAGCCGCCTCCGCGCCCAACAGGTAGTCCACGATGGCCAGCCCGAAGGGGTAGACCATGCCCGGCCCGCGCCCGGTGATGATGTTCCCGTCTTTGACGGTTTCAGCCTCCACCACGGTCGCGCCCGTGAGGTATTGCTCGAAGCCGGGGTAACACGTGGCGCGGCGCCCGCGGAGCAGTCCGAGGCCGCCGAGCACGAGCGGTGCGGCGCAGATGGCTGCCACAAGTCGGCCGGCTTGGTGGTGGCGGACAATGGCTTTTTTCAGGCCCTCGTAATCGTTGAGCATGGGCCCGCCGCCGGGCAGCACGAGGGCGTCGGCGTCGGCCAGGTCGATGTCTTCAAACAGCGCGTCGGTCACGACCGGGATGCCGTGTCCGCCCGTGACTGTCCGGTTGCCAGTCATCGAGACCGTGATGGTCTTCACATTTCCGCGGCGCAGCACGTCTGTGGTGCCGATGGCTTCCGTCTCTTCGAAGCCTGTCGCAAAAAACACATATGCCTTTTTCATTGTCTTATGTGGTGTTTAATAGGTGAATAAATCAATGGGTGTGGGCTACTTCAGGGAGTAGCGATAGGTGATCGTTCCGCTTTGGTTGTTCGAGCTTTCTATGCTGTTGAATTTGGCGCGGCGGGCGGCTTCGATGGCGCTGCGGCGCATGGATCCGTTGTCGATGTTCGTGCCCTTGCCGATGTCTGCGGCGATGACGTTGCCTGCTGGGTCGACTACGATGTTGACTACGATCACGCCCTCTTCCTGCACGGTGTAGGCCGGGTGTGGCAGGCCGCCTGCGCCGATGGAGCGGCCGCTCAGGCTGAATCCTGAGCCTACGCCTTTGTTTGCGCCGCGGTTGGTGTTGCCAAACGGGCTGCCTTGGTTGCCGCTGTTGTTGCTCTTGGCTGAGCCTTGGTTGCTCTGGTTGTTCTTGCCGAATGCTCCGGCTACGCGGTCGCGAATGGCTTGCTCCTTCTTGCGTTGCTCTTCGGCTTGGCGGCGGCGTTCGGCCTCGGCTTTGCGTGTGGCTTCGGCCTTGCGTTCGGCTTCTTTGCGGCGGATGTCGTCCTGTCGCCGCTGCTCGTCTTGCTGCTTGCGGAGCGCTTCTTGGCGGCGCGCCTCTTCTTCTTTTCGTTTACGCTCCGCTTCTTTCTTCTTCTGTTGGGCTATGGCTACGGACTCCTCGCGGTCTTGTGTGATCAGCTTTTCGGCCTGTCGCGGCTTCGGTGGGGTGGGGGGCGTAGGCGGCGCGGGCGGTGTGGCGGGCGGTGGGGTGGGGGTGACTTCCTCGGGCGTCACCTCGGGTGCCTCTTCGGCCGCGGGGGTTCCTTCCGGTTCAAACGTGCCTGCGCCCTCGTCGAGTGTCCCGAAGTTTACCATCACGCCTCCGTCTTCCTCTGGCACTACGGCTTTCATTACCGTGAAGAAGAGGATGAGCAAGATGACGGCATGGAAAAGGATCGATCCGACGCCCGCCAGCAGGTTGTTTTTCTTCAGCTTCATGGCGTGCGCTCCGGTGGACGGGTGGCGAGCACCACCTTATAATGATTCTCGTTGGCCAGGTTGAGCACGTTCACGATCTCGCCGTAGGGGACGGTCTCGTCGGCATAGAGGGCTACATACATCTCCGGGTCGGCCTCGTACTGCGCTTGCAGGAAGGGGGCGATGTCTTCGAAGGCCACCTGTTGCTCGCGTTGATTGCCGGCGGCTACGTAGTAATTCCCTTCCGCATCAATCGTCACGCGCGTGATTGGTTTGGCCGCCGTCTGCTTTTGCGCCTGTGGCAACGTCAGCTTGATGGCATTGGGCACCACCACCGTCGAAGTCACCATGAAGAAGATCAGCAGCAGGAAGATGACGTCCGTCATGGAGGCCATGCTAAAGGCCTCATTGACTTTAGTTTTTCTTTTCAAGGCCATGACGGGGTCAGTGTGCAGGTTCGTTCAACAAGTCCATGAATTCCATCGTGCTTGCTTCCAATTTATTCACCACGTTTTCTACGCGAGCCACTAAGTAGTTGTAAGCAAACAGAGCAATGATGCCCACCACCAATCCGCCGACCGTTGTCACGAGCGCCTCGTAGATGCCGCCAGAAAGCAGTGTCACGTCCACATTCGTTCCGGCGTTAGCCATATCATAAAATGCGCGCACCATACCCGTCACGGTGCCAAGGAACCCGAGCATCGGTGCGCCCGCAGCCGTTGTCGCAATGACGGGGAACCCGCGCTCCAACTTCGAGATCTCGATGTTACCAGCGTTCTCGATTGCGGCCAGCACATCGCCCGTAGGCCTCCCCAGACGCAGGATGCCTTTCTCGATCATGCGTGCGGCCGGCGTTGGTGTGGTGCGGCATAGGTTGAGCGCCTGGTCGATTTTACCTTCATAGATATAGTCACGGATGCGGTTCATAAACGTTTCATCGTTCTTGCCAGCCTGTCGGATCACCAGCAGCCGCTGGATAAAGAAGTAGATGGCCACCAACGAGAGGATCAGGAGCACGCCCATGATCCATCCGCCCTTCATGGCGAGGTCGATGATATTGATTTGAGCCTCTGTTTGTACGGCGTCGGCCGTGAGTTCCGTAGCTGCATCGGCTTGCTCCGAGGCTACCTGTGCGAATAGGGATAAGAAGTACATGTCGTTTTGCTGTTAATGATTACAACTCTTGAGTTTCAATTCTCTCATTCAAGCATGCTTTATACATGGCGATCGTCCGCTCCAGACCAAAATAAAGGGCATCGCAGATCAGCGCGTGCCCGATAGAGACCTCTTCGATCCACGGGATTTGTGAGGCGAAGAAGGCGAGGTTCTGAAGGTTCAGGTCGTGCCCAGCGTTGACGCCGATGCCGAGGCTTTTGGCCAGCCGCGCTGCCTCGATGTAAGGCGCTACGGCTTTCTCGCGGTCGGCTGCGTATTGCTGTGCATAAGGCTCGGTGTAGAGTTCTATGCGATCCGTCCCCGTTTTGGCAGCCCATTCGATGTTGTCCCGCTCCGTCTCCACGAAGAGCGATGTGCGTATGCCGTGCCCTGTGAACAAGTCGACCAATTCGCTCAGCTGGTCGAAATGCGCTTTCACCTTCCACCCAGCATTTGATGTCAGCACATCCGGCGCGTCAGGCACTAACGTGACCTGCGTGGGCTTCACGGCGAGTACAAGGTCAATGAAGGCTTGGATGGGATATCCTTCAATGTTCAGTTCCGTTTTGATGATGGGTTTGAGCGCATAGACATCGTTGTATCGGATGTGTCGCTCATCTGGGCGCGGGTGCACGGTGATGCCTTGTGCTCCAAAGGCTTCGCAATCTTTGGCTATTTGCACCACGTCAGGCATGTTGCCACCTCGGGCATTGCGAAGGGTCGCTGCTTTGTTGATGTTGACGCTTAACTTGATCATGTGAAAAAATACTGATTCTTCTGTGGTTCTTTACTTTTGCATATCAAAATACTACGCAAAAGTAGGACGATTCAGGAGATAGCTAAACGTATCCAATTAAAATACCCCACCCATGAAAATCGGAATATTCGGCTGCGGATATAGGTCGGATAAGCTGCCATTGCTTCGACGCCTGTTCGAAAAATTAGAGACGCTGAAGGCGGAAATATTTGTCTCAAGAGACTTCCATGCTTTTTTATCCACCATGCTCGATTTCAGGCCTGCATGTGCTGGCGTATTGTCTGCACCGCCGTTCGGGTTAGACATCGCGCTGAGTGTGGGGGGCGATGGGACCTTTCTTCGCACCGCTGAGCAAATCGGCCGACAGGACATTCCCATCCTGGGGATTAATACGGGGCGTTTGGGCTTCCTTGCCGAGGCTGGTCCCGAGCAGATTGAGGAGACACTCGATGAAATCAGCCGCGGGGATTACCGGATAGAAAGGCGGATGATGCTTTGCTTGCAGACGAGCGAGCCTGCCTTTGCGGGTTGCAATTATGCGCTGAACGAAGTGGCCTTGCTCAAGCGCGAAACGTCTTCGATGATCACGATCCACACCTTCCTGAACGACGAATACCTGACTTCGTACCAGGCCGACGGACTGGTCATCGCTTCACCGACTGGCTCCACGGCCTACTCGATGAGTGTGAACGGCCCCATCATCTTGCCACAGAGCGACAACATCGTGCTCAGTCCTGTGGCGCCCCACAGCCTGAATGTGCGCCCGTTAGTCATCCCCGGATCGTATAAAATATCCTTAGAAGTGGAGAGCCGGAATGATTCCTACCTCGTGGCCCTTGACGGACGGTCGGAAAGCCTCTCGGTAGATGTCAGACTTTCCGTTTGTAGAGCGGATTTCGCCATACAAATGATCAGCCGAAACAACCGGAGTTTCTACCGGACTTTGCGAGATAAGTTGATGTGGGGCGCAGACGTTAGAAGTTAAATAACCCCAAAACTAAGTGCTTTTTTGGGGCGAAAGCATGTTGTATAACATATCCCGCCATACATTTGTGCCGTGTTTTTCATGGTATTAGATTTAAGGTTAACAATGAAGATTGTGGTTGTCGTGAGACAACCATTTCTTTTTTATACCCACTCCTAATTCTCTCACCCTCCCTCCTTTCATACCTAAGCGACCGTATTAAAATCAAAAACTGGTGCGCGGGGCTTTCTGTCGACCGACGGAGATCAAAAACTGGCGCGCGGGGCTTTCTGTCGACCGACAGAGATCAAAAACTGGCGCGCGGAGCTTTCTGTCGATCGACAGAGATCAAAAACTGGCGCGCGGAGCTTTCT
>MIQB01000127.1 GCA_002890585.1 Tannerella sp. oral taxon 808
TGTACTTCCAAAAACGCGAAACGCAGTTGATGCTTGAAACGCTGAAAGGGAGGAAGTCTCTCCTATACTTATGGAACAAACAGGGACGGACATGTCCGCTTTGTGGCAAGCCCATCGACCGAACAAAAGCATGGAACGTCAATGAAAAAGTGATTGACGGAAAGATTGTTCGCGAACTTGTACACAATACCTGTTACTTGAGAAGTAAACGCAAAAGTTGTAAGTATGAGCCGATTTCTATGTACAAATAGAAGTTATGAGTTGCTTGAGCCGTATGAGGGGAAACTCTCACGTACGGTTCTTAGGGGAGAAAGGGGCAGCAATGCCCCCGCCTTACCCGATTCCCTACAATTGGCGGAGATTAAAAACACTTGTACTTGGGCTTACCGCCAATTTGATACGGTTGCCTCTCCTCGCAGCCCCCCAGACCTTGCGTCATCCCACACCATCCTATTTTTGCGGCCGTATAAAACCCCAAATAATTACAGTGTAACAGCGTATGAAAAAGAAAAAGATCTGGCTGCTTTCGGCAGCACTCGCCGTGGCTGTGCTTACAGCTTGCAACGTGACGAAAGACATTGAGAATGCGTACAACCTGAAGGATTGCAAATACTCCTACAAATCGATCTCGAACATTCGGGTGAACAACGAGCCGTTCAGCGTGCTGAGTGCGGCGAAGCTCTTTGGGCAATTAGGCAACACGCAATCGAAGATGCCGATAGAGTTTACGCTCAACCTCAACGTGGAGAACCCGAACGCGTCAGCAGCGGCCTTCCAAACGATGGAGTATAAGGTGTTGATCGATTCGCTCGACTTCACGGAGGGGACGCTCCGGGAGCCCTTCAGCGTGAATGCGGGCGAGACGAAGACGCTGAGCGTCGTTATCGGCACGGATGCGGGGAAGCTCTTCTCGGGCGCCTCTCGAGATGCTGCGCTGCGCATCGTGCAGAACCTCGTCGGGTGGGAGAGCAAGTCGCAATCTACCGTGACGGTGGAGCTCCGCCCCACATTCAACGTGGGCGGCGTGCCCATCACCTCGCCGGTTTACATCCCCGTCTCCTTCAAAATCGGCGGAGGGAATAAGTAAAGATCAGTCATGCTGTCAGCCGATGCGAGACAAAATGGCGCGAATATCCTTCGGTACATGGTTTGCAGAGAGGGGCGTCGAAGCGGCGAGCCTCCCCCACCACCACACAGCGCGATGTACGAGGTGAGCAGCTTCACATTAACCAGTAAAATAGGAGGATAAGACAATGACATTGACAAAGAGAAATCAGAACTATTGGTTGCCCTCGATCTTTAACGACTTCCTTGAGAACGAGTGGATGGGGCGGCCGGGAAGCACAGCACCAGCCATCAACGTGAAGGAGTCGAAAGACGCGTACACCGTGGAGGTGGCGGCCCCGGGCATGACGAAGTCCGACTTTAACGTCAGCATCGACGCAGACAACAACCTCGCCATCTCGATGGAGAAAAAGGAAGAGAAGAAGGAAGAGAAGCACGATGCGCGCTACCTGCGCCGCGAGTTCTCGTACGCCAAGTTCCAACAGACCATGATCCTGCCCGACGATGTGGACAAGGATCGTATCACGGCCAAGGTGGAGAACGGCGTGCTGCTGATCGGCCTGCCTAAAGTGTCGCGCGAGGAAGTGCGCCGCTTCGGACGTAACATCGAGATCGGTTGAGACGGGAGAGGGAGACAGTAGACTGAAAAGAAGAAAACGCTAATAAGCGTGTTCATGGTAATGTGTTAAGAATGGAGAAGGGACGAAGGCTGGTGCGGAAAACGCATTCCCCTGGCTTTCGCCCCTTTCTGTTTGTATACCCCAACTCGATATGAAAACAACCATCACCATCACCCTATTATTTATTCAATCCATCATTCAAATCATTATGGCACAAGAGATGAAAGAGAACAAAGGCGTAGTGACGTTCGCAGGCAATCCTGTGACGCTGCTCGGAGAACTGATCAAGGTGGGCGACACGGCGCCCGACTTCACCGCCGTGGGCGAGGGGCTGAAGCCCGCACGGCTGTCTGACTACAAGGGCAAGACCGTCATCCTGTCCGTCTTCCCCTCGGTCGACACCAAGGTGTGCGCCGCACAGACACGCCGCTTCAATAAGGAAGCCTCCGGGCTGTCGGAGCATGTCGTCGTGCTGACGCTCTCCAAAGACCTACCCTTCGCGCTGGGCCGCTTCTGCGCCGCCGAAGGCATCGACCGCATCCACACGCTCTCGGACTATATGCACTCCGAGTTCGGCCTCAAGTATGGCTTCCTCATGAAGGAGAACATGCTGCTGGCGCGCGGCGTAGTGGTAATCAACCCGGCGGGGAAGGTCACCTACGTGGAATACGTGAAGGAGGTCACCTCGGAGCCGGACTACACCAAGGCATTAGAAGCTGCGCGCGCTGCGCTGTAAACCAAGATGAAGCGCGCCATCATCATCGGAGCCACCTCAGGCATCGGGCTTGAGGTGGCTCGCGTGCTTTTATCGCGCGGGTGGCACATCGGCGCGGCGGGGAGGCGCCAGGAGGAGCTGAAGCAACTGCGGCAGGAAGCCCCGGATCGCGTCGTAATCCGTGTGATTGACATTACACACGGCGACGCCCCCGACCACCTCCGCCAGCTCATCGACGACCTCGGAGGGATGGATCTCTACTTCCACGCCTCCGGCATCGGACGGCAGAACACGGCCTTGGAACCAGACATTGAGCTGTCCACCGCCCGAACCAATGTGGAGGGTTTTATCCGCATGATCACGGCGGCCTACCGCTACTTCCGCACCCGTGGGGCAGAGGGACACATCGCCGCCATCACCTCCGTGGCCAGCACACGCGGCATGGGCGCGGCCGCGGCTTATTCGGCCACGAAGCGCTTCCAACGCACCTACCTCGACGCCCTCTCGCAGCTGGCCCACCGCGAAGGCCTCCCACTCCGCTTCACCGACATCCGCCCCGGCTTTGTCCGCACCGCCCTCCTCAACCCCGCCGTGCATTACCCCATGATGATGGAGCCGGCCCCGGTGGCCCGCCGCATCGTGCACGCCGTGGAGCACAGACGGCGCGTGGCCATCATCGATGGGCGCTATCGGCTGCTCGTCATGCTCTGGCGCCTCCTCCCGAGGTGGCTCTGGGAGCGGATGCGGGTGTAAACGTGACCTTAAGCAATGGTCATAATCAATTGGACGTGTACCCGGTGCGGCCTGTAGGACCGTTGGACGATAGCCCGGGGCGAAACCCCGGGTCGGCGGACGATCGGGGCGAAACCCCGGGCCGGTGGGGGCGATCAATCATCAATCATTCGTTCCGCCCAGGGTTCCCCCCCCCAGGGTTTCGCCCTGGGCTATCGTCCGGCGCCCCTACAGGGCGCTCCGGATACCATCAATCCGGGCTGTAGGCCCGGTGGATGATAGCCCGGGGCAAAACCCCGGGCCGGCGGATGATCGGGGCGACACCCCGGGGCGGTGGACGATCGGGGCGCCCCCCGGGCGGTAGGGGCGAATAATCATTCGCTCTGGCAAACGCCCCAGCAAGGGGCGCATGATCCGGGCGGGGGCGATCAATCATCAATCATTCGCTCCGCCCGGGAGGCGTCGCTCCACCCTGGGCTATCGTCCAACGGCCCTTCAGGCCGCTCCGGGTGCCCCCATTTATTTGCAAACCATTATATAATCGGGCGGTACGTCCCCCTCACCTCATTCCCCATTAATCATTGACAATTAATCATTGATCATTACCCATTACTTACCCATTTCAATGATGCATCACCCCAACATCCCGGCGCGGCATCACCGCCCGGTTCACCCTAAACACCCAGCAGGAGCGCTGTGGCTCGTCGGCCTCCTGCTACTGATGGCTTGCTGCACCGCATGCGGCGGACGGGCACGTACGGCGGACGACGATGCGGCTGCGTGCGACTCGGCCCGCGCACAGGCTGACGCTTCCGGATGGCTCACCATAGAGCCGCCCGAGTTCCGCCTCCGTTATCCGAAAGACTGGACACTGCAACCGGTGAGCGAACCGACCCTCTTCTACCTCTACTCCCCGTCGGAGGGCGAGGCGGACCGCTTCCGTGAGAACATCTCCCTCGTCGTCGAGGTGCTACCCGATGGGCGCTACGACGCCGATCGCTACGTCCGCGAGGCCATCAAGCTGCTGCCCGCCGAGGTGAACACGAACGAGCGCATGCGCCGAGCCGGTCGCGAAGGGCGCCGGTTGGTCTACACGCAACGTTTGGAGGGGGGCATCGTCACGACGAATGAGCTCTACGTGTGGGTGATCCGTGGCAAGGCCTACCTGCTCGCCTTCAGCCGCGAGGTGGGGCCTGAGGGGGAGCAGGCCAAGGCGGGGAGGCGCATCATGCAAACGTTTGAATGGCGATAGATGGAGGGGGGCGTAAATGACGAAGCGGCGGCGACGGTCTCCGGACGCGCCTTGCGCTCCATCCATTCGTGGCGTGAGTGCGACGGAGGCCCTCCCCCACCCCTCAAATAAGTAGTGGTCAATTATGAGTGATTAATGATAGCGCGGTGCCATGCTGCCGTGTCTCTGGGGTAATCATTGATAATTAATCATTGCCCCTTAGTATGCTCTGCCGGGCGAAAGAGGTTGCGATAGCCTCTTCGTCCGGCAGCGCTTTTTATAGCGGGCCGGGGGACGCAGGCCGACGATAGCCCACAAGGGCGCAGGGGGGATCAGCGCAACGGGGAGCAGGCTGTGGATCGGAGCTTCAGTCACTAAGCAAAGTCAAGGGCAGCAAGCTGCCATACACACCCACTAATCCATGTGGCTGACACCCACCTGAGTTAGGAGGCTCGACCCACCTAAGCTAGGAGGCTATACCATCCTAAGCTATGAGGCCTGACCTTCCTAAGCTACGTGGGGCACCCCACCTAAGCTATGAGGCTCGACCTTCCTAAGCTAGGAAGGACACCCCTCCTAAGCTATGTGGGACAGCCACTAAGCTATATGGGTCGAACCATCTAAGCTATATGGGTCGAACCATCTAAGCTATATGGGCCGA
>MIQB01000128.1 GCA_002890585.1 Tannerella sp. oral taxon 808
GATAATTGAATCCGCCCGGATGCGCCCCGAAGGGGCAAATCAACCCAGCCCAGGGCAGAGCGACGCGAAGCGGCGCGGCACCCTGGGCTGGGTTCCTCGTTGACCCTACGGGCCAACTCGGTTGCCCTTTCAGGGCGCACCCGGGTACATGCCCGCCACATGAATTGAATCGCACGAACCCACCGGGTACCCGGGTAATCATTGACAATTGATCATTGACAATTGATCCCCTTCCTTCCCCCCGGATCCTTCCACATTCCCCGCACGCCCTTATCTTCGCCCGCGCTTCGGCGGGAGCAGTGATTTTTGATTACATGATGAAGTGCTTTCCAGAATGGCAAAAACGTTTTGGTCGATTATGAGGCCCAAAATCGATCACGAAAGCATTTTTGGTCGATTATGAGGCTCAAAATCGGCCGCGAAAGCATTTTTGGTCGATTATGAGGCTCAAAATGCTCCAAAAACGTTTTTGAGCATTATGAGGCTCATTTCTCTCCTATTATTATATGTTATAGCGTACCTCCCCACAATGATCATCTTCACAAAAGACATCGCCGAGGAGCTGACCGCCTACCTCGCTTCGAAGAATTATGACAAGACCTACCTCGTAGCCGACACCAACACCCGGCAACACTGCCTGCCCCTGCTCGAGGGCATCCCCGCCCTCCGCGACGCCCCGTGCATCACCATCGAGGCCGGCGACATCCACAAAGACATCGCGCAGGTGGCTCGTATCTGGCAACACCTTTCCGACGGCGGCGCCTCGCGTCACTCGTTGCTCATCAACCTCGGCGGTGGCATGGTGACCGACCTCGGGGGCTTCGCCGGAGCCACCTTCAAGCGCGGCCTGCACACACTCAACATCCCCACCACCCTTATGGCCGCCGTCGACGCCGCCGTGGGCGGCAAGACGGGCATCAACTTTGGCGGCCTCAAGAACGAGATCGGCGCCTTCCACCAGCCCGACTGCGTGATGATCGACTGCACCTTCCTCCGCACCCTCGACCGCGACAACCTCCTCTCCGGCCTCGCCGAGATGATCAAGCACGGCCTCATCGCCGACCCCGACCACCTGCGCGCCCTCCTCACCATCGACATCTCCGCCCGCCACTTCACCATCGATCCCGCCGAGGTGGAGCGTTCCGTCGCCATCAAAGCGCGCATCGTGAAGGAGGATCCCACCGAGCAGGGCATCCGTAAGGCGCTCAACTTCGGCCATACCATCGGCCACGCCTTCGAGAGCCTCTCCTTCGCCCGCGAGCGTCCCATCCTCCACGGCCACGCCGTCGCCGCGGGCCTCGTCTGCGAACTCTACCTCTCGCACAAACATTGCGGCCTCCCCACCGACGATCTGCGCCCCGCGACGCACCTCATCCGCTCCGGCTATCCCCCCTTCGCCTTCAGTTGCAAGGATTATGACACGATCTACGAGCGCATGACCCACGACAAGAAGAACGCCGGCGGCCACATCCGTTTTGCCCTCTTGCGCCGCATTGGCGATGTCGTCATCGACCAAGAAGTGCCTCGCGAGCTCGTCTTCGAGTCGTTCGACTTCTATCGGGAGAGCATGGGCGAGTGAGAAATAGTTGGTGCGAAGCTTTTGTTTGTCGATTCCGTTTTTACATTTGCCGCGCATTCGACAGAAATGCCTTCGGGGTGTAGCTCAGCCCGGTTAGAGTACGCGTCTGGGGGGCGTGTGGTCGCTGGTTCGAATCCAGTCACCCCGACTGAAGGAAAAGGCTCCTCAAAGTCAGCAACGAAGCGGCTTTGAGGGGCTTTCTTTATATACAGACACATAGATCCGTCCAAACCGGCGGCGGAGGCACTAAGATTTCTGCAACGGCACAATGTGATTGTCTAAATCTTGATCTGCGTGGAGGCTGTTATTCCACCATCATCATGGAACAGATTAAACAAAAACAGAATTGCTACACCCGCGTTTTATCATGGATCATCCGCGACAGGTAGGATAGGGGGGGGCGTGTGGACAAGCGCCGTTCGGGGGGGGCGGGGGCCTATACCTATATATATACGGTAACACAGCGCGCCCCCACCGCCCTGCAACTTTTTACTTTTCGATCCTTCATTTTTCGTTTTTCACCCCTTTTCCGCCCCTTTTTGCTGCTTTTTGCCTCCCGAATCGAGGGTCATTACCCCCTGATAATTAAAGCATCGCACAAGATATTTTTACTCATTCCACTGGGGTGGAAAAGCATAAACAACATGTTCAAAAAGGTGAACACACCCCGGTGAGGCGTAAAAAAATGTGGTGTATCTGTTTGGCGGTTATAAGAACGCCCCTACATTTGCTCCCACAGTAATGGTATAAGCCCCATGAATGAATTTCTTCTTATCGCATTTTTACTCGTATCTGTAGAGGCAAAGGGGACGCAGGTAGGCCTGCGGACCCTTCCCTCATTTTACCCCCCCCCCCCCCGTTAAAAAATCACAAAAATCGCTGCCCTCGGACGGAAAACGAGAGGTTTGGCACGATTATTTCCACAGGGGGTGGCCAGAAACAGATGCGTGTAGTGGCCGCGACCTCAGATGCGATACCGGCATACCTCTGCCCGGCGCCGCCAGCCGCCCCGGCAGACAGCTCACCGCACGCTGGCGACCTTCTGACGCTTAACTCCCACATGAAACAGTACTCAACAAGGTTTGCGGGGCGCCCCGCAAACATCAAAACTCAGAATTTGGGACTTGCGGGGCGCCCCGCAAGCATCAAAACTCAAAATTTGGGACTTGCGGGGCACCCCGCAAGCATCAAAACTCAAAATTTAGGACTTGCGGGGCACCCCGCAAACGTCAAAACTCAAAATTTGGAGCTTGCGGGGCGCCCCGCAAACGTCAAAACTCAGAATTTGGGACTTGCGGGGTGCCCCGCAAGCATTTCCAAAACAGAAACGGATCTACATTCAACCACATAACACTTAAAAATCATGCCCGAAGGCTCTACCCCATCGGCTAAAATGCCGACAAAAGAAGTATTCGTCGCACCCGACGAAATCGGAGGCATTGACATGACACGCCTCAACAACGGTGCACATTTTCAATTCATCAAAAACGTGCACCAGAAAATCACCGCCGAAACGGCCATCCTTACTAACCCCATCGCCAAAGACGCAGCAGACAGGCTGGGCGAGGCGCTCGAGGAGGAAGATCGCTGCTTCGTTCTCTCACAGAAAAGCCTACTCACCAAACGCATCGTCGCCATTGACCGCGAACGCGACGAGATGTACATGGGCTATCGATCTGCCGTCTATGGCTTTCTCCGTAGCCCGGACAAGGTAATGGCCGAAGCTGCCGAGCGCCTATGGGCACACTTGACGGACTATCGAATCACCACAGGCATGCAGTTCGATCGCGAAACGGCTTCCATAGCCAACCTCGTAAAAGACTGCGAAACGAAGTACACCGCCGACGTGAACAAACTGGGCGTTAAAGCCTATATCGATGCATTGAAAGTGGCTAACGAAAAAGTGGACGAGCTGCTCCTCGCCCGTACTACCGACCGCTCCGAGCAGATCGCCGGAGCCCTCCGCCTCGCCCGCCACGAGTCAGACATCATTTACCTCTGGCTCGTCAAGGTCGTCAACGCGCTGACCATCCTCCACAACGACACGGCTAAGTGCGACGCCTTCATCAAGTTTATGAACGAAGAGATCAAGCACTACAAAGAGCAGAGCTACGGCTCTCCGAAGAAGAAGGATCCCAAGGATCCCAAAGACCCCAAGCAACCCAAGGAGCCGAAAGATCCCAAGGATCCGAAAGACCCAAAGGAGCCCAAGGATCCGAAAGACCCCAAGCAACCTGAGACACCGAAGGAGCCCGAGAACCCAGGTGGCGGCGACGACATCCACCTGCCCGAGGAGCCGCCGAAAAAACCAGATGGACAATGATTCCCTCCTCCAGCGGCCTGTAGGGCCGCCGGACGATAGCCCGGGGCGAAACCCCGGGAAAGCCGGACGATAGCCCGAGGGCGAAACCCCAGGTGGCGGCGACGACATCCACCTGCCCGAGGAGCCGCCGAAAAAACCAGATGGACAATGATTCCCCTCCCCCCAGCGGCCTGTAGGGCCGCCGGACGATAGCCCGGGGCGAAACCCCGGGTTCCCGAGGGCGAAACCCCGGGTTCCCGGACGAATGTCCTGGGCGTACCCGGGTGCCGGATGAATGTCCCGGGGCGAAACCCTGGGTGTCCAAGGGCGAAACCCCGGGTGCCCGGATGAATGCCCTGGGCGACCCCTGGCGCCGGATGATGCCCCTGCCCCGATCATAGACCATTGATCATTGACAAACGCGCCACTCCAAGAGAGGAGGGCGCTTTTTTGAAATGTTGTCGCATTTGCCCCGGGGTTGCCCGTTTATCGATAACTACGTATTTCCTGATGACATGCGTAGGTGGGCGGACATTCCCCGGGGATTTGGCACCTATCCAATGATTATGACGCGGTGGCACGGCCTGTAGGGATTGGTGATAGCGATGTCGCCCCGAAGGGGGCAGCTCGCCACCAGCCCGACGATGTCGCCCCGAAGGGGGCAGCTCGCCACCAGCCCGGGGTAGAGCGACGCCAACGGCGGAGCGGCACCCCGGGGAAGCAATGCCCGCCCGATCCCCCCTTCCGGTCATTGAATTGACCCCGCCGGGGTCAATTCAATGACCGGAAGGGAAAACCGCCCCCGCCGTTCCCACCCCAGGGTGTTACCCTCCAGCTGGTGATGAATTGGGCTTTCAGCCCGCCTATTGGTTGCGGCTTTGCCGCGTGTTTTATCCCGTCGGGACGCCAATAAACCCCCGCCGTTCCCAACCCAGGGTGTTACCCTCCAGTAGGTGATGAGCTGCCCCTCCGGAGCACCACTCCCCCGCCCCGACCATTAACAACCGAATTTCCCGCCCCCTCTTGGGGCATTTTTTACACACACATAATAAATACATGAGCATTATGAAAAGAACGAGACAGTACTTAATGACCTTGGCCACCGCCATCGCCG
>MIQB01000129.1 GCA_002890585.1 Tannerella sp. oral taxon 808
GAACATTCGGACACATAACAATAGACTCCAAACAAAAGACCGTGCGACAATCTCACTAAGCAGGCTTAAGAGATGTCACTAAGCAGGCTTAAGAGGCGATCTTAAGTAGGCTTGCAGACATTGTGCGATGATCCGCCGTGTCATTCGTATGCGCAAAAGCCGGGGGGGGGGAGAAAACAAATCGTCCCGCCGAGCGGGGAGGGAAGCGGTGGGGCTTCACCTCTCTGCCAGCAGGACGCTTTGGAATACTTAAAGACGATTATGAATTGGGGTGCGAATCATCACGGTTCGACAGGCGCCGTGGGGTCGATGATTACGGGTGAATCAACGATGTCCGACGAGTCGGGGATGATCGCAGGAGAATCCATGATGACCGAGGCGGAGGCGGGTTTCTTCCGCTCGCTCTTTTTCTTTTCACTCTTACGCGGCAGGGCGAAGTCGTCGGCCTCATCTGCCTCGAGCAAGTCAGCCTGCTCAGCTTCGATGCGATCGAAGTCGTCCTTGGCGCCCACGATGAGTCGGTCGAACTCGCGGCGCCCCGTGCCAGCGGGGATGAGGTGGCCGCAGATGACGTTCTCCTTCAGACCCTCGAGGCGGTCAGACTTGCCGCTGATGGCGGCTTCGTTGAGCACCTTGGTCGTCTCCTGGAAGGATGCGGCCGACATGAAGCTCGACGTTTGCAATGCGGCGCGGGTGATGCCTTGCAATATCTGGCTCGTGGTGGCCGGCTTCGCGTCGCGCGCCTCAACGAGCTTTTTGTCGCGGCGCTTGAGCGAGCTGTTCTCGTCGCGGAGCTTACGCGCGGTGACGATCTGGCCTGCGTTCAGGTTGTCAGAGTCGCCCGGATCGGTCACGACCTTCTTGCCCCAGATGCGGTCGTTCTCTTCCATGACGTCGATCTTATCCACCACCTGCTGCTCAAGGAAGCGCGTGTCGCCCGGATCGGCGATCTCCACCTTGCGCATCATCTGGCGTACGATCACCTCGAAGTGCTTGTCGTTAATCTTCACGCCCTGCAGCCGATAGACGTCTTGCACTTCGTTTACGATGTACTCCTGTACGGCCGTGGGGCCTTTGATGGAGAGGATGTCGGACGGGGTGATGGCGCCGTCGGAGAGGGGCATGCCGGCGCGGACGTAGTCGTTCTCCTGCACAAGCAGCTGCTTGGAGAGGGGCACCATGTACTTCTTCGTTTCCCCGAGTTTCGATGTGACCATGACTTCGCGGTTGCCTCGCTTGATCTTGCCGAAGCTCACTTCGCCGTCGATCTCGGAGACGACTGCGGGGTTGGAGGGGTTACGCGCCTCGAATAGCTCCGTGACGCGCGGCAGGCCACCGGTGATGTCGCCCGTCTTGCCGACGGCGCGCGGGATCTTGACTAACACTTCACCCGTCTTGATCAGGTCACCCTCTGCCTTCACCACGTGGGCGCCGAGCGGCAGGGAGTAGTTCTTGAGCGTCGTACCGTCGTCGCTCACGATGTGTGCGGCGGGCACTTTCGTCTTGTCTTTCGACTCGATGATGATTCGCTCTTTGAGGCCGGTCGTCTCGTCGCTTTCCACTTTATACGTGATGCCCTCCTCCATGCTTTCGAAGGTGATGTGCCCCGTGGCTTCGGAAACGATGACGGCGTTGAAGGGATCCCACTCGATGATCTTGTCGCCCTTCTTGATGGTGGCGCCGTTGTCGAAGAAGAGCTTCGATCCGTAGGGGATGTTGTGGTTATGCAGCACAATCTTCGTGTTCGGATCTATGATGCGCAGCTCGGCCAGGCGGCTGACAACGATCTTGCATCCTTCACTATCGGAGTCAACGACGCGGAGCTCTTCGATCTCGAGCACACCGTCGTAGTTGGAGATTAGGCTGTTTTCTGTCGCGATGTTGGAGGCAATACCGCCCACGTGGAAGGTGCGGAGCGTCAGCTGTGTGCCTGGCTCACCGATGGATTGCGCCGCGATGACGCCGACGACTTCGCCCTTCTGCACCATGCGACCGGTGGCGAGGTTGCGGCCGTAGCACTTCGCACAGACGCCCTTCTTCGATTCGCACGTGAGGACGGAGCGGATCTCGATGCTTTCGATGGGTGAATCTTGTATCTCTTGGGCCTCTTTCTCGCGGATCTCGTCGCCAGCGCGGACGATGAGTTCCCCCGTGATGGGGTGTACGACATCGTGCACGGAGACACGGCCAAGAATGCGCTCGTAGAGCGAGGCGATGACGTCTTCGTTGTTCTTCAGCTCCGTGCAGACGAGGCCGCGCAGGGTGCCGCAGTCTTCTTCATTAATGATCACGTCGTGCGACACGTCTACGAGTCGGCGGGTCAGGTATCCGGCATCGGCCGTCTTGAGCGCTGTGTCGGCCAAGCCCTTTCGGGCGCCGTGCGTAGAAATAAAGTACTCCAACACGGAGAGCCCCTCCTTGAAGTTCGAGAGGATCGGGTTTTCGATGATCTGCCCTCCATCGCTGCCGCTCTTTTGCGGTTTAGCCATCAGGCCACGCATGCCGGAGAGCTGGCGAATTTGCTCCTTCGATCCACGGGCTCCGGAATCCATCATCATAAAAATGGAATTGAAGCCGTCGTCGTCAGAACTGAGCTGATCGATGAGCGTTTTGGAGAGCTTGCTGTTGACGTGGGTCCATGTGTCGATGATCTGGTTGTATCGCTCGTTGTTGGTGATGAAACCCATGTTGTAGTTGGCCGTAATCTGCTCCACTTCGTCGTACCCCTCCTTGACGATTGCTTCCTTTTCGGGCGGGATGAGCACGTCGGCTAAGTTGAACGAGAGGCCGCCCTTGAAGGCCATTTGGTAGCCGAGGTTTTTGATGTCGTCGAGGAACTGTGCCGTGCGGGCTACGCCGCAAGTCTTGATCACGTTGCCGATGATGTCGCGCAGGGCCTTTTTACCCCATACCTCGTTGATGAAGCCGACTTCTTCAGGCACGTATTCATTGACTAACAAACGGCCGACGGAGGTCTCTACCATCTTGTGGACGCGGTTGCCTTCTGCGTCTCGATCGTCCACATAGACCTTGATCGGGGCGTGGATTTCGAGCTTCTTTTCGTTGTACGCAACCTTGGCTTCCTCGGGGCCGTAGAAGGTGAGGCCTTCGCCTTGGGTCCCTTTGCGGAGCTTGGTGATGTAATAGAGGCCAAGCACCATGTCTTGCGAGGGGACGGTGATGGGGGCGCCGTTGGCGGGGTTGAGGATGTTGTGCGAGGCGAGCATGAGCATCTGCGCCTCAAGCACGGCTTCGTTGCCAAGTGGCAGGTGGACGGCCATCTGGTCGCCATCAAAGTCGGCGTTGAAGGCGGTACATGCCAGCGGGTGGAGTTGTATGGCTTTACCCTCGATCATCTTGGGCTGGAAGGCTTGAATGCCGAGGCGGTGGAGCGTCGGGGCGCGGTTGAGAAGCACGGGGTGGCCCTGCATGACGTATTCCAGGATGTCCCACACGACGGGCTCCTTGCGGTCAACGATCTTCTTGGCTGACTTGACCGTCTTCACGATGCCGCGCTCGATGAGCTTGCGGATGATGAATGGCTTGTAGAGTTCGGCGGCCATGTCTTTGGGCAGGCCGCATTCGTGCATCTTCAGCTCGGGGCCAACGACGATGACGGAACGGGCGGAGTAGTCGACGCGTTTACCGAGCAGGTTCTGGCGGAAGCGTCCTTGTTTACCCTTCAAACTGTCGGAGAGGGATTTCAGAAGGCGGTTGGCGTCAGTCTTTACGGCGCTCGACTTGCGCGAGTTGTCGAAGAGTGAGTCAACGGCTTCTTGGAGCATACGCTTCTCGTTGCGGAGGATGACTTCCGGGGCGCGGATGTCGATGAGTCGCTTCAAGCGATTGTTGCGGATGATGACGCGGCGATAGAGGTCGTTCAGGTCGGAGGTGGCAAAGCGTCCACCATCCAGCGGAACGAGTGGCCGGAGCTCCGGCGGAATGACGGGCACCACCTTGATGATCATCCACTCGGGTCGGTTGCGCCCCTTCGATGCTCGGAACGACTCGACGACTTGCAGCCGCTTCAGGGCTTCGTTTTTGCGCTGTTGCGAGGTATCGGTCATGGCCTGATGACGCAGGTCGTAAGAGAGCGTGTCCAGATCGATACGCGCCAAGAGGTCGTAAACGGCCTCGGCACCGATCTTGGCGATGAACTTGTTCGGGTCGGTGTCTTCCAGCATCTGGTTGTCCTTCGGCAGGGAGTCGATGATGTTCAGGTATTCCTCTTCGGAGAGGAGGTCCATGTGTTTCGCATTTTCGGCCACACCCGCTTGAATGACTACGTAGCGCTCGTAATAGATGATCGAATCCAGCTTCTTCGTCGGCAGGCCAAGCAGGTAGCCGATCTTGTTGGGCAGCGACCGGAAGTACCAAATGTGAGCCACGGGCACGACGAGCTGGATGTGCCCTGAGCGCTCGCGCCGCACCTTCTTCTCGGTCACCTCGACGCCACAGCGGTCGCACACGATGCCTTTGTAACGGATGCGTTTATACTTTCCGCAATAGCACTCGTAGTTCTTCACTGGGCCAAAGATGCGCTCACAGAAGAGCCCGTCGCGTTCGGGCTTGTATGTCCGATAATTGATTGTCTCTGGCTTCAAAATTTCGCCGTAGGAGTTCTCCAAAATCTCCTCCGGCGAGGCCAGTCCGATCGTGATTTTCGTGAAATCCGTCTTTATCTTATTCTCTCTCCTAAAAGCCATATTCCTCTCTGATTTATATAGTCGTATTTGTATCGCAATGTCGCATGATGTGGGGGTGAATTAGGGGTCTCACTGGCGCCCTACGAGCCGACGTCCACCAATTGGCGGAGATCAAAAACACCAGTACTTGGGCTTACCGCCAAGTGGCGGAGATCAA
>MIQB01000130.1 GCA_002890585.1 Tannerella sp. oral taxon 808
GTCGGTCGCGGAATGCCGCGTAGCAGAACCAGTACGCGTGCATGGCGGTGAAAAGAATTGCGATCGCTCGCATGAGGTCCATCGTCTTGGCGAGGCCTCTCAAATCATCTTCGTTTTGCATGGGGTGTTGGTGTGGGTTGATTTAGTTCTCTTTTGATTCTAAGTGTTTTATGGATGATCTCCTTTTTCTAAAGCAGCATCGGAAGCTGAGCTTCCAGCACTGCTTTTTGAAAAGTGGATCCGGAAGTGCAGCTTCCAGCACTACTTTTTGAAAAGTGACTCCAGAAGCTGAGCTTCCAACACTGCTTTTTGAAAAGTAGAGCGGAATCCTCCAAGGTTCAGGACTGCTACCGCGATTTTCGGCGTAAACGCATACGTGCGCGATTTCTCAGCCGACGTTGGAAGGCCCATTCTCGGAGGTCGGCGCCGTGTACCTGCAAAGTGAGATCGATCTCCGTCGGGGGCATGTCGTTCGGACTTTCTGTCAGTTCCTCCACCACAGCCGTCTGTTCTTCTTTCTCTTTTGGCCAGCTCATTTCGAGGAACGGATTCGCGCCGCCCGCGAAATAGGCATTGAACACGTTCGCCGCGAAGCCCTTCCCGAGGCGCGAACCATTAACAGCGATGCCGTTCGCATCGTCGATAAACGTGATGCCGTACAGGCGTCCCGCGGTGTTGATTCGGAGCACAGTTTCGATGCCGCGCTCACGCATGCGGTCAATGAACTCCGCACGGTCGGGCGACGTCTGCATCACGTCAGCAATCGCACGGCGGATCACCACAGACCGCTCTCGGACAACGCTTTTCGACTGCTCAAAGTGGCGACGAAGCGCCGCGTAACTGACCTGCCGACCGATCTCGGAGGCCTTGATCGGCGTGCAAATCTTGTGTCCGTCGGCATCGGTTGCCGCGTAGACGATCCCATCGAAGGGCCTACCCTTCCGCTCCGTTTTGACCTCCTCGGCCGTCACACGGAAACGCACAAGCAGCAGATTCATCTCACCGACAGACTGGAACGCGTACCGTCTGAACACGTGCTCTACAGCGGCCGCAACTTGCCGCTTGATGCCTCCCGCTCCGATCTCGACGGCTGACGGTTGGGCAGAAACGCCCTCCTTCTTCCGACTGGGGAGGAGGCCGAACTTCGCCTCCAAACTCCGCATGATGCGGGTGCTTCGGACGTGCTCCATCGTGTCCCGGATCTTGCTGCCATCGTGCCTGACCCGCGTCGAGACAAGGTGAATATGTTCCCGCGCGATGTCTCGGTGCTTGAACACGATGAAGGGCTGATCGCCGTAACCGAGACGACGCAGGTATTCTCGGGCGATCGTTCGGAGACGGTCGTCGGAGAGTGGCTCATCGGGGCGAGGGTTGATCGAGGCGTGAAAGACGATGTTTTTCGTCCGCGCACCACTCGGGATGTAGGCCGTCATCTCCCGGAAAACACGTTCGGCCGTCAGCCTTCCATCTGCCGAAAGCTGCCCGGACAGGAGGATGTCGGCTTGATCCCGATCGACTTTCCGGAAGTTGTACATGAGCGTTTTCATCAGGTCTTTGGAGGGCGGCGAGATCTTCGCAATCATCGATCAATCGTGCGAAAGGATTCGGTTAAGGCGACGACCCGCTCCTGCAACCGGTGGATGTCGGCCGCGTATCCCTCCAACTTACGAAGCATGGTGACGGCCGTTTTCGGGGAGTGATAGGCATTGATGGCGCGGACGGCTTGGTTGTATAGCACGCCGATCTTGTTCAGCGCAGCGGTGAACTCGGTTAGCCTGCGAACGAAGTCCTCACGGCTCTTGTCGACGGTCACGACGCGGAAATGCTCATCTAAGATGCGCGCACGGATGTACTCCGTTTTTGTGCGGGCGCCGGAGCGTTTGAAGAGTTCGATCAGCCGGAGCTGATCGCGGCTGTCGGGGAGGCGGAAGTGGAAGGCGTCCCATTTCGGGGGGCGAACGGGTGTTTTCTTCGGTCGATTCATGGGGGTGGTTTTTCATATAAGATCAGGTGGCGACTTTGGAGCCGAACCGCGCGGAGGCCGCTCCGGAGGCAAGGCGTTTTGTAGCACAAAACGGTTTTTGTAGCACAAAAACACACCTTGCCCGGCCTTTGGGCCGTGTGTCTGAGAAGAAGGTTCGGCTCCCCAAAGTCTTTCAATTCGGCGGCAAAGTTAGGGCAGCGCTTTTCGTGGGTAAAACGTTTGTTTTCAATCGGAAGCCACGCCGGGGAAGCCCCCGAAAGCCTTTATATATAGCTGTGTTTGTGCAGCTGTTTATTTGTGTGGTTACTCACTTACTCACATGTAACTGCATAAGTGAGTAAGTGCACAAGTGAGTAAGTAAGTGAGTAACTGAGTAACTGCATAACTGAGTAACTGCATAAGTGAGTAAGCATATAAATGAGTGAGTATATGAATATACTTACACAGCTACTCACAAGTGCGCGTATATATAATGTACGCGCGTAACTATTATTATATACCTCAGACCTTAAACCTATGAAAGAAGAAACCATGAACTCCCTGTCCGGCCGCCCGATCCGGATCGGCTTCGGGTCGCTCAAAGGCGGCACGGGCAAAAGCACGCTGGCGGAGATCACGGCCAGCTACCTCTGTTACACCGAAGGGCTGCGCCTCTTCGTCGTCGATTGCGACTACTCGCAATACTCCTTCTTCGGACTGCGCGAACGCGACAAACAAACCGTACAGAACGGTGAGCCGGCGTTGCAGGCACGGATGAAGAGGCACTTTGAAGCGCTCGGCCGGGAGGCTTACCGTGTCATCAAAAGCACCGCTGCACGTGCGGAGAAGGATGTCCGCCGTTTCATGGCCGAGCGTGCGGGTGAAACGTTCGATCTCATCCTCTTCGACCTGCCTGGCCGTGCCAATGAGCTCGCGCTCGTCGACCTCACCCTTGGCATGGATTATCTTATCTCGCCGATCGAGCCCGACCGCCAATCGCTGGTAGCTTCCATGACCTACGCGCCGGCCATCCGTGACCTCGGCGTGTCGGACGATAGGTGCCGTATCAAAGAGATCTACCTCGTTTGGAACAAGATCGACCGACGGGTGCGGACGGACGTCATCGCATTCTACAACGAAGCGATCAAGCGCGAAGGCTTGGGATTGTTCGACACGCAGTTGCCGCGCTCCGCCCGCTTCAAAAAGGAACTCACCACAGACGGTCGGCCCGCCTTCCGATCCACCTACCTACCACCAGACAAAAGTCTGATCGAGGGTAGCGGTATCGAGTCGTTCGTGAAGGAGCTCATCGAGAAATGTAACCTGAAAACCGCCCGCCCATGACCATCGAAGAACAACGCCGTAGGCGAATCGCCGAGCGGATTCAGCAAATGGCGGGCGACGATGCGCCGCCCATCACGCCCGAAGAAACACCGTTGAAAAGCGATTTAAGCAGCGTTCAAACACCGTTTGCAGACGAATCGCTTTCGACTTATCGAGATCGATTCTTTGCTCACCGTTCGTCGGAAAGTCGGACGACCCTCTCCTGCGATCGGGCGCTTATCGACTGTTTGCGCCGCGTGCTGAACGCCCTCGATGCAAGGACTTCCCTCGCGGCCTACATCGGGAACATCCTCGCCGATCACATCGACCGCCACCGTGCGCTCCTCTCCGAGGCCATCGAGCGCAACAGAAAGAACCCCTTTAATTCCTCCTTGCCATGACACTTTTTCTGCTCGTCACTTGGGCGATCCTTTTAGGTGTCTTGCTGCGTGATCTCTATCGGACAGAGCAACCAACACGGAAAGACACCTCTGCCAGCAACACCTCGAATGACGCTTCGGACGACGGTTTGGTCGGGGCTACGCGTACGGTTTTACCATTGGAGGGAAGCGTGAAGAAAGCCGGGGAATCGGCTTGCGGAGGGACGGGATCCGACGATAGTTTTGCCTATCGAAACGCCGTCGCCGAAGATGAACAGGCGGACGAACCGGAGGTTACCCCGGAAGACGAAGCGATTTCCTTGTTACTCAAGGAAGATATTGAAGTCTCGACTGAAAGCGTAACGACCCGCGAGCTTCGCCGCCTGCAAACGGCTGTGGAAACGCCGGATCGTCTCACCGCGGAAGACTTGGATCAAGCCAAAGAGACAGCCGTCAAGCTCCGAGGTACGGACTTCATGGAGAAGCTCCGGGAGTATGCGTCGAAAGAGCGGGAACGCGCTCGGGCGCTCGACGAGCTACTTCGCTCGCCTTCCAATGCACCGAAGAAATCTCACTCGAACAACAAGAAAGACACGGACGACACGGCGTGGATGGCTTACTTGTAACAGATGGCAATACGAATGAAAACCTATAAATCCAGAACCACATGAAACAACGAATCGGGCGACTCTTTGCCGCCGCATTACTGCTTTCCGCCCTCCTCGCGCCTGCCGCCTTTGCGCAGGGCAACGGGCTGTCGGGTATCAACGAAGCCACGAAAATGGTCACCTCCTATTTCGATCCGGGGACGAAGCTCATCTACGCCATCGGTGCCGTCATCGGACTGATCGGAGGGATCAAGGTGTATCAAAAGTTCGCGTCCGGCGACCCGGACACCAGCAAGACCGCCGCCTCGTGGTTCGGGGCGTGTATCTTCCTGATCGTGGCCGCCACGATCTTACGCAGCTTCTTCCTCTGATGGCTTCGTGGGAGATCAATAAAGGCGTGGGCCGGACGGTGGAGTTCAAGGGGCTCAAGGCGCAGTACCTCTTCCTCTTTGCCGGCGGACTGCTGGCGACGTTCCTCTTGGTCGTTGTCTGCTACATGTGCGGCATGGATCAGTACCTCTGTCTCGGTCTCGGCGCAACGGGTGCCACGCTTGTGGTGTGGCAAACGTTCGCGCTGAACCGCC
>MIQB01000131.1 GCA_002890585.1 Tannerella sp. oral taxon 808
CGATCACCCCACGCCCTGCGCCATCCTTACGGAGCAGTCCGTAGCTGCCATCGGCGGCGGCGAACTCGTCATAACGCTCCACGGCATCGGGCGTAGCGCCGGGCTTGTAGATCACGAAGGGGATGGGGGCGTTGGTGTGCGTACGGATGGCGCAGGGCGTGGGGTGATCGGGCAGGACGGCGATGGCCACCGGCTCGTCCCATTGGCTGACGGCTCGGAAGACGGGGTCGACGATGCGGCGGTCGAGGTATTCGATGGTGCGCACCTTCAGCTCCACGTCGCCCTCGTGGCCGGCCTCGTCGCTGGCTTCGATGTGCAGATAGACGAAGTCGTGCGTGCGGAGGGCGTCGATGGCAGCAGCCGCCTTGCCCTCGTAATTCGTATCGTAAAGGCCCGTGGCGCCCTCCACGTGGATCACGTCCATGCCGGCATAGACGCCAATGCCACGGATCAGGTCGACGGCCGAGATGACGGCTGAGGAGCCGATGCCATACAGCTCGCGGAGCGTCTTCATGGCCGGACGCACGCCGGGCGACCAGGGCCAGATGCTGTTCGCCGGATCCTTGCCCTCGGCGCGACGCTTCACATTGATCGGATGATCAGCCAGCAGCTCTTGCGAGCGGAGGATGAGGTCGTTCAGGCGGTCGGCCGTAGCTTCGGCTTCGGGCACACGCGCCTTGACGAGCGCGGGGCGAAAGGGGTGCAGCGGGATGTCGTGCGGCGGGGTGCAATCGAGGCGCTTGTCGCCGCCGCGGAGCACAAGCAGATGGCGGTAGGAGACGCCGTGGTAAAAGGTAACATCGGCCGACCCGAGCCGCTCGTTGAGGTGCCGGATCAGGACGTCGGACTCCTCCGTGGAGATATGGCCCGCGGAGTGATTCTTAATCCGGTCGCCGTCGATGCAGACGAGGTTGCAACGCAAGGCCAGCTCGCCAGGCTGCAGCTCGACGCCCATGCTGGCGGCCTCGAGCACACCGCGTCCCTCGTAGACGGTGGGCAGGTCGTAACCGAGAATCGACAGGTTGGCCACCTCGCTGCCCGGGTGGAATCCGTCGGGCACCGTGTGCAGTCGGCCAGAAGCTCCGAGCTTGGCCAGCCTGTCCATCGCAGGCGTAGGTGCGTATTGCAAGGGCGTCAGTCCGCCTAATTCGGCAATCGGCTCATCGGCCATGCCGTCTCCAAGAATGATGATATGCTTCATATATATAATGTAGTCAAAGGGTAGTTATAGGATAGTAGGGGCGAAAAATCTTTCGCCCGGTAGTCAGAAGGAGTCCACCCCGGAGGCCCCTACCAACGAGCGGCAAAAGTAGAAGCGCAAAGCATTCGTCTGTTCTGCCAACAAGGAGCATTTGTGGAATCATAGTCCCGTCCCGCCGCGGGATGGCGTCTCAACCGTCATTTTGGTCTCGTCCCGCCACGGGATGGCGTCTCAATCGTCATTTTGGCCTCGTCCCGCCGCGGGATGGCGTCTCAATCGTCATTTTGGTCTCGTCCCGCCGCGGGATGGCATCTCAATCGTCATTTTGGCCCCGTCCCGCCGCGGGACGCCTCGCCATACCTCCAAAGCATGTCACCTCGGCCTCCCTCTCTGGGGGGAATCTCATCCATCAGACACTCATTTCCGCCAGAAGTAGCGCGCGCTTCTATCTTTGCCTGCGCTTAAAAAAGCCAGCACGTATATATATACCATGACCTCTCCCCTATTTATTCGTAAGGCCAACAGCCGCGACCTCAGCGCCATCTTGAATCTCTTCGAGGCGGCACGCCGCTTCATGGCCGCCAACGGAAACCCCACGCAGTGGAACGACCAGCACCCACATCCGGACATCGTGCGACGGGACATCATGCGTGGCGACAGCTACGTCTGCACCCCAGCCAACGACGGGCGGAAGATCGTTGGGACATTCACCTTCATCCTCGGCGAGGAACCGACCTACCGCACCATCGAGCAAGGCCAGTGGCATGCCGATCGGCCCTACGGCACCATCCATCGCCTCGCCTCCGATGGCCACACGCACGGCGTCGCCCGCACCTGCTTCGACTTCTGCACGGCGCACGCTGACTATGTGCGCATCGATACGCACGCCGACAACCACCCCATGCTGCACGCCATCACGCGTTACGGCTTCCGGCAGTGCGGCATCATCCATGTGCACGACGGCACCCCGCGCATCGCCTTCGACTTTGAGCAACCACTCCCCCACTCGGTCACTGTAGAGCTGCACCCCGATGGGTAATCGACCACAAACAGGCGGGCACAAGGCTCGCCCTTACTTACATACCTCATTCAAAACATTATTAACCGTCATGGAACTCCCATTTTCCGAATCCTACCGCATTAAAATGGTAGAACCGATCCGCAAAAGCACACGCACAGAGCGCGAAGGCTGGATTGCGGACGCGAAGTACAACCTCTTCATGCTGAAGAGCGACGAGGTCTTCATCGACCTCCTGACCGACTCCGGCACCGGCGCCATGAGCGACCGCCAATGGTCGGCCCTCATGCTCGGCGACGAGAGTTACGCCGGCGCACGCTCCTACGAGAACATGCGCGAGGCCATCCACCGCATCCTCGGCTTCGACTACTTCCTGCCCACCCATCAGGGGCGCGCGGCCGAGAATGTGCTCTACTCCGCCATCGTCCACGAGGGCGACATCCTGCCCGGCAACTCCCACTTCGACACCACCAAGGGGCACATCGAGTTTCGCCGCGCCACCGCCCTCGACTGCACCATCGACGCCGCCGCCGACACACAGCTCGAGCTGCCCTTCAAAGGCAACATGGACCTTGAGAAGCTCGAGCGCGTGCTCCGCGCCTATCCCGCCGAGCGCATCCCCTGCGTCGTGCTCACGATCACGAACAACACCGCAGGCGGCCAACCCGTGTCGATGCAAAACATCCGCGAGGTCTCTGCCCTCTGCCGCCGCTATGGCGTCAAGCTGCAAATCGACTCGGCACGCTTTGCCGAAAACGCCTACTTCATCAAGACGCGTGAGCCGGGTTACGCCGACAAGTCGATCAAGGAGATCGTGCGCGAGATCTTCTCCTACGCCGACATTATGACCATGTCGTCGAAGAAGGATGCCATCGTGAACATGGGCGGCTTCGTAGCCTTCCGTTCCGAAGAACTCTGGCGCCGCTGCCAGATGTTCTGCATCATGAACGAAGGCTTCATCACCTACGGCGGCATGAGCGGCCGCGACATGAACGCCCTGGCTGTGGGCTTAGACGAGGGCACGGAGTTCGACTACTTAGAGACGCGCATCCGGCAGGTGGAGCATCTCGCCCACCGACTCGACGAGTACGGCATCCCCTACCAACGCCCCGTCGGTGGCCACGCCGTCTTCATTGATGCCAAGCGGGTGCTCACGCATGTGCCTAAGGAGGAGTTCATCGCCCAGACGCTCGGCGTGGAGCTCTACCTCGAGGCCGGCATCCGCGGCGTGGAGATCGGCGCCATCCTGGCCGACCGCGACCCGAAGACGCGCGAGAACCGTTACCCGAAGCTCGAGCTGCTGCGCCTGGCCATCCCCCGCCGCACGTACACCGACAACCACATGGACGTCGTGGCCGCCGCGCTGAAGAACGTCTTCGACCGCCGCGAGCAGATCACCCGTGGCTACCGCATCACGAAGGAGCACCCCATCATGCGTCACTTCACCGTCGAGCTTGCCCCGGCGGAATAAACTGTCTGAGAGACCTTGCCACGTAGTGACCGATACACCGCAATGCCATGTCTGGGTCTATTTTTGCCGCCCGTACAAACCCCATATAAGTAGATACATAATGAGATTAAAGATTTTCATGGGCATGGCTTTGCTGACGGCGGCCGTGCTGACCCTGACGTCGTGTGGCAAGAACGAGTCGTTCGCCAGCCGGCAGAAGGCCGAGCGGAAGGCCGTCGAGAAGTTTATCAACGAGCGGGGCATCGAGGTGCTCTATCGCTACCCCGCCAGCGGCGTCTTCGGCAAGAATCAGTACTTCCTGATCAACGACGGCCTGAACGAGGGGCGCGTCTACCTACACGTGGTGGACTCGGGCAACGGCAACCGCGCCGTGCAAGGCCGTACCGAGGTGCTGATGCGTTGCAGCGGCGAATACTTCTTCAACCGCGACACGGCGATTCCCTTCAACACCTTTGTCAACGAGAAAGCGCCGATCGAATTTATCTACGGCACGGCGCATTACGTCACCTCGCAGGGTCGGTTTGGCACCGGCAGAAATGTCGTTTACAACCCCGCCGGTTATTACCTCAGCGCAGGCATCGAGTCGGCCTTACGCTACGTCGGCGAAGACGCCACGGTGAGCCTCCTCGTCTGCTTCGAGGACGGCAGCGCCCAGCAGCAAGACGATTACGAGCCGATCTATTTCGATCGGGTGACCTTCCGCTTCGCCGATTAGCAGCGGCCACCCATAACGCCCCCCCTCCAAGACCCGGAGCCAGATGGAATACACGCCCCATCGGCTCCGGGTTTTCTGTTTATGAAGGAGGCTCTGTCAAAAGGCCTGTCTTAAAAACGGCAAACACTTCGCCGGTATACCGTCGGGAGAACCTCTTACGTCGAACTTACATTACCTAACGTGAGTTCGATGTAAGAATAAAGTCGGTGGTATGTCTACGGAAGTCCGCAACGGTTAAAACGGGGAATTTGATGCTTGCGGGGCGCCCCGCAAATACCAAAACTGAGAATTTGATACTTGCGGGGTGCCCCGCAAACGCCAAAACTGAGAATTTGATGCTTGCGGGGTGCCCCGCAAACGCCAAAACTGAGAATTTGATGCTTGCGGGGCACCCCGCAAACGCCAAAACTGAGAATT
>MIQB01000132.1 GCA_002890585.1 Tannerella sp. oral taxon 808
CGACGAGGTGCCGGGCGGCGCCGTTCCAGTCCAGCTCGGCGGAAGAGGTCTCCGGTCCATCGAGGACTCGGCGTGCGATTTCCTGGACCGAGCGATGGCGGACAACTTCCCAGAGTTTGCGTCCGGTGGCCGAGGATGAATCGAACCCAAGCATCAGCCCGGCGCGCTCATTGGTGAACAGGATACCTTGCTCGCCATCGAGGGCGATGACTCCCTCGACCATGCCGCTGAGGACGGCCCGCAGCTGGCGGCGGTCTTCCTCGATCTGGGCGAACTGCGTTTGCAGTCGTTCGCTCATGTGGTTGAAGGCGCGGGCCAGGGTGCCGATCTCATCATGACCGACCGCGTAGACCTTGTGCCCGTGGTCGCCGGCCGCGATGCGCTCCGCTCCCTCGGTCAATTCCTGGAGCGGCTGAGCGCTGCGCCGGGCCAGCCAGAACGCGAGGATAACAGCAGCCACCGCGGTCAGTCCCGCCGCGGTCCAGATAACACGATGAAGCCCCGCCAGTTGCTCGCGCACCTGATCCAGCGGCAGGGCGACGCGGACGAAGGCAACCTGGCTCCGTGGTGGATCGTTTCGCAGGGCCACGTACATCATTTCCTGATCGACGGTGGCGCTGTGCCGCTGCTGAGTGATGCCCACCCCGGCGGTTCGCGCGGTCACGACCTCGGGACGATTGGCATGATTTTCCACCGGATACCGGCGGGGATCGACCTCGGAATCAGCAAGGACGTTCCCCTGCGCATCGATCAGGGTGATGCGGGTGGCGATTTCTCCCCGAAGCGATTCGACACGCTGCTGCAACATCTCGGGCTGGCTGGCCGGTTCGGCGGGGATGGATTCGCGGATCAGGATCGCCTTGGTGCGAAGGCTGTCCTCGATCTGGCGCAGGAACTGTTTCTCGACGCGCGCGACGATGACCATTCCCAGCAAGCTGAGAGAGGACAGCACCAGGATGCCATAGGCCGCGAACAGGCGCCAGAAGATACGTGATCGCCACATGAAAGGAATGATAACAAACTCGGTCCGAAAGACGGAAAGCCGATTCCTCCGGCTGAGTCATCTTCATGAAAACTTCACAGGATTGAGGATGAGGATTTCATGGAGTTTTCATCCAATTCAGTCAATCAACGAATGGGTGAAGCCTGGTTTCAGGAGAGGAGGTTGTCATGAAACCCTTGTTTCGTGGGGGAATTCTGATCGTCACGGCCCTGGTGATTGGCTATGCAGGCTGCTCAGGTTGCACTCGTCCGCAACAGGACAAACAGTCGGCGAAAGAGAAAGAGGCCGAGGTCAAGGGCGAGATCAAGGTGGATGGTTCCAGCACGGTGTATCTGATCACAGAGGCGGTGGCGACGCACTTCAAGAAGCAGCATCCCCAGGTCAAGATCACGGTAGGAATCTCGGGCACCGGCGGCGGTTTCAAGAAGTTCTCCTCCGGCGAGACCGATATCAACGACGCCAGCCGAACGATTCGGCCTGTCGAGGTCGAGAACTGCAAGAAGACTGGCGTCGAGTACGTCGAGTTGCAGGTTGCCTGGGATGGGCTGTCGGTTGTCATCCATCCCGATAACGATTGGGCGCGGAAGATGACCGTCGAGCAACTTCGCAAGATCTGGCATCCCGACACTGCCGCCAAGAAGTGGAGCGATGTCGATCCTGGCTGGCCCGATCACGAGATCAGGCTGTACGGGGCCGACGCTGATTCCGGCACCTTTGACTTCTTCACTGAGGCGATCAACGGCAAGGAAAGAGTCTGCCGGAAGGACTACGAACCAGCCAGCGACGATAATGTTACCGTTCGTGGAGTCGCCGGCAACAAGTTCGCCCTCGGGTATTTCGGCGTCGCCTATTACGAGGAGAACAAGGACAAGATCGCCTGTGTGGCGGTGGCTGCCAAACAAGGAGCAGAATACGTGCTGCCGACCAGGGAGACTGTGTTGAAGGGAACGTACAAGCCGTTGTCGAGGCCGCTGTTTATCTACGTGAAGAAGCCGTCCCTCAAGCGGCCGGAAGTGGCCGAGTTCGTGAAGTTCTACCTGCGGCGGGGTGATCTTGCCCAGGAGGCGAAGTACATCGAGTTGACACGGGATCAGCAGTTTACGCAGCAGGAGAGCCTTGAGGAGGCGATGAAATGATCGGGCGGGGCAAGTCTGCCCTCCGCCTCCACCGGGCCTGTCCCGGTGGAGCGATGACTGGCAGCTGGAGGCGGTGGAACTTCTCCCTCTTTATTCGCCTCCACCGGGCCTGTCCCGGTGGAGCGATGACTGTGAGCTAGCTGTCAATCGTGGCTCCACCGGGACAGGCCCGGTGGAGGCCCAGAAGCACGGATGTCGCCGGCTTCTTCTGGCTGTCAGTCGTGGCTCCACCGGGACAGGCCCGGTGGAGGCCCAGAAAAGGATGAAGGGACCGTGTTCTAGCTGCCAGTCGTGGCTCCACCGGGACAGGCCCGGTGGAGGCCCAAAAGCGCGGATGTCGCCGGCTTCTTCTGGCTGTCAATCGTGGCTCCACCGGGACAGGCCCGGTGGAGGCCGGAGACAAGCGAGCCGCTATTTTCTAGCGTTCAGTCGTGGCTCCACCGGGACTGGCCCGGTGGAGGCCCATTGGACACCCTTCGGTTCCCGTTCCGACATGAGGGAAGCGAGACCAATGTGAGCACTTCGAACCCCAACTCTCGGCCCAGCCGGATTCGCAGCAGCCGCGCGCGATCGCGGCGACAGAAAATCCGCGAGGCCGTGATCGAGTTCGGGCTGATGTGCTGCGGCCTGCTGTCGATCGTCATTACCATTGCCATCGTGACGGTGGTGCTGATCGGGACGGTGGACTTCTTCCAGGACCATGAGTACGACCAGCTGGCGGCAGAGGCAGAGACCCACGGGGAGAAACCTCCCCGCGAACGTGTCTCCGTTTCCTATTTCTTCACCGGTAATGAGTGGACCCCGCGTTTCAGTAACGCCCGCTATGGTATCCTGCCGCTGATTGCGGGCACTCTGGTGGTGGCCGTGGTCGCCGCCCTCGTCGCCTTGCCGATCGGCCTGATCACGGCAATCTATCTGAGCGAGTCCGCCACACCGCGCGTCCGGCGCTTCGCCAAGCCCACGCTCGAAGTTCTTGCCGGCATCCCCACCGTGGTTTACGGCTACTTCGCCCTGACCACCATCACGCCCTTCCTTGCGTGGTTCATCCCGGGACTGAGCACGCCCCAGAACCAGCTTGGCGGGGGGATCGTGGTCGGCATCATGATCATTCCGCTCGTTGCCTCGCTCAGTGAGGACGCCATCCGGGCTGTGCCGCGTTCCCTGCGTGAAGCCTCTTACGCGCTGGGTGCCAACAGCTTCGAAACCGCGACGCGGGTCGTGGTGCCGGCTGCCTTCTCGGGGATCATGGCCTCGTTCGTGCTGGCCATCTCGCGCGCCATCGGCGAAACCATGATCGTCACTCTTGCCTGTGGAGGTCAGCCCAGGTTGACGCTGGACCCGCGTGAAGGTATTGCCACCATGACCAGTGCCATCGTCAACATTGCCCAGGGCGATGTGGTCCACGGCTCGACCGATTTCAACAGCCTGTTCGCCGTCGCCGCCGTTCTCTTCTTCATGACTTTCATGATGAATGTCTTCGCCCAGTGGATGCTGGGCCGTTACCGGCAGGTGTACCAGTGACCCCAACGAACACTGCTCCGCATCGCCCTCGTCCGGCTCCTGTCCGTCGCCCCGGCCGCGAGTTCCTCGCCCGCGCTTTTCCCTGGGTCGCGTTCTCAGCTACCTTCTTCGGACTGTTCATGCTGGTGGTCTTCTTCGTGCGCATCGGCATCGACATCGGCCACTGGTTTCGAGTCATGCCGGGTCTGGTGGAAAAGCAGAACGAGAAACTGGCCGAGGATGCCGCCAGTGGCCGCGCCATCGAGAAGTTGATCAAAGAGGATATGCGCCAGATCGACGTGGAGATGCAGGAGACACTGGCCCAGACTCCGGATGAGAAGGGAAAGGAAGCAGTCCGCCGGCGGTATGAGCGAATCCGCCAGGGCAGCAAGCAGCAGATGGAACAGAAGGCCCAGGACCTGATTCGCGCCGAGGAGGGCATCCGTCCCGACACTTCTCCTTCCGCGCTGCTGTGGCACTTCTTCACTCAATCTCCCAGCAGCAATCCGCAGGATGTCGGCATCATGCCGGCACTCATGGGTAGCATCCTCCTTGGTCTGATCACGCTGGCATGCGCCGTGCCGCTGGGCGTGGGCGCCGCCATCTACCTGGAGGAGTATCGCAGCGCGAGCCGGCTGGCCCGGTTCATTCAGCTGAACATCAACAACCTGGCCGGGGTGCCCTCGATCGTCTACGGCGTGCTCGGCACGTATGTTTTCGTGGAATTGATCTTCAAGCCTCTGGAGAGTGACACGATTGCGGCCCGGAATGTCATCGGCGGAGGAATGACCCTGGCCATGTTGACTCTTCCGGTGATCATCATCGCGGCGCAGGAGGCGATTCGCACCGTGCCTTCCTCGCTTCGTCATGCCGCCTTCGCCCTGGGAGCGACACGCTGGCAGGTGATCCGAAATGTCGTCCTGCCCGCCGGGATGCCAGGAATCATGACGGGCATCATCCTGGCCATGTCGCGCGCCCTGGGCGAGGCCGCTCCGCTGGTATTCTTCGGCGCGCTCCTTTTCGTGAATCACGACCCCACACTTTTCAGCCGGTTCACCATCCTGCCGATGCAGATCTTCGGCTGGGCTTCTCGTCCGCAAGAAGTCTTCCTGTACAACGCTGCGCTCGCCAGTGCTGTCTTGCTC
>MIQB01000133.1 GCA_002890585.1 Tannerella sp. oral taxon 808
CCCGTGCGTAACCAAGACGGCAGCTGGAATCGCAAGATGATCCGCATTGGCGACCGCAACCCGGCACTGTCTGCCGCCTACGACTACCAACGCGAATACGTCATGCGTGCCTTCAACACCCTCTTCGCCGAATATGAGTTCATCCGCGACCTCAAGTTCCGCTCCACCTTCAGTTACGATTACGTCAACACCAAAGGCAAAGACTGGAGCGACCCACGCACATCGAATGGCGAGGACAAAAACGGAGCAATGGACAAGCGATACAGCGAGCTGAGGAAGATGACGTGGGCTAACCAACTGAGCTACCGCATGACCGTAGCCAATGATCATCACCTCGACGCCCTCGTAGGCTACGAGGTGGACGACCAGTACAGCGACTACCTGCTTGGGCAGGCCAGCAACTTCGCCACGCCAGAGAAGAACGCCATCAGCAACGGCATGAAGACCGAAGCCGTAGGCGGACGCAGCACGCGATCGCGCATGATCTCTTACATCTCTCGCCTCAACTACGACTACCGCAACCGCTACTACCTCGGCGGCAGCTTCCGTACGGACGGCAGCTCGCGCTTCCACCGCGATAGCCGATGGGGCAGCTTCTGGTCCGTATCCGGAGCCTGGCGCGCCATCGAAGAGGGATTCATGGAGCCGACCAAGGGCTGGCTCTCCGACCTCAAGCTCCGCGCCTCCTACGGCGTGAACGGCACACTGCCCTCCGACCTCTACGGCTACATGGGCCTCAGCAGCCTCACCATCGGATACCTCGAGCAACCCGGCATCATCCGGTCGCAGTTGCCCAACATCGATCTGCAATGGGAAACGAATCACAACCTGAACCTCGGCCTCGACTTCGGCCTCTGGAATCGCATGAACGTGACCCTCGAGTATTACGTCCGCACGACGAAGAACCTCCTCATGGATCGACCCATCTCAATGACCACCGGCTTCGGGAGCTACCTGATGAACATCGGAGAGGTGAAGAACCAAGGCGTGGAGCTGGAAATCGCCTCCACCAACGTGCAGACGAAAGACTTCTCCTGGACAACGAACTTCAACATCTCGCACAACCGCAACGAGATCGTAAAGCTCGACGGCATACAGACGGAGATCATCGGTGGAACCCAAATACACAAAGTCGGCAAGCCCTACCGCACCTTCTACATGATCGAGTTCGCAGGCATCAACCCCAACACGGGCGCACCGCAGTTCTACACCAACGAGAAAGACGCCGACGGGAACTATAAGAAGGAGATCACCGAAGACGTCAGCAAAGCCAACGCAGCCGTGCTCGATAAGTATGCTGACCCGGCCGTGATCGGCGGACTCACCAACACACTCCGTTACAAATGGTTCGATCTCAGCTGCATGTTCTCCTACCAGTTTGGCGGCTACGCCTACGACGTCTGGGCGCAGAAGACGGAGCACGGCGGCAACGACATGAAGGCCAACATCCCCACCTATTACCGCAACAGCTGGCGCAAACCCGGCGACGCGACCGACTACGAGCTCTTCTATGAGAACCCCGCCGTGGCCATGAGCAAGATCTCCACCTCGCGCCGCCTGCACAGCACAGACTTCATCCGCCTCAAGACCATCACCCTCGGCTTCACCCTGCCCAAGGCATGGGGCAAGGCGGCACACCTTGACAACGTACGCCTCTACGCCTCCGCCAACAACTTCTGGACATGGGCGTCATACGATTACTACGACCCCGAAGCCACCGAAGCCGGCTCCGCAACCTGGGGCACACCCCCGCTCAAGACCGTCATCTTCGGCCTGAACATGAACTTCTAATCCCCCCACTTTAAGACAGATTGAATCATGAATTATCTGAGACATATCACCCTGCTACTCATCGCCGCCATGCTCTTCACCGCCTGCGGCAACGACTGGCTCGACGTAGAGCCCACCACCTCCATCCAAACCGAAGACGGCGTCAAGTCGCTCAAGGAAGTGGAGTTCTCACTCAACGGCATCTACAGCACCATGCAAAGCTCGGACGCCTACTCCGGCCGCCTCGTCTACTACGCCGACGTCACCGGCGACGACATGCAGGCCGTCAGCGCCACCAAGCGCACGGGCAACTATTACCGTTTCAACTTCACCAAGGACAACGGCCCCTCCAGCCACTGGTCTTACCTCTACAACATCATTCAGAACTGCAACTTCGTGCTCGTCAACCTCGACCGCATCACCGTCAGCGACGCCCAGAAGGCTCGCCGCGACGACCTCCGGGGCCAGGCCTTAGCCATCCGCGGCATGGCCCTCTTCGACCTCACGCGCCTCTTCGGTTACCCCTACACGAAGGACGGCGGCGCCTCCCTCGGAGTGCCCATCGTTGAGACCCTCTCCGGAACGGAAGATAAACCCGCCCGCAAGACCGTGGCCGAGTGTTACTCGCACATCATCGCCGACCTCACCACAGCCTCCGACCTGCTCGCGGGCAAGTTCAACAAGGGTAAGTTCAACAAATGGGCCGCCCTGACGCTGCTCAGCCGCGTCTACCTATATAAGGGCGACAACGCCGCAGCCCTCAAGGCGGCCAAGGCAGCCATCGCGGGCGCAGAGAAGGCAGGGTATGCGCTCTGGACGAACAAAAATTACCCGAGGGCCTGGGCTGCCGACGCCTCTGCCACCGATCCGGGCGAGGTGCTCTTCGAGATCGTCAACCTCACCACCGACTCGCCGGGGCTTGAGAGCATGGGTTACCTCAACTCCAAAGACGGCTACGACGACATGTGCATCACCGCCTCTTTCTACCGCCTGCTCAAGCAAAACCCGCGCGACGTGCGCCTCAAGCTCCTCAGCTTTGACGGCAAGGACTATGCCTACGTCAACAAGTATCAGCCGCAAGCGAACGAAAACATCATGGATGCCAACATCCCCCTGCTGCGCCTTTCGGAGGCTTACCTGAACGCTGCCGAAGCCGCCGTCAAGACGGGCGACAACGCCACGGCCGTGACCTACTTAGACGCCATCGTCAACCGCGCCGACCCAGACTCCACCGTCAAGGGCAAGACGCTGACACTCGCCGATGTGCTTAACGAACGCCGCAAGGAGCTCGTGGCCGAGGGGCATCGCATGTACGACGTGATGCGCAACGGCCTCTCGATAAAGCGCGTGGACGTGGAGGAGCCTGACATCGCCCTCACCCGCCACGACACGCCCTACATGGATTACGACCGCACGTTCTACATGATCGTCCTGCCCATCCCCAAGCGCGAGATGGACGCCAACCCGAACATGAAGCAGAATCCGGGGTACTGATAGCTGTATAGTTGATCGTTCTGTCGGGGCGGGCCTTTCGGGGTTCGCCCCGATTTTGTTTCGGGCTGATTCTGGTTTTATGCGGCCCAAACAGGGGGTCTGTTTGCTCCAGCCGATGTGCGCGGCCCAAACAGGGGGTCTGTTTGCTTCAGCCGATGTGCGCGGCCTGAAACAGGGGTCTGTTTTGCTCCAGCGGGTCTGCGCGGCCTGAAACAGGGGTCTGTTTTGCTCCAGCCGATGTGCGCGGCCCAAACGGCGGTCTGTTTTACTCCAGCGAGTCTGCGCGGCCCAAACAGAGGTCTGTTTTGCTCCAGCGGGTCTGCGCGGCCCAAACAGGGGGTCTGTTTGCTCCAGCGGGTCTGCGCGGCCCAAACGGCGGTCTGTTTTGCTCCAGCGGGTCTGCGCGGCCCCAAACAGGGGGGCTGTTTTGCTCCAGCGGGTCTGCGCGGCTTGAAACAGGGGTCTGTTTTGCTTCAGCAAAGGCGTGCGTAAGCTCAAACAGAAGTCTTTTGGGCTTCAGTAGAGCTGTTTGACAGAGATCGGAAGCGGGTTTTTGCTCCTTCTTCTGAATAAGTCGTAAGCGAGATGCCAACAGGCAGACCCCCGGGGTGCACCACCTACAATTCTCCTTGTTGCATACGGAAGGCGTGACCCAGCTCACGGACGATGTCGCTTGCCACGAGGCTATCCTCAGACGATCGCGCTGCGGCCAGATCGCCCGCTGAACCATGCAGGAAGACGCCGATCACAGCCGCCGTCGCCGGATCGTATTGCTGCGCCATCAGGGCCGCAATGACGCCCGTCAGCACATCGCCACTGCCCGCCGTGGCCATGCCCGGATTGCCAGTGGTGTTGAAGCAGACCTGCCCCTGCGGCATGCAGACGGCCGTGTAAGCGCCCTTGAGCACGATGCAGATGGAGTGCTTCACTGCCGTCGTGGCCGCCTTGTGCAGCCGCGCATAGCCGTTGGCACACTCGCCGAAGAGGCGGTCGAACTCCTTCGGGTGTGGCGTCAGCACCGTGTTCGGAGGCAGGAGCGGCATGAGCTCACGGTTGCGCGAGAGGATGTTCAGCGCGTCCGCGTCGAGCAGCAGGGGCTTGTTAGCTGTGCGGAGCAGCTGCCCAAGCAGCGAGGCTGTCCGCTCGTCTGTGCCAATGCCCGGCCCGATGGCGATGGCGTCGTAATCCGCGAGGTTGTCAGGCAGTGTGGTGATGCGATCACGGTCTGTGTCAAGGTCGAGCATAGCTTCGGGGACGGCCGTTTGCAACGCCAACTCGCCCCGTTGCGGCAGGTGTACGGTCAGCTTGCCCACGCCGCTGTGCATACAGGCCGATGCCGCTAACAATGCAGCTCCCATGCGCCCTTTGCCACCAGCTATGAGTAACGCGTGGCCGAAATCGCCCTTGTGCGCAAAGCGGCTGCGCGGGCGGAGGAGCCCCTCCATGTCCTCGTCTGTGACCATAAGGTAGGCCGTGGACGTCTTC
>MIQB01000134.1 GCA_002890585.1 Tannerella sp. oral taxon 808
CTCGGGTTACTTTTTCCAAAGTGACCCAATCCGGACCTCGTCTCGGGTTACTTTTTCCAAAGTGACCCAATCCGGACCTCGTCTCGGGTTACTTTTGCTAAAGTGACCCAATCCTCGCCGGGTCTTGGGTTACTTTTTCCAAAGTGATCCAATCCTCGCCGGGTCTCGGGTTACTTTTTCCAAAGTGATCCAATCCTCGCCGGGTCTCGGGCTACTTTTATGAAAGTGACCCAATCCTCGCCGGGTCTCGGGTTACTTTTATGAAAGTGATCCAATCCTCGCCGGGTCTTGGGCTGCTTTTATGAAAGTGATCCAATCCTCGCCGGGTCTTGGGCTACTTTATTCAACGCCGCATGCTGCCGCGTATCAGTTTAGCCAAGAGGAACACGACGATGAGGACGACGATGATGAACGCGCCGGAGGGCACTTGCAACACGAACGACAGCCACAGCCCGCAGACGCACGCGGCAAACCCGAGCGCGATGCTGCCGAAGAGGATGCGGCGGAAGTCGGACGTGAAGAGGTTGACCGTCATCTGCGGTACGGTGAGCAGGCTCATCAGCAACATGATGCCGACAAGGCGGATGGAGAGGACGATGGTGATGGCTGTGAAGAGTGTCATGGCGGCTTCGATGCGACGCACGGGCAGGCCTTGCGTCAGGGCAAAGTCGCGGTCGAAGGCGGCGTAGACGATGGGGCGGTAGCGCAGCGCGAAGAAGAGGCTCAGCACGGCGGCAAAGGCGGCTGTGAGCAGGATGTCGGCTCGAGAGATGGTCAGGATGTTACCAAAGAGGTATGAGGAGAGGTTCGGGGCGTAGCCGGGTGTGAGGACGATGAAGATGGCGCCCACGGCCATGCCGAGCGACCAGAAGGCGGCGATGGCGGAGTCTTCGCGCACGCGCCCGGAACGGCCGACCCACTCGATGCCGAAGGCGGAGAGGACGGCAAACGCGAGCGCGGCCCAGAAGGGATCGAGGCCGAGGTAGAAGCCGAGGCCTAAGCCGCCGAACGAGGCGTGAGTGACGCCGCCGCTGATGAAGACCAATCGGCGCGCCACGATGTACGTCCCCACGATGCCGCACGCAATGGCCGTAAAGAGTGCCCCGAGGAGGGCGTTCTGGAAGAAAGCGTAATGCAGGATGTCCATGAGTAAATAGTAGGGGCGTATTGCATACGCCCCGGTAGTTAGAAGTAGTAGGGGCTTCGCCCCGATAGTTGGAAGTAGTTAGATGGTAGAGGCTTCTTCCTACTACTTCTAACTACCCGCGCCAACGGCGCGCCACTACTGGGACGCAGCCCCTACTACCCGCGGCCAAAGGCCACATATTGTTTCATCATCTCATGCACTCCCTGCCACACGCGGTCGACGGTGAGGAGGTCGAAACGTTCGGCGCGGGTGGCCTTGGGCGAGGGCGGGGCGATGTCGTCCGGGCTGATGCCGCGGAAACGCGGACTCGAGCCGGGCAACCATAGGCGTTTGCTGACGTCGGGCGGATAGATGGCGTAGGCGGGGATGTCGAGCGCTTGGGCGATGTGGCGCGGGCCGCCCTCGTTGCCGAAGAAGAAGTGGCAGAGCGAGGTCAGCGCGCGCAGGTCGCGCAGTGTGGCTGCCTCGATGGAGGGGAATAGGTGCGCATCGCGGCCCATGCGTTCATAGAGGCTGAGGCAGAGGGCGCGTTCGCGGTCGCCGGAGTAATTGAGGATGATTTGCGGGTGATACGTGTCGATCATGCGGCGGAGGACGGCCTGCATGCGCTCCATGTCCCACCCCTTGCCGACGATGCGCGTGGCCACGGCGGCCAAGACGATGGGCCGAGTGAAGTCGATGCCACAGCGCTCCATATATGCGCGATAAGCTCGGCGCTCCTCGTCGGGGACGTGGAGGCGGAAGCATGGGTCGTAGATCACGTTTGCGATGCGTTCGAGCGGTTGGAGCAGCATGAGGTCGCGCTGCACCATGTCGCGCGCGGGGTCGGTGCGGTCGGCTACGCGATAGTTGTGGAGCAGGCGACTGTAGGCCTTGCGTGTGCCGATGCGGAAGGGGGTGTGGAGGCTGAAGAGGCTGAAGAGGAGCGTGCGCACGGTGGCGCGCATGTCGATGATGATGTCGTAGCGTGTGCGGCGCATGACGCGGTGCACGCGGGCGATGTAGCGCAGGGCGTGACGGTTGTCGTCGTCGGTGAAGGGGATGACGCGGTCGATGTCGGGGTGGCCTTCGTAGAGCGGGGCGATGGCGGCGTTGAGCACGTAGTCGACGCGGATGCCGGGGAAGGTGCGCTTCAGGCTGGTGCAGACGGCGACGCCCAAGACCGAGTCGCCCACGCGCCGGAAGCGGATCACGAGCGCGTGGCGCAGAGGTTGGTCATCCCTGCTTCTTGCCATACAGTACGGGGTTGAGCGAGGGGTCGTTGTACATCTTCATCTGCCGGTAGACCTTCATGTATTTGCGGCCGGCGGCGATGTCGTCCAGGAGTTGGTCGAGGGCGGTGGAGAGGTCCGCGCGTTGCTCCGTGAGGACGGCCAGCTTGCGTCGGCAGGCGGCGATGTGCTCCGGGTCGGCGTCGGTGCGGCCGGCCTCCTCGCGCATGTGGTAGATCTTGAGCGCAAGGATCGAGAGGCGGTCGACGGCCCAGGCGGGGCTTTCGGTGTTGATGGTGGCTCCGGGCAACGGCTGCACGTCGCGGTAAAGCGTGAGGAAGTAGCTGTCGATGCGCTCCACGAGGTCGGTGCGCTCTTGGTTCGAGCGGTCGATGCGGCGCTTGATCTCGAGTGCGCGGAGGGGGTCGATGTCCGGGTCGCGGATGATGTCTTCGAGGTGCCACTGCACGGTGTCGATCCAGTTCTTGAGGTAGAGATCGGCCTCGATGCCGGGTGTGGGGTAGGGGTTACGGACGGGTGCGTCCACGTTGTCTGTGCGATGGTAGTCGTCGATCGCACGCTCGAAGATGGGGTAAGCGGTTTGGCTGAAATGTTCCATGAGGTAGGGTATATGTTATACTGTAAAATGAACGGCGCCAAAGGTAGATCGATCGCCAGATCTCAATGATCGTCTTCCGCTACGCGCCATTCGGCTTCGATGAGTGCGAGCGCTTGCTCGGGCGTGTCGGCTATCAGCCAGAGGGGCCGGCCGGCGACGTGGGGCGACATGAAGCGTTCCGCCACGGCGCGATGCAGGAGGGTGATGAGGGCGTCGTAGTATCCGTTGATGTTCAGGATGACGATGGGTTGGTGGTAGATCCCGAGCTTTTTCCAGGTGATGACCTCGAGGAGTTCTTCCATTGTGCCGCAGCCTCCGGGCAGGGCGATCGCCGCATCGGAGAGCTCGGCCATCCGTTGCTTGCGTTCGTGCATGGTGTCCACTGCGATGCACTGGGTCAGGCCGGGGTGACACACCTCGCGGTCGATCAGGAAGCGGGGGATAACGCCGGTGACCGATCCGCCGGCTGCCAGGGCTGCGTCTGAGACGACACGCATCAGCCCGATGTGTCCGGCGCCGTTGACCATCTGCCGACCGCTCTTCCCAAGCAGCGTTCCCAGCGCCCGGGCGGCGTCGACATAAACTGCATCGAGTCCGTTGCTCGACGCACAATACACACAAATCGTCTTCATCGTTTTTTCTCTTGCTGTAGTCATTGAGGTAGTTACGAGTTATGGGTTACGAGTGACAGGGGGGGGGCATCCCGCCCTTCTTTCTCTTCGATTTCGGGGGCAAAGGTGGGGCGCGTTATCGGACATTGGCGGACGGACGGGGCTGCCCCGGGGGGATGTTTACCGGGCAGGGAGGGCTAAATGCCTACTTTTGCCTTCTGTTGAAGGGGGGGGAATGCTTCTTATTTCTTTATTTATTCCTCCTACTTACGCATAAGCCGGAAGATGATAGACAAGCTCGAACTGCTTCGCACGGGGATGATGATCGGCATCTTGGTTTCGGCGCCGATGGGCCCGATCGGCATGCTGTGTATCCAGCGCACCCTTTCCGAGGGTCGTTGGCATGGCTTCGTCAGCGGCCTTGGCGCGGCCCTGTCCGATGTCATCTACGCTGCCATCACGGCGCTCTCGATGGGGTTGGTGGTCAACTTTGTGGAGGCGCATCAGCGGCCGTTGCAAGTGTTTGGCAGCTTGGTGTTGGGGGCCTTTGGGTATTACATTTTTCAGGCGAACCCCGTCACGCGGCTGCGCAAGAACAGCGCTTCGCGGCTCTCGTTCGTGCAAGATTTCATCTCCGCCTTCCTGCTCACGCTGAGCAATGTGCTGATCATCTTTCTCTACATCGGTCTTTTTGCGCGGTTCGCGTTTGTCTTCTCGGCCGATGTGTGGGATGTGCCCATCGGTCTGGGGGGCATCGCCGTGGGGGCGGTGCTGTGGTGGCTTGTCATCACTTACCTCGTTTCGCGTATGCGTCGGTGGTTCAACATCCGCGGCATCCGCATCCTTAACCGCATTGTCGGCGCCATCATCCTCCTGCTCTCTGCCGTAGGCATCGGTTACGCGTTCATGTAGGGGCGCGTCGCTCTACCCTGGGCTATCATCCGGCGACCCTTCAGGCCGCATGGAGTTTTCGTGGGGCCGTTTTCATTTGGCTCTATAACGGATTGTATGGGTGAGCTTAGGAAGCCTTCCGACGTGCAGAATCAATGATTCCGGAGGTTAGGAAGCCTTCCGAGGTCTTAGAATCACTGATTCCGGAGGTTAGGAAGCCTTCCGAGGCGTAGAATCACTGATTCCGGAGGTTAGGAAGCC
>MIQB01000135.1 GCA_002890585.1 Tannerella sp. oral taxon 808
GTGGATGAAGAACATGACGCCCTTCTTGTACTTACCCATCACGGCGTTGAACGAGGCGTTGTAAGCTGCCTTCACCCGACCGTTGAAGCTCTTGGCGCTCTTCGTGCCGTCGGCTGGGCGCATGATCATGGCGCAGAGGGCGGGGCAGAGCGTGAGGGCGTTGATACACGAGATGCCGACAGCCGTGGCCATCGTGATGCCGAACTGGGTGTAGAAGATGCCCGAGGTGCCGCCCATGAATGTGACCGGAATGAACACGGCCATGAAGACGATCGTACACGTGATGACGGCCATCGTCACGTCGCCCATCGCATCCTTCGTGGCTTGGTAAGACGACTTGTAGCCGATGTCGAACTTCGACTGCACGGCCTCGACGACGACGATCGAGTCGTCCACCACCGTACCAATAGCCAGCACGAGGGCGAACAGCGTTAGGATGTTGATGCTGAAGCCGAAGATGGAGAGGCAGGCGAAGGTGCCGATCAGCGAGACGATGATCGAGATCGAAGGGATGAGCGTGCTCTTGAAGTCTTGCAGGAAGAAGTAAACCACCAAGATGACGAGCAGGATGGCGATGACGAGCGTCTCCACCACGTTGTGGATCGAGGCGTAGAGGAAGTCGTTCGAGCTCATCATGTTCGTGAACTCGAGGCCGTCGGGCAGGTCTTTGCTCAGCTTTTGCAGCAGGGCCGTGATGCGCGCGTTCGTCTCCGTGATGGGTAAGTACAAGAAGGGCGTCATGTTCTTCATCCACCACCGCTGGATGGCGTGGGTAGCACTGGCCTGTGCCGTGGTGTTGCTGGTTTACTTTATGAAGACGACAAAGACCGGCCTCGTCCCGCAGGAAGATCAAGGCGTGATGATGGTCAACGTCAGCGTATCGCCCGGTAGCTCCTTGGCCACCACGATGAAGACGCTCGACAAGGCCGAAGCCATCCTGAAAACCGTGCCCGAAGTGGAGCACTATACCCGCGTGGCGGGTTACGGATTTATGTCCGGGCAAGGTGTGTCATACGGTATGTTCATCGTTCGCCTCAAGGACTGGAGCGAACGCAAGGGCCGCGCGCACAGCTCTGACGCCGTGTTGGGCAAGCTGATGGCGCAACTGCAAACCATCAAAGAGGCGCAGATCTTCGCCTTCCAGCCGGGTATGATCCCCGGTTACGGCATGGGCAACGCCGTCAGCCTGAACCTGCAGGACAAGACGGGCGGCGACATGGCGAAGTTCTACCAGACGGCCATGCAATACCTCGGCACCCTCAACCAACGCCCCGAGATCGCGATGGCATACACCTCGTACGCCATGAACTTCCCACAGTACAGCATCGATGTGGACGCCGCCAAATGCAAACGCGCCGGCCTCTCGCCCTCCACGGTGCTCAGCGTGCTCAGCGCCTACTGCGGCGGTGCGTATGTCTCCAACTTCAACCAGTACGGCAAGGTCTACCGCGTCATGATGCAGGCTGACCCGAAGTATCGCCTCGACACGCAATCGCTCAACGGTCTCTACGTCCGCAACGGCACAGAGATGGCACCCATCGGCCAATTCGTCACCGTGAAGCAGGTGATGGGGCCCGAGGTAGCCACGCGCTTCAACCTCTTCTCTTCCATCACGGCCAACGTCAGCGTAGCCGACGGCTACTCCACGGGCGAGGCCATGCGCGCCATTGAGGAGGTGGCCGAGCAGACCCTGCCGCAGGGTTACGGCTACGAATACAGCGGCATCTCGCGCGAGGAATCTCAGAGCGGCGGTGCTTCCACGCTGTTCATCTATGGCATCTGCATCGTGCTCATCTACCTCATCCTCTCGTGCCTCTACGAGAGCTTCCTCATCCCCTTCGCCGTCATCCTCTCCGTGCCGTGCGGACTGATGGGCAGCTTCCTCTTCGCTAAGCTCTTCGGCTTGGAGAACAACATCTACCTCCAGACGGGTGTCATCATGCTTATCGGTCTATTGGCCAAGACGGCCATCCTCATCACCGAGTACGCCATCGAGCGCCGGCGCAAGGGCATGGGCATCATCGAGTCCGCCTATTCGGCCGCGCAGGTGCGCCTCCGCCCGATCTTGATGACGGTACTGACGATGATCTTCGGTATGCTCCCGCTCATGTTCTCGTCTGGCGCCGGCGCCAACGGCAACAGTTCGCTCGGAACGGGTGTGGTGGGCGGTATGATTGTCGGCACATTGGCTTTGCTCTTCCTCGTGCCCGTACTCTTCATTGCCTTTGAGTTTATGCAAGAGAAGGTGCGCCCCGCCTTGCAGAAGGAAGCTGACGCGCAGGTGCAGCTTGAGCGCGAGCGGAGCATGAGTGAACGCGAAGCATCACACACGGATAACACAGAAGAATGATGAAAACGATATGGATGAAAAGGGTCGTCCTGACCCTCGCTGCGGCGGCCCTGCTGACCGGCTGTGGCATCTACACGAACTATCACCGCCCCGACAGCATCCGCACGGACGGCCTGTATGGCGATGCCGAAAAGCCCGGTGGCGACACAGCCAACTTGGGGCGTCTGCCTTGGCGCGACGTCTTCACCGATGCTCGCCTGCAAGCGCTCATTGAGCAAGGACTCCGCAACAACACGGATCTCGGCCGCGCCCACCTACAGGTGGAGCAGGCCGAGGCGTCGCTCTCGGCGGCCAACCTCGCCTTCCTGCCTGCCTTCGCCCTCGCTCCGCAAGGCACACTTAGCAGCTTCGACGGCGCCGCACCCTCGCAGACGTATCGCCTCCCGCTGACGGCCTCGTGGCAACTCGACGTCTTCAGCAGCCTCCGCAATGCCCGCCGCCGGTCGAAGACGCTCCTCGAGGCCAGTCGTGCCTACGAGCAGGCCGTCCGCGCGCAAATCATCTCCGGCATCGCTACCTATTATTATACGTTGGCCATGCTCGACGAGCAGCTGAAGATCTCCGAAGAGACGGCGGCCAACTGGCAGAAGAACGTCGAGACCATGCGCGCGCTGATGGCGGCCGGGCGATACAACGACGCCGCCGTGTCGCAGTCCGAGGCCAACTGGTACAGCGTCAGCGCCTCCGTGCTCTCCCTCCGCCAGCAAATCCGCGAGACGGAGAATCGGTTGGTCGTCTTGTTGGGCGACAGCATTCACACCGTGGAGCGTGGCGAGATGGACGCTTGGCAAATGCCCGCTTCGCTCAGCGTCGGGATGCCGGCCTCGCTCTTAGCGCAGCGCCCGGACGTGATGCGCGCCGAGCAGAGTTTGGCTGCCGCCTTTTATGCTACGAACGCCGCCCGCGCGGCCTTCTATCCCTCCATCACGCTGAGTGGCACGGCCGGCTGGACGAATAGCGGGGGAGCCATCATCGTCAACCCGGGCAAGTTCCTCTGGACGGCCGTTGCATCGCTCACGCAGCCCCTCTTCCAGAACGGTCGACTGCGCGCACAGCTTCGGATCGCTCGCGCCGAACAGGAGTCGGCCACGCTCACCTTCCGCCAGACGCTGCTCAACGCTGGCATGGAGGTGAACAACGCCTTGACCGAGGTGCAGACCTACGAGGCCAAGGCGGAGTATTACGACAAGCAGGTGGCCGCGCTCGAGCGTGCGGTGAAGGCCACCACGCTGCTCATGGAGCACGGGTCGGCCACCTATCTCGAGGTGCTCACCGCGCAGCAAAGCCTGCTCGCCGCCCGCCTGACCCGCCTGACGAACCGCTACAACGAGATCTCGTCCGTCATCACCCTTTACCAAGCCCTCGGTGGCGGCGCGGAGTAGGAGCCGATATTGAAAGGCTGCTCGGGGGAACGATCCGATTCCAACAGCCCAGATTGGGGGCGGAAGCGAAGGAAGGACGGTGTCTTCGGAGGCGCTTATGGCGTCGACCGAGGGCTCCGTCCTTTTTTCTGTCGCCCTTCTTCATGAACGCGCGTTCGACGTAAGAAATCCCCCCGGCAAACGAGATGTCAGCGCCCTTTGCGGCCCAAATCGCCGCCGCCGCTGGCACGCATCCTCACTCGCTGGCCCAAACGGCGCCGCCGTTTGCACGCATCCTCACTCGCTGGCCCAAACGGCGCCGCCGTTTGCACGCATTCTCACTCGCTGGCCCAAACGGCGCCGCCGTTTACACGCATCCTCACTCGCTGGCCCAAATCGGCGCCGCGGTGAGCGAGCTCCTTGTCCTCCCCACTGGCAACGGAAGGAAGCAGAGAATTACTTTTGCTGTGAAAACAAACGAACGCCGCGAATAATGCGCGCTTCAAGGATATCAGAAGATGCATCGCACATACGACATTCGGGAATTAAAGCTAAACGGAACTGTGTCACGTTTTTTTCGCCTTATCGGCGTTGGGGCTTTGTTTCTCTTCCTTTTTAATCTTACCACACATACGCAATCACTGAGACTCCCGCTGAAACCGATTGCCGAGGAATATATTTTCAATGAAATAAAACTCCCCGGAGATCTCCCTTTTCGAGATGTGATCGCGCTGCAGCAAGACAAACACGGATTTGTGTGGTTTGCGAGCAAACACGGGCTGATACGTTACGACGGACACGACTTCAAAACATATCGCCACATCCCTGGTGACACAACCTCTCTCATCGACACGGAACTGCTTTCGCTCCGTCTGCTCGGCGATACGCTGCTCTGCATTGGCGGTGTACATGGCGTTTCGCTGATCGACATTC
>MIQB01000136.1 GCA_002890585.1 Tannerella sp. oral taxon 808
ATACATATTCATCACCCTGCTCACCCTCGTCGTGCTGCTCTACGGATTGCCAGCCGTGCTGGTGCATCTGCCCGTTGTGCAGCGGCGTTTAGCGGCTGAGTCCGGGCGCGTGCTATCGGCCGTGCTGCGGGCGCCGGTTCGCATTGACGAGGTCGACATCACATGGCCCGACGGCCTCACCCTGCGCCGCGTTGCGCTCGACGATCGCGCGGGCCAACCCCTCCTCCGTGCCGATCGGCTCTCGGGTGGCATCGACCTCGGAGCGCTGCTGCGGGGGCAGTTGCGCTTCACCTCCGCGCGCCTTGTCGGCTTCGACATCCACCTGCGGAAGGCCACGCCCGACAGCCCGCTCAACGCACAGTTCATCCTCGACGCGTTCGCCTCGAAAGATTCCACCTCGACGGGCGGAGTCGACTTTCAGATCCGCGCCATCCGGTTGGCGCGCGGGCGGGTGAGCTACGATGTAGGGCATGGTCAACCGGAGGAGGGGCGCTTCGACGCCGCACATATCCGCGCCGAGGACATCGACGCCAAGGCCGTGCTGCACGTGGGCCGTGCCAGTAGCCTACGCGTGGAGCTGCGTCGGTTGCGGCTCCGGGAGCGTTCCGGCGTGGAGCTGCATGGCCTGTCGCTCGACCTGATCAAACGCGGGCCGTGGCTCGAGGCGCGCCGCATAGACCTCCGCCTGCCACGCACACGCATCCGCATCGATCAGGCCTCCGTCCACCTGCCCCTCGATGTGGACGATGCCCCGATCCGGCTGCGCTTGCTGCCTTCTGAAGTATGCCTCGCCGACCTCGCAGCGTTCCTCCCGGCGTTAGATCGGTTGCCGGAGATGCTGCGGGTGGAGGCCACGGTGTCGGGCACGATCAATGAGCCCACCATCGAGGAGCTGTCGGTGGGGCAGGGCGACGCGCTCTCGCTTACGGCGCGGGCGACGCTGCGCGATGTGCGTCATGCGGATAGGCTTTACATCGATGGGCGCGTGGCGCGCCTGCAACTCACCTCGTCGGGGTTGGCCACGCTGATTCATCGCTTCGGCGATCCTTCGGTGGCACTCCCCGAGCCCGTCGAACGGCTCGGCACGTTGCACTTCACGGGCGAAGTCTCCGGCTTCCTCGATCGCTTGGTGGCTTACGGCTCACTCACCTCTGACGTGGGGCGGTTAGACATGGATCTGATGATCGGCAGCAACCGGCGCGAACGCATCGCCACGCTGCTTCGGGGGCGCATCGAGTCGTCGGAGCTTGACATACACCGCCTCTTCGACGAAGGCAACGCCTTCGGCAAGGTGCGCTTTAACGCCGAGCTCGATGCCTCCAGACCCGTGGGCGGTGAGCTGGCAGGCACCGTCCGGGCGCACATCGATCGGTTGGAATACAATCAATATGGATACGGAAACATCGCGCTCGATGGCAGCTTCGGGCCGCGCGAGTTCCGCGGCAGCGTGCGCGTGGACGACCCGAATGGCAGCCTTCAGGCCGAGGGTCTCTTCCTCAGCAACGGCGCCGCGTCAGCCTTCGACTTCACAGCCGCTGTGCGCCATCTCCGCCCCGACCGCCTCCACCTGACCGACCGCTACGAAGATCCTGACCTCAGCTTCGACCTCCGCAGCAACATCACCGGCAACAGCCCAGACAACTTCCGCGGTACCGTCTGTGTCGACGCGCCCGTCTTTCGCACACGCACTGACAGCCTCGCGCTCCGTTCCGTCTGCATCGAGGCCGATGGCGCGTTTCCCGATCGGCGCATCGCCGTGCGCTCCGACCTCGTAGACGGTGAGCTGCGTGGCGCCTTCACCGTGGCCGATCTGCCTGCGGCGCTGCGTAAGGTCATGCACATGGCCCTGCCGTCCGTCTTCGAGGCCCCCACCCGACGTGTCGCCGACGATGCGTCGCACTTCATCCTCACGGCGTCGGTGAGGAACACCGAGGTGCTTTCGCGGCAGCTTCGTTTGCCTGTCACCGTCGTTGAGCCGGCCACGGTGAAGGCAGATTATGATGGACACACGGGGCAATTGCACTTAGTGGCGGAGCTGCCACACTTCATCGCGGCCGGATCGACCTTCCGCTCCGGGACACTCACGGCCGGCAATGACAAAGGACCCTTCAGACTCTTCCTTGAGGCGGATCGCAAGCAGCAAGAGGGCGCGCAAAGCCATATCCGCGTGGAGGCCGAAGCAGAAAGCGATCGCCTGCGGACGCTCCTCGCCTTAACGAATCCCGGCGCGGGTGTCGACCTTGCACTCTCGGCGGCTACGCGTTTCTCCACGCGCCAGGACGACAACGGGCGGCGCGCCCTGTTAGCCAACATCGATCTGGAGCCCAACCGCCTCGTCATCCGTGACTCCACGTGGCAGATGGAGCCGGCCACCATCACCATCGACGGCCGCGACATCACCTTCCGCGACATCCACCTCTCCAAGGGCGCGCAATACCTCCGCATCAACGGCATGCTCTCCGAGCGCAACCCGCAGGAGACGCTCCTCCTTGACCTGAACGACATCGAGCTGCGCGACATCTTCCGCATCGTTGACATCCCCGTCCTGCAATTCGGTGGCCGCGCCACGGGCACCGTCCGCCTGAACGACCTCTACGGCAGCCGCATCATCAACACCGATCTGGACGTGCGCGACTTCGCCTTCAACGACGTTGTCCAAGGTCGCCTCAACCTCTTCAGCGCATGGGACAACCAGCGCAACGGCATCCTCATGCGCGGCACGATCTACAAAGACTCGGCCACGTGGACCGATGTCAACGGCTACATCTTCCCCGTGGGCGACAGCGCCGGCCTCGCCCTGCATTTCGACGCCCACGACCTCGACATCGGCCTGCTTCGCCCCTACCTCCAATCCTTCACCCACACGCTCGACGGCCGCGCCACGGGCTCCGTCAGCCTTTACGGTACCTTCTCCAACATCAACCTCGAAGGCACCGCCCTGATCCGCGACGGCCGCATCGGCGTGGACTTCCTCAACACGGTGTACGCCTTCACCGACACCGTGCGCCTTACGCCCACCTCCATCGAGGGACACGCCATCACCCTCACCGATCGTAACGGGCACACAGGCACGCTCGACTTCGCCGTCCGCCATCGCCACCTCGAGAACTTCGCCTTCCAAGTCGACATCGCCGCCCGCAACCTGCTCCTGTACGATGTGCCCCGCAAACTCAACCCGCGCTTCTACGGCACCGTCTGCGGCACCGGCAAGGCACGCCTGCGCGGCACGGAGCAGCTCATCGACATCGACGCCGCCGTCACCACCGACCGTAACACGGCCATGAGCTTCGACTTTAACTCCGCCTCCTCGGCCGAGGATTACGGCTTCATCCGCTTCCTTCCGCCACGCATCGCCGCCCCCACGGCTCCGCGCCCGCCCCTCGCCGCCGCTACGGACGACGACGCCACCCAAATCCGCATCGACATCACCACCGACATCACCCCCGACGCCACCTTCGTGCTCGTCATGGATCCCACCTCGGGCGATCGCATCCGCGCCAACGGCTCCGGCAACCTCCAAATCAAGTATTCCACCAACGCCAACTTAGGCCTGTATGGCGCCTACACCCTCCGCGAGGGGAGTTACAACTTCAGCCTCGAGCAAGTGCTCCACAAGGAGTTCCGCATCCGCGAGGGTAGCCGCATTGACTTCCGCGGCAATCCCACCAACGCCCTCCTCGACCTCAGCGCCGTCTACTCCCTCAAGGCCGACATCGAAGACCTCGACGAGCGGCTATCTGGCGAAAGCGGCTCCCAGCGCAACATCCCCGTCAACTGCATCCTCCGCCTCAACGGCCGCCTCACCTCGCCCGCCATCACCTTCGACATGGAGTTCCCCAACTCCACCGGCGAACTGGCCCGGCAAGTCCGCTCCTTCATCGGCACCGAAGACATGATGACCCGCCAAATCATCTACCTCCTCGCCATCGGCCGCTTCTACACCCCCGGCTACTCCGGCAACGGCTTCCGCAGCAGCGAGCTCAATGCCGTCGCCTCCTCCGCCCTCTCAGCCCAGCTCTCTGGCATCCTCAGCAGCCTGACCGACAAAGTCCGCATCGGCACCAACATCCGCTCTCGGCAAGACGGCACCGACGACAGCGACACCGAAATGGAGATGCTCCTCTCCGGCCGCCTGCTTAACAACCGACTCCTCTTCAACGGCAACTTCGGATATCGCGGCAACTACATCCAGCGCAACGCCTTCATCGGCGAGTTCGACCTCGAGTACCTCCTCAACCCCTCCGGCGACATCCGCCTCAAGGCCTACAGCCACGCCAACGACCTCTATCGCTACAACCTGAAATCGCCCACTCGCCAGGGCGTCGGCATCCTCTTCCGTCGCGACTTTGCCACACCCGCCGAGCTCTTCCGCCGCCGCACCCCGCAGCGTAAGTAGGCCTATATATAAAGGTATAGGCGCATCTGATTGTCATTGATTTTCGGCACACATCGTGGCAGCCAATAATCAATGTTTTTCAGCTCCTTTTTTCCGTGGCAGCCAATAATCAACGTTTTTCGGCTCCTTTTTTCCGTGGGAGCCAATAATCAACGTTTTTCGGCTCCTTTTTTCCGTGGGAGCCAATAATCAATGTTTTTCAGCTCCTTTTTTCCGTGGGAGCCAATAATCAA
>MIQB01000137.1 GCA_002890585.1 Tannerella sp. oral taxon 808
CCACGGCGGGTCGGTTGATGTTTGCAACAATGTTGCAAAAGCCACGGCGGGTCGGTTGACGCTTGCAACAATGTTGCAAAGGCCACGGCAGATCGATTGACGCCTGCGGGATTCCCGCAAATGCCAAAACAAAATCTTTCGTCCCTACGGGCGGCCTGAAGGGCCGCTGGATGATAGCCCGGGGCGAAACCCCGGGAAAGCCGGATGATAGTCCAGGGGGTAACCCTGGGCGGGGCGAAACCCCGGGAAAGCCGGACGATAGCCCAGGGGGCAGCCCTGGGCAGGGCGAAACCCCGGGAAAGCCGGATGATAGCCCACCCCTCAGAACGAGCAGCCCGGATGCGGCTCCAAAACGGGCGCCTCGCATAATCTATCTACCTTTACACCCGAACAAAAGAGGCTTTTCCTCCATGCCGCAAGCGATTCGCCGTTTGATTCTTTTCCATAATTCAGAGAGAAGGGGAGGGAGAGCGAAAGAGCCTCTCTATGAAAACCGATACCTGCTGAAACGGTGGGGATGTCGGTTTTCATTTTTTGTGCATAGAACAAAACAAAAACCAGAATAGATAATGACACACCGATGGAACATCCGACCCCACACCAAAGAGGAGATACGCCGCAGAGACGCCCTGAGCACAGCGCTGGGGCTTAACCCTATCATCAGCCTGCTGCTCGCCCAACGCGGCATCGCAACAACCGAAGAGGCCCACCACTACTTCAATCCAGACCTCAGAGACCTACACGACCCCTTCCTCATGCCCGACATGTTCAAGGCCGTCAAACGCCTCAACAAAGCACTCGGCAACAAGGAGCGAATCATGATTTATGGCGATTACGATGTAGACGGAACCACCGCCGTCGCCCTCGTCTACAAATTCCTCCGCGCCTACTCCTCCTCGCTCGAATACTACATCCCCGACCGCTACGACGAGGGCTACGGCATCTCCTTCAAGAGCATCGACTACGCCGTCAGCCGCGGCATCACCCTCGTCATCTCGCTCGATTGCGGCATCAAAGCCATCGACCGCGTAGCTTACGCCAACGAACGCGGCGTAGACTTCATCATCTGCGATCACCACATGCCCGACGACGAGCTCCCCGCAGCCGTAGCCGTGCTCGACGCCAAACGCGCCGACTCGCACTATCCCTACGCCCACCTCAGCGGCTGCGGCGTCGGCTTCAAGCTCATGCAAGCCTTCGCACAAAGCAACGACATCCCCTTCGCCATGCTCCAAGGCCTGCTCGAACTCGTAGCCGTCAGCATCGCTTCCGACATCGTCCCCATCACAGGCGAAAACCGCATCCTCGCCTATCACGGCCTCCGCCAGCTCAATGGCAACCCCAGCTTCGGCCTCCGAGGCATCATCAACGTCTGCGGACTGCAACACAAAGACATCCTGGTCAGCGATATCGTCTTCAAAATCGGGCCGCGCATCAACGCCTCCGGCCGCATGATGAGCGGTAAAGAAGCCGTAGACCTACTCCTTGCCCGCGACATGCACGAAGCCAAAGTGCTGAGCGAAAACATCGACCGCTACAACGAAGACCGCCGCGAGCTCGACAAAAAGATCACCGACGAAGCCAACGCCATCATCAGCACCTTCCACAACATCGAAGCCCAGAAAGGCATCGTCGTCTACAACCCCGATTGGCACAAAGGCGTCATCGGCATCGTCGCCTCCCGGCTGACAGAGAAATACTGCCGACCCTCAGTCGTCTTCACCAAGTCGTCAGAGCTCATCACCGGATCGGCACGCTCCATCCTCGGCTTCGACATCTACCGAGCCATCGAGGCATGCCGCGACCTGCTCGAAAACTTCGGCGGACACACCTACGCCGCCGGACTCTCCCTGCGTGAAGAGAACCTCGAGGCCTTCACCCAACGCTTCTTAGAACAAACCGCCCGCGACATCGGCCCAGAACAGATGATGCCACAGATTGACATCGACGCCGTCATCAACCTCAGCGAAGTCAACATGCCCCTACTACAAGAACTGAAGCGGATGGAACCCTTCGGACCAGGCAACGACAAACCCGTCTTCGCCACCATGCGCGTGCACGACTACGGCACCAGCCGACGCGTAGGCCGCGATCTGGAGCACCTCAGGTTAGAAGTCGTCGACAGCCGAGGCGGCGGCCCCCTCCACGGCATCGCCTTTGGCATGAGCGAACACAGCAACTACGTCAAGCAGCAAAACCCCTTCGACATCTGCTACTCCGTGGAGGAAAACACCTACAACGACAACACCACACTCCAACTGATGGTGAAAGACATCCGCCCCTCAGTCCCTCCCCCCTCTAATGGTAAATGATCAATCATCAAGCCGGGTACATGTGGAACAACCACCATGTATCCGGCTTAATCATTTAATAATTGATACTCGGTGGATCGCTATCACGAAATACTGAAGAAGTACTGGGGCTACGACACCTTCCGGCCGCTTCAGGAAGAGATCATCCACTCCGTCGGCGCCGGCCGCGATACCCTCGCGCTCATGCCCACCGGCGGCGGCAAATCGCTCACCTTCCAAGTCCCCACCCTGGCCATGGACGGGCTCTGCCTCGTCATCACCCCACTCATCGCCCTGATGAAAGACCAAGTAGATGGCCTCCGCCGGCGTGGCATCAAGGCCACCGCCGTCTACACCGGCATGACCCGCTCCGAGATCGACACGCGGCTTGACAACTGCATCTTCGGCGATTACAAGTTCCTCTACCTCTCCCCCGAGCGCCTCACCACCGACCTCTTCCGCGCCAAGCTGCGCGCCATGCACATCTGCCTCCTCGCCGTCGACGAGTGCCACTGCATCTCGCAGTGGGGCTACGACTTCCGCCCCTCCTACCTCCGCATCGCCGACATCCGCGAGGCGCTCCCGCCCAGCGTCCCCGTCCTGGCCCTCACCGCCACCGCCACCCCCCGCACCGTCGACGATGTGCAGCAGAAGCTCCACTTCCGCGCCCCGAACGTCCTCCGGAAGAGCTTCGCCCGCAGCAACCTCGCCTACGTCGTTCGCCATTGCGAAGACAAGTCGGGCACCCTCATCCACATACTCCGCCGCACCCGTGGAGCCGCCGTCGTCTACGTCCGCAGCCGCCGCCGCACCGCCGAGATAGCCGCTGCGCTGCGAGCCGCAGGCTTCACGGCCACCTTCTTTCACGCCGGGCTCAGTCGGGCGGTGAAGGCCGAGCGGCAAAGCGCTTGGATGGCCGGCCAGCTGCGCGTCATGGTCGCCACCAACGCCTTCGGCATGGGCATCGACAAGCCCGACGTACGCCTCGTTGTGCACATCGACATCCCCGGCTCGCTCGAGGAGTACTTCCAAGAGGCCGGGCGCGCCGGGCGCGATGGCGAGCCCGCCTATGCCGTAGCCCTCTCTACCCTCAACGATCCCGGCCAGCTGCGCCGCCGCCTCGCCAACGACTACCCCGACCGCAGCCTCATCCTCCGTGTCTACGACGCCCTGGGCAGCCACCTCGGCATCGCCTCGGGTTACGGCATGTTCACAACCCACGACTTCTCCCTCGAAGCCTTCTGCGTCGCCCATCGCTTCCCCATCACGCAGGCCTACCACGCCATCAAAATCCTCGAGCTCTCCGGCTATCTCGTTTACGATGAAGAGCCCGAAAACGCCTCCCGCGTCTGCTTCCTCGTCACCCGCGACGACCTCTACAGCCTCGCCCATAACACCCCCCACACCGACGCCGTCCTGCACGCCCTGCTCCGCTCCTACAGCGGCATCTTTGCCGACCACGTCTTCATCGACGAAGCCCTCCTGGCCACCCGCGCCCGGATCACCCAAGCCGAGGTCTGCGAAGCCCTCATACAGCTCTCCCGCCCCCACATCATCAGCTACATCCCCCGCCGCGACACGCCCCGCATCACCTTCACCCGCACCCGCGAAGAGCCGCGCTACATCCGCATCCCCCGCTCCGCCTACGAGGAGCGCCGCGACCGCGACCGGGAGCGCATCGAACGCGTCATCGAGTACATCACCGACGACCGGCATTGCCGCTCGCGCCTCCTGCTCCGCTACTTCGGCGAGGCCCACACCACCGACTGCCGCCGCTGCGACGTCTGCCTCCGGCGCACCCGCTCCGGCCTCGCCCAGTGGGAGCTGAGCACCGTCCGCGAGGCCCTCGCCAATCGCCTCCGCGGCCACGCCCCCCAGCCCGTCGTCGCCATAGCCGACAGCCTCCCCTTAGATCGCGAGAAGAACCTCCGCGCCATCCGCTTCCTCCTCGACAACGACCCCCGCTTCCGCCTCGCCGACAGCATGCTGACATACGTCGAGGGCGAATGATCATCGTCCGCCCGGGTAATCATTGATCATTGACAATTAATAATTGAATCCGCCCGGCGCCCCGAAGGGGCAAATCAACCCAGCCCAGGGTGCCGCTCCGCCCGGTGGGCGTCGCTCTGCCCTGGGCTGGGTTCCTCGTTGACCCTACGGGC
>MIQB01000138.1 GCA_002890585.1 Tannerella sp. oral taxon 808
GGAAGCCTTCCGAGGCCTTAGAATCACTGATTCCGGAGGTTAGGAAGCCTTCCGAAGCGTAGAATCACTGATTCCGGAGGTTAGGAAGCCTTCCGAGGCGCAGAATCAATGATTCCGGAGCTTAGGAAGCCTTCCGAGGCATAGAATCAAGATTCCACGGCTTATGTTGACAACATGACCTCTGGAATCAGTGATTTTCGGCTTATGTTGACAACATAACCCCCGGAATCAGTGATTTTCGGCTTATGTTGACAACATGACCTCTGGAATCAGTGATTTTTCGGCTTATGTTGACAACATAACCCCCTGAATCATTGATTTTTCGGCTTATGTTGACAACATGACCTCCGGAATCAGTGATTCCGGGACTTATGCTAACAACATGCGCCCCGCTTTGGGTCTTTTTTGAAAGGCTTCCTAAGCTCACCCATACAATCCGTTATAGAACCTTTCTTTTTCCCTTTTCCTCAAGATACGCCCGACGAGGAAAGGGCCGTCGACGGGGTGAATCTTGGCCTACCCCGAAAAAGAAGCGGGCCGAGGCAGGAGAACCCGCGTCAAGAGGTGAATTTTACGAAGTATCCCTTAGGGAAAAGCGGCTATTTTTGGCGGCGAAAACAGAAAAATCAATAGAATTAAAGAAGTGATCATGGCAATAGTGGTTAAAATCAAACGTGGGTTAGACATCCACCTGGTTGGAAAGGCGCCGCAGACGGACTTGGAGCCCCTCCCATGCGAGGATTATGCCGTCGAGCCGACCGAATTCCCGGGCATCGTCCCCAAAGTGATGGTGCACGCAGGCGACAAAGTGAAGGTCGGCACGCCGCTGATGCACGACAAGGCACACCCGGAGATCCGCCTCGTCTCGCCCGTCAGTGGCGAGGTGACGGCCGTCAACCGCGGCGAGAAACGCAAGCTGCTCAGCGTCGTAGTCCGAACCGATGGGCGCGGAGACAGTGAGCCCCTCGAGGTGCCCGAAAACCCCGCCGCAGCTGACGGCGAAACAATCAAAGCCCTCCTGCTCGAGGCCGGCATGTGGCCCTACATCAAGCAGCGTCCGTACGATCGCGTGGCAGACCCGGCGGTGGCGCCGCGCGACATCTTCGTCTCCGCACGCGACACCGCGCCCCTCGCGCCTGACTTCGACTACACCGTCCGCGGCGAAGAAGACGCCCTCCAAGCCGGCCTCACAGCCCTCACGCGGCTCACGCCCGGCCGCGTCTACCTTGGCGTCAGCCCCGGCTCCCCGCTGCGCAACATGCAGGGCGTGGAAGTGGTGGAACTCGAGGGGCCGCACCCCGCAGGTAACGTCGGCGTGATGATCAATCACGTCAAGCCCGTCAACAAGGGCGAGACGGTCTGGACACTCCGCGCCACCGATGTCCTCTTCATCGGCCGTCTCTTCACCGAGCATCGCATCGACTTCACCCGCACGGTGGCCCTCGTCGGCTCCGAGATGACGGAGCGCGGCTATGTGAAAGCCCTCGCCGGATGCCGCATGGGCAGCCTCATCGGAGGGCGTACAAAGCCCGACATCGGCGCTTTGCGCATCATCAGTGGGAACGTCCTGACCGGCCATAAGGTAGACGCCGCTACGGGCTGGCTCGGCGCTTACGACACGCAGGTAACGGCCATCCCCGAAGGCAACGACGTGAACGAGTTCCTCGGCTGGGGCATGCCAGGCTTGGGCAAGTACAGCATGTCACACAGCTACTTCTCGTGGCTCATCGGGCGGCATAAGGATTACGTCCTCGACGCCCGCATCAAGGGCGGCCGCCGCGCCATGATCATGTCTGGCGAATACGACCGCGTCTTCCCCATGGACATCTACCCCGAATACCTCCTCAAGGCCATCATCGCCTACGACATCGACAAGATGGAGGCCCTCGGCATCTACGAGGTGGCGCCTGAAGACTTCGCCCTCTGCGAGTTCGTAGACACCTCCAAGATCGAGCTCCAACGGATCGTTCGCAGCGGGCTGGACATGCTCTACAAGGAAATGAATTGACCGTGGTAACACATTAATCGGAAATAGAAAGTGAAAGCATTAAGGAATTATCTCAACAAGATCAAGCCGACCTTCGAGGAGGGTGGCCGCCTGTCGATGTTCCGCTCCGTGTTCGAGGGTTTTGAGACGTTTCTCTTCGTCCCCTCCGACACATCGCAATCGGGCGTGCACATCCACGACAGCATCGACTCCAAGCGCACGATGACCGTCGTCGTCATCGCCCTCATCCCCGCGTTGCTGTTCGGCATGTATAACGTGGGCTATCAGCACAACCTGGCCATCGGCGCCGAGCAGCTCTTCTGGCCCACGTTCCTCTTCGGCTTCTTGGCCGTGCTACCTAAGATCATCGTCTCCTACGTCGTCGGACTCGGCATCGAGTTCGCCGTGGCGCAATGGAAGAAGGAAGAGATACAGGAAGGCTTCCTCGTCTCGGGTATGCTGATCCCCATGATCGTGCCCATCGACACCCCCCTGTGGATGATCGCCGTGGCTACGGCCTTCGCCGTCGTCTTCGCCAAGGAAGTCTTCGGGGGAACGGGATACAACATATTCAACGTCGCCCTCGTCACACGCGCCTTCCTCTTCTTCGCCTACCCCGCCGCCATGTCAGGCGACAAGGTGTTCGTTCGCACGGCCGACACGTTCGGCCTCGGTGCCGGCCCCGTCGTCGACGGCTTCTCGGGCGCCACACCGCTTGGCATCGCCTCCACAGCCACTTCCGGCACAGGTTACCCAGCCTTCTCTATGGATATGATCACCGGCCTCATCCCCGGCTCCATCGGTGAGACAAGCGTCATCGCCATCGCCATCGGTGCCGTGCTGCTGCTCTGGACCGGCATCGCCAGCTGGAAGACGATGCTATCCGTCTTCGTCGGCGGCGCCCTCACCGCGTGGATGTTCAACGCCATCGGAATGGAGAGCAACGCCATGGCCAACATGCCTTGGTACGAACACCTTGTGCTGGGCGGCTTCTGCTTCGGCGCCGTCTTCATGGCCACCGACCCGGTGACCTCCGCACGCACCGAGCGCGGCAAGTGGATCTATGGCTTCCTCATCGGCTTCCTTGCCATCTGCATCCGTGTCCTCAACCCGGGCTACCCCGAGGGCATGATGCTGGCCATACTGATGATGAACATCTTCGCTCCGCTGATCGACTACTATGTGGTCGACGCCAACATCAAACGCCGGGCTAACCGGCTTAAACAAACCGCTAACTAAACGAGGAGGCAAGCATACATTATGGCAACTAAGTTGAATACAAACGGAAACGCATACACCGTGATTTATGCCACGGTGATGGTCGTCGTCGTGGCGCTGCTGTTGGCCTTCACCTCGCAGGCCCTCAGCTCGACGCAGAAGGCGAACCAAGACAACGACAAGCGGCAACAGATCTTGCGCGCAGTAAACGTGACCGTCCCAGCCGCTCAGGCTGAAGCGAAATACAACGAACTGATCAAGGAGGCCTATCTCGTGGATGCCGATGGCAATCGCGTGGACGGCGATGCCTTCGGCGACGACGTCAAGAAGCAATTTGCACGCGGGGTCTTCCCCGTCTTTGTCGCCAACGTAGACGGGCAAACGAAATACATCCTCGCCATGCGTGGCGCCGGCCTTTGGGGCCCACTTTGGGGTTACCTCTCCGTCAACGACGACTGCAACACGGTGTTTGGAGCCGACTTCAGTCACGAGAGCGAGACACCCGGTTTAGGTGCCGAGATCGCCAAGCCGAACTTCTCCAAGCAGTTTGCCGGCAAGGAGCTCTTCAAGGATGGCGCCTTCAAGTCCATCGCCGTCGTGAAGCATGGCAACAAGGCCGACGACCGCGACTATGTGGACGGCATCTCAGGCGGCACCATCACCAGCAACGGCGTCAATGCCATGCTCCAAACCAGCATAGGCCACTACGCCGGATTCTTAACCAAGCAAAAACAATAAAGAGATATGGGCTTATCAGCAAAGAATAAAGAAGTCCTGTTCAATCCCCTGAGCAAGGACAACCCCGTCATCGTGCAGATGTTAGGCATCTGCTCGGCCCTGGCCGTGACCGTCAAGTTGCAGCCGGCGCTCGTCATGGCCATCTCGGTGACAGCCGTCGTGGCCTTCGCCAACGTGATCATCTCGCTGCTCCGCAAAACGATCCCCAACCGCATCCGCATCATCATCCAATTAGTCGTCGTGGCTGCCTTGGTGACGATCGTCAACGAGGTGCTCAAGGCCTTCGCCTACGACGTCAGCAAGCAGCTCTCGGTCTATGTCGGGCTGATCATTACGAACTGTATCCTGATGGGCCGCCTCGAGGCCTTCGCCTTAGGCAACAAGCCCTGGGAATCATTCCTCGACGGCG
>MIQB01000139.1 GCA_002890585.1 Tannerella sp. oral taxon 808
GGCGATGGCATCTGCACCAGCCCTCTTGGGCTCCACCGGATCGATCGGCACCCAGGCGCTTGATGTAGTCCGAGATAACCCGGATCGCTTCGAGGTTTACGCCCTTGTGGCGCGGCGCAACGTGGAGTTGCTCGCCCGACAGGCGCGGGAGTTCCGGCCCGAGGTGGTCGTCGTTGCTGATGAAGAGCAATACGCGCCGCTCAAGGCGTCGCTCGCTGATTTGCCCATGAAGGTGTGGGCTGGTGCAGATGCCATCGCCGATGTGGTGCAGATGGAGCCTGTCGACATGGTGCTCACGGCTGTGGTGGGGTATGCCGGGCTGCGACCCACACTCGCGGCGCTTGAGGCTGGCAAGGCTGTGGCGTTGGCCAATAAGGAAACGCTCGTCGTGGCCGGAGAGTTGGTCACGGCGACAGCTCGACGCGCAGGCGCGCCCATTCTGCCTGTCGACTCGGAGCACTCGGCCATCTTCCAATGCCTCAGCGGGCAAGACGCGCAGGCGGTGGAGAAGGTGATCCTCACAGCCTCTGGCGGACCCTTCCGCACGACACCGCGCAAGGCGCTGGCCACCGTCACCCCGGCCGAAGCGCTGCACCACCCGAACTGGTCGATGGGCGCTAAGGTGACGATCGACTCGGCATCGATGATGAACAAAGGCTTTGAGATGATCGAGGCGCGATGGCTCTTCGGCCTGCCGCCGGAGCGGATCGAGGTCGTTGTGCACCCGCAATCGATCGTCCATTCGATGGTGCAGTTTGCTGACGGCGCTGTGATGGCCCAGCTCGGAATGCCCGACATGCACCTGCCCATCGCCTACGCCTTGGCTTATCCGCGTCGACTCCGCAGCGACGCGCCACGCCTCGACTTCGCCCGCCTCTCGACGCTCACCTTCGAGGCGCCCGACAGGGAGCGCTTCCCCAACCTCACCTACGCCTTCGACGCCATACGCCGCGGCGGCAACATGCCCTGCATCCTCAACGCTGCCGACGAGGTGGCTGTCGACGCCTTCCTCAACGGCCGCATCGGGTTCCTCGCCATGAGCGACCTGATCGCCGAGACGATGGCGCGCACGCCCTTCATCGCCACACCTACGTATGACGATTATGTACAAACCGACGCCGAAGCCCGGCGGATAGCCACAGAAATCATTTAATGAATGCCGATAGGGGGGATGTGTCAAAACGGGCGACCACAAGGGTCGCCCCTACGAGGTTCCCCATGAATCATTCTCCTTACCCTCTCGTAGGGGCAGTCCTTGTGGCTGCCCTTATTATGACAGCCCATTTCGATACATCCCCATATATGCGTAATGAATCATTCTCCTTTCCCTCTCGTAGGGGCAGCCCTTGTGGCTGCCCTTATTATGACAGCCCATTTCGATACATCCCCATATATGCGTATCAGTGCCTTTTTAGATTGTAGTTTTTAGATTTTAGTTCTCTCATAAATGGAAACCTTTTTGATCAAAGCCCTACAACTCATTCTCAGCCTGTCGATCCTTGTGTTGGTGCATGAGTGTGGGCATTTCTTCTTCGCTCGTCTCTTCAAGGTGCGCGTGGAGAAGTTCTACCTCTTCTTCGACCCCTGGTTCGCCCTCTTCCGGTTCAAACCCAAAAACAGCGAGACGGAATACGGCGTCGGCTGGTTGCCCCTTGGCGGCTATTGCAAGATCGCCGGCATGATCGACGAATCGATGGACAAGGAGCAGATGGCACAGCCCCCGCAGCCGTGGGAGTTCCGCTCCAAGTCGGCCGGGCAGCGCCTGCTGATCATGGTCGGCGGTGTGCTCTTCAACTTCCTCCTGGCCATCTTCATCTACTCGATGGTGCTCTTCACGTGGGGCGACACGTACCTGCCGCTGCGGAACGTGACGGCCGGTATGGAGTTCAGTCAGACCTTCCACGAGATCGGCTTTCGCGATGGCGACATCTTGCTGCGCGCTGATGAGGAGCCCTTGGAACGATTAGACGAGCACTGCCTGCGTCAGGTGGTCGGTGCGCGCACCGTCACCGTGCAGCGCGATGGACAGGAGGTGGCCATCCCCATCCCCGCCGACGCCATGCAGCGCCTGCTGCGCAACAGGGACGGCTTCGCCAACTACCGTTACCCGGCCGTCATCGATAAGATCATTGCCGAGACGGCGCGCCAGGCTGGCCTGCGCGAGGGCGACCGCGTGACGGCTGTCGACACCGTCTCCAGCCCCGTCTTCTCCGACCTCCGCGAGCCGCTCTATGCCGACCGCGGGCGGGAGGCCACGCTGCGCATCGTGCGTGCCGACGGTTCGGAGGCCCAGCTCACGGTGCCCATCGACTCAGCCGGCCACATCGGTGTGCAGATGCTTTCGCCGCTTGCCCTTTATAAGACGACCACGCGCACCTACAACCTCTTCACGGCCCTGCCCGCCGGCGTCGCCTTAGGCTGGAACACGCTCACGGGTTACGTGGGCGACATGAAGTACGTCTTCACCCGCGAGGGCGCCTCGTCGATCGGCGGCTTCGGCACGATCGGCAACATCTTTCCCTCCGTCTGGGACTGGCGCACGTTCTGGATGCTGACAGCCTTCCTCAGCGTCATCCTGGCCTTCATGAACATCCTGCCCATCCCCGCGCTCGACGGCGGCCACATCATGTTCCTGCTCTACGAGGTCGTCACCCGCCGCAAGCCCGCCGACAAGTTCCTCGAGTACGCCCAGATCGCCGGCATGGTGCTGCTCTTCGCCCTCTTGATCTATGCCAATGGCAACGATGTGTTCAGGTTCTTCTTTAGGAAGTAGGGTGGGGTGAATGATTAATTCTTAATGATTATGCCGGGTACATGAAAGTGTATCCGGCATTTTTGTTACCGCCCTGCGCGTACCCGAAGCACCCTGTAGGGCCGCCGGATGATAGCCTGGAGCAACGGTTGGGCGATCAATCGTTCGCGCACGCCCCAGGGTTTCGCCCTCTGCCCAGGGTTTCGCCCTGCCCAGGGTTTTGCCCTGCCCAGGGTTTCGCCCTGGGCTATCGTCCCCCGGCCCTACAGGCCGGATGGATGATTGCGCCCTGTAGGGGCGCCGGATGATAGCCAGGGGCGAAACCCCTGGGCGGGGGTGGTTAACGATCGATGATTACCCGGGTGGGGTGGGGCATGCAATTATTAATTATCAATTGACAATTACCAATGATTACCCGGGTGGGGAATGCAATTATGTATACGTACATATACAATGGGGGGGCGCCCCCGATGGTTAAGGACGCCCCCCCAAAGAATCATATGTCAGCGGATGCGGGATGTGTTTGGTTCCCCCCTTACGATCACGCCTCCATGGGCTGCGCGACCTCCGCGGGGCGTACCCTCTTCGGCTTGGGCGGACGGATGCGCCCCGGCCTGTGGCGGATCACCTCCGCCTCGGGCGAGAGCTTGAAGAGCTCCTCGTCGTCGCAAAACAGCGGTGCGTCGTCGTCGTAGATGTCATTCATCCGATCCTCGAACGCCATGGACTCGCGGATGAAGGACTCGTTTTCATTGATCTTCTGTGCGGGCGAATAGGAAACGAGGTATACGCTTCGCTTCTCACTGTATTCAAACCGGATCGTCAGCCAGGGGTAACGGCTGACCAAGTCCTCGGCATATCGCCGCAGGGCTCTTTCTACATCAAGGTCTTTCATAGGTCTTCAAAATACATTATCAGTTTAGTAATCAATTCTTCGGCCTGGCGCTTGCACGCCAAGCTCTCTTCCTGTGTGAACTGCCGTATACGATAATCGGCATCCACCCGGGCCTCCTTCAGTTCACGTACAGCCTGGACAAAATCTTGGGCTGCCTCCTCATTCAAATTGTTGATCCGCTGCTTGATCTGATTGATCAAGTATTTATGCGAACCCTTCCCGCCTGACTTCTCCGTCTGCTCTTCGTAAGAGAGGGGCTGCATGTCGGTGTGCGCCAAGACGTACTTCATATACTGGAACACGGCGTAATAGGCATGGTGAATGCTGGCCGTGTAATACTTCTCTTCCTGTTTGTTGATAAGGGTCTCCGCTGCTTCAAGGTTTCCGATGGCTTTCGTCTTCATACGCTATTCATCTTCAGTTTTGAACGCAAAGGTAACGGGGCGGGATTCAATTATTAATTGTCAATTGTCAATTGACAATTATCGATGATTACCCGGGTACCGCCGGGTTCGTGCGTGCAATTCAATTCATGTGCCGGGCATGTACCCGGCCGGCGCCCTGAAAGGGCAACCGAGTTGGCCCGTAGGGTCAACGAGGAACCCAGCCCA
>MIQB01000140.1 GCA_002890585.1 Tannerella sp. oral taxon 808
GACCTACGCCCGTCAGTTCATCGTCCGCCCGAGCAACGTGACGGAGCGCAACCTGATTACGACGTGCACGCTGCAAAACGCCGTCCGCTCAGACAACAACCCGCAGGGCTTCCTGATGGAGCACTTCCTCGTAAGGGAGAATAGGGACATTCAGACGTATAAGAGATAGGCCATGAGCACGAGATTCACCCTTACCCGCCGCTACCTACGGGCACACGTATGGCTGCACAGACAGTGCGACCGCCTCAGTCCCAAGTGGCAGAAGCGGATTGTCTTCGGGCTTTGCATCGTCTATTTCGCTTGCGCAGCAGCCATGACTGCCCAGCTTTTCCTTCCCGAAGAGAGGCATGAACCAGCCGTCCCTGTCAGCCGAATTGTCGATAGTCCGATCCAGCGGGACAGCCTGCATAGAAACCTTTTCCAAGAAACACCCACCTGATCTACCTGACCCACTTAACCTATCATGGACACCAAACGCAAAGAACAACTACAGCGCACCCTTGTTTTCACCGGACTGGGGTTGCTGTTCACCCTCTCAATCTGGTTTATCTTCAGACCGTCCGCCGATGAACAGTCGGCCGCGGAGCAAGGGCTGAACAAGGATGTCCCACAAGCCTCGCCCGATGAGCTGCCCACAAGCAAGCTCAAGGCCTACGAGTTAGGGCGCGACGAAGAGGCAGAGGGTCGCAAGAGCCAGCTCCTCGGCACGCTCGCTGACTACTTCCAACGGGAGGGCGAGGCGAAAGCCGAACCGGAACCGGGTGAAGAAGTCCCCGCGGCTATCGGTCGGTCGATCGACAAGTACGAGGAAACCGCCCGCGAGTTGGAATCGTTTTACGACCTGCCCGCCGTGGAAGACGACGACGTCAAACGTGAACTCAATGCTCTCCGCGCCGAACTCGGTGCGCTGAAGGAGGAGAAAGCCCAAGCAAACGGCGAAGTCGATCAATTGGAACTGTTAGAGAAGTCATATCAGATGGCGGCGAAGTACCTCCCCTCCGGAAATGCGACACCGAATCCGTCAGCGAACAGTTCGGATAAGTCGACGGTCAAGCCACCCGCATCTGAACTACCCGCCGCAGAGCTATCTCCCGAACGGGAGACGGTCGTCTCTTCACTCGATCAGCCGATCAGTGACTCCGCCTTTATCGCTGAGTACGGTTACAAAGAGCGCAACATGGGCTTCCGCTCTGTCGGGAAGGCCACGCCTTCCATTGCCCGCAACACGCTGTCGGTTGTTGTCGATCGCACGACAACCATCCGGCAAGGCGACTTCCTCCGCCTCCGTCTCGCAGAATCAGCCCGAAACGAGGGTCTTTTTTGCTTCCTGCGTTGTGCAGGGCCCCAAACGAGGATCTTTTTTGCTTCCTGCGTTGCGCAGGACCCAAAACGAGGGCCTTTTTTGCTTCCTGCGTTGCGCAGGGCCCCGAAAGACGGCCTGTTCTAGGCTATTGCAATAAGGGAACCTCTTTAAAGGCTGTTTTTAACGATAGAGCGCAAGGTTCTTGTTTTACCGCTTGTCGCGGATCTTTTCGTAGGACTGGATCTCCTCCGTCTGCTTGACGTCCACGCTGCGTCCACCGCTGAAGGAGTACGAGAGCGAGAGACCGAAGTATTACTCGTGCGAGCGGTTGGTCTCGACGAGGCGGAGGTCGGGCGTCTCGGTGTCGATCACGCGGCTCTGACGGAAGAGCTTGAAGTTGAGACGCAGCGCCAGTCGATCGCGCCGACATCTATTTCAAGGAACTGGGTCGCGAATCGCCCATGCTCGTCAAGTTGCTGATGAAAACGATCAAGCAGAGCAACCGTCGCACGATCCGCCATATCGGCGCGCGGCAGTTCGGCCTCGAGTTCCTGCTTCGCGGCCTGTACGTCCACAACAACCTCCTCTACTTCCACCTCTCGGTGAAAAACGAAACCGACCTGCCTTACCCGATCGACATGATCTCCTTCAAAGTCGTCGACAAGAAAATGGTCAAACGAACGGCCATTCAGGAACGCGTGCTGCAGCCCCTGCGTGCCTACAACCAGCCGATGCGTGTGCGTGGCAACGGGTCGGAGCGCATGGTCTTCGCTTTTGAGGGCTTCTCGCTGCCCGACGACAAGCAATTAGAGGTCACGATCCACGAACGAAATGGCGGCCGGACGCTCTCTTTCCGGGTGCAAAACGAAGACCTTCTTCGTGCCCGCCGCATCGATCACCTCAAACTCCAATGGCGATGAAACGGGCACTACTTCTGCTTATCGGTATGGTTGCAACAGCCCTCACAGCGCATGCACAGCGCCTCTTACCGCGGCAAACGGGCGTCGAAATCACGGCGGGCGTGCCAGTGATTCAGAACGAAAAGCTGATCCAACCCGAGACTTTCACCGTGGGCGTATCGTTCACACGCTACCTCAAAGCCGAGAATTATACCTTCCTCTCTGCCCTGTATGAACGGCAAAATCTGCCTTACGGAAAGGCGAACGTGCCGCTGAGTGACGCGCTCCTGCTGGCGGGATATATGCACCCGCTGCTGTCAGATGGCGGAAAGAATGCCTTTGTTTATGCAGGGTTTTCCGCATTGGCCGGCTACGAGGAACTCAACCGCGGCGAATCTGTGTTGTCCGACGGTGCGGAGCTACTCGACCGTTCGCGCCTTGTCGGAGGCGGCGGGCTGCATCTTGCTGTAGAGCTGTTCCTGTCGGATCACCTGCTCTTTGTCGTCGGCGGCCGTGGGCTGTTCCTCTTCGGCTCGGACGTCTATCCTTTTCGACCTGCTATCTCGGCAGGTTTTCGCATCAACCTCTAACCCCATAAGAATCATGAAAACGAACATCCGTAATGCGGCATGGACGATAGGCGTCCTGCTCCTGGCCGGGTTTTGTTTGGTCGGCTGTGATCGCCATCTGGACGTGCGAACGGTTTACCCGTTCCAAATCGCGACGATGCCCATCCCGAAAACCCTCGCGCTGGGCGAAGAAGTCGAGATCCGCTGCGCGCTCGTGCCCGAACGCATCGTGAATGGCACGCGCTACACCCTGCGCTATTTCCAGTACGACGGTAAGGGAGCGCTGCGCATCGGTCGACGCGGTAAATCGCTCACGCCGAACGATCGCTACGCCATCGCACCGGGGCATTTTACCCTCTATTACCACTCGCTTTCCGCCGAGCGACAGTCGCTCGAAGTCGTGATCGAGGACAACCACGGTCAGAGTCAAACGCTCGATTTCGATTTCAACCATAAGGAGAACGACGTCTCTCCGGAAGACATCTCTGTCTGAATACATTTTTTTTCATCGCCTGTTTTGTTCATAACCCTGACATGAAGAGCATCTGTCCGCGACGGATCGATGCTTTTGCTTTTTATCCACCCCGAAAACATCTGACCACCTTATGAAAACGAAAATCGGACGCGGCCTGCTTGCGCTCCTTGTGTGTATCCAAGCGCTCGCCGCGCCCAACGCGCAGGCTTGGGAGCGCCGGCGATTGGCGGTAAGCCCCGCGCGCCAGTTTTTAATCTCCGCCAATTGGCGGTAAGCTCCACGCGCCAGTTTTTGATCTCCGTCACTTGGCGGTAAGCTCCGCGTGCCAGTTTTTAATCTCCGCCAATTGGCGGAAAGCTCCGCGCGCCAGTTTTTGATCTCCGCCACTTGGCGGAAAGCCCCGCGCGTCAGTTTTTAATCTCCGCCACTTGGCGGAAAGCCCCGCGCGTCAGTTTTTAATCTCCGCCACTTGGCGGAAAGCCCCGCGCGTCAGTTTTTAATCTCCGTCACTTGGCGGAAAGCTCCGCGCGTCAGTTTTTAATCTCCACCACTTTGATGCGGTTACCTTGTGGAGAGAGTGCTGATGGCGCAGCCTCCACACAAGCCAAACGATTTTTTGCGGTAATGTGAGGAGGAGGTATCGGGATATAAAATCGGCCGCAGCGCGATGCCACGGCCGAATGAAACAGGGAAACGCCAAAAGCGCGTAGGCTACGGGAGCACCTTCACGCCGTCCGCCTCGAGCAGCTCTGGGCGATGACGCCGACGAGCTCGGTGTAGAGCTGGTCGTACTCCGGACTGCCGTCGAAGTCGTCTTCCGGTTCGTACTTCGCGATGGTCTTGCGGATGGCGTCGCTCTGCAACAGTCGCAGCGCAACAGCCTCAATGCGATCGGGC
>MIQB01000141.1 GCA_002890585.1 Tannerella sp. oral taxon 808
TGAACTACATAAAGTTAAGAACATTCGGACACATAACAATAGACTCCAAACAAAAAACCGTGCGACAATCTCTAAAAGTACCTGCACTTGGGCTTATCGCCAATTTGACGCGGTTGCCCTGTGCTCCCTCCGCGGCCTTCGGCATAGTCAATCCACAGGTTCTTTTCGGTGTCCACTTTGAAGCTCGGGTGACACTCATCCCGCAGCGGTGAGCGGTACATCGTGTAGGATGCCAGACCTCCGCAAACAAATAGAGGCGCCCACACGCGGAGAACGTGGAGCGCCTCTAACAATCAATTAAAAGAGTATGCGGGGGATTGCGGCCCCTTTAATCAGAATGGATTTTGCTCGCAGAGCTTGTTCGCCCGAATCTCAGAATACGGAATGGCGAATTGCCATGCCTTGTCATCGGCTGACTGGGCGATGCGCCTAGCCACATTCCCAGAGTTACGCGTGACGGCCGTGGTGCTGTCCAAACCGCTCAGGTATTTCGTGATGTTCGACGTGTGGAGGCGATCCGGCACGATGCCGAGGCGCTTCATGTCGAAGAAACGCTGCCCTTCGGCCCAGAGGTCGATGCGTCGGTTGCGGAGGATTTCTTCGATCAGTTCCGAACCCGTGGCGGCGGTAGTGTAGTCCGGGTCGCGGGTCAGCATGATCTCTTCCAAGGTCTTCTTCGCCTCGGCGTCTTTGCCTTGGCGGGCTTCCGCCTCAGCCTTGATGTAGTACATCTCGGCCAAGCGCATGATGAGCAAATCGCCGTGACTGTCGTTGGAAGATTTCGCGCGGAACTTGATGTTCTGCCCCGTGATCTCCCAACGCGGTTTTTCTATGCCGCCTTCGAAGTAGTTCTTGTAGGCATCAGCTGGGATGGGGTCTTTCCTGTCAAGGCAGACCCACCAGCCGCGGCGGGCATCCTTCTCGCCCATCTTGTCGTAGATGTCGCGGTTGACGGCAAATCTGAAGCTTTCCGTCTCCCCTTCAAAGTTGTAGGAGTAGTCACTGAAGAAGCTGGTGAAGAAGAAGTCTTGCAGGGAGTTCTGCGTGTAGCCCCACATCCATTCGCTGGCCGAGAGTTTGCAGAAGCCATCGCAGAGGGCGCTGCCACTTTGCAGCGTGGCGCCAGACTTCTTGATGGCTAAGTCAGCATACTTCGCAGCTTCGGCCCACTCTGACTTGGTCAGGGCAATGCGGGCAGCAATGCCGCAGGCGGTGGAGTAGCGTATGGCATTCTTACGCCCGAGGTCGGGAGCCTTTGCGAGGTTCTCGAGCCCGATCTTCATGTCTGCATCGATCAGTGCGTAGACCTCGGCCACGGTGGAGCGCTTGGCGGGCTTGTAGTCGACTTCCTTGCGGATGATGACGCCCAAGTTGTCGTTGGCCGCGCCCTTTACATAACGCTTACCGAAGAGCTGCACGAGGTTGTAGTAAGCCCATGCCCGCAGCGTGTAGGCCTCGCCCTTAAGCGAAGCCACGTCAGAGGCGGACGCGTCTTTGAGCTTGCCGATGGCGGCGATGGCTTCGTTCGCATGCTGGATGACGGCGTAATAGAAGGTCCAACTGTTCTCATTGAGCGTTCCGTCGTAGGGGTCGGTGTGATCCTCCCAGCGGTAATAGCTCATGTGGTAAGCCACCCTCGTATTGATAAAGTCGTCGCCCAGCATGTCGTAGTGTATGTTGAGCGCCGGCTGCCCCAAAGCAAAGAGCTGCGAACCTAAATAGTAGGTGTAGATGATATTGTGAATCCCCTCAATGAGGCTCCTTACCCCAGAGGGATCTTCAGCGATCTTTTCGGGGGTGATGGAGGTGGTGGGGTCGTTGTTCAGGAAGCTCTCTGAGCATCCGCTCATCGTCATGCCTGCGGCAAGTAGGATGGCGAGGAAATAATTTGTCTTTTTCATATACGTAGAAGTAGAGAGTTAGAATTTGATAGAGAGGCTTGAGGTTAAGGTCTTGGCATAGTCGTAGAAGGGTGCAGCTGTCACGCCGCTATAGTTCATCATCGGGTTCAGCCCCTTGCGTGCGGAAAGCAGGAAGAGGTTTTCGGCGCCCACGCTCAGGCGTAGCTCGTCAAGGCCGAGCTTCTTGACCCATACGCGGGGGAAGGTGTAGCCTACGTTGATGGACTTCAGCATCAGGGCACTGCTGGAGACCAGGAAGCGGTCAGAGCGCCGGGCATCATACTTGCCGTCATTGCCAGCATCTAAGCGCGGCACATCCGTTTGGTCGCCTGGCTTTCTCCAAGCCTTATACATGTCTTTATGCATGGCGCGTCCGCCATTCAAGTTGCGACCCATGAGGCCTGAATAGCCGGTGTCGTACGTCTTGCCGCCTAATTGGTAGGAGAAAAAGATCTCTGCATCAAAGCCCTTCCACTCGGCGCGTGTGCCAAATCCGCCATAGATCGTGGGAATGGAGGTGCCGCAGAAATGCTTCCGGGCATAACGGGCATCTTTTGTCCATGTAGCGGCCTCGCCTTCCTTGCCGACACCGACGAAGTCGGAACTCTTGGGGTTGGCATAGTCGGGATATTGCTCTGCGTCTAAGCGATACATGGCCACACCATCTTTCGGGTCTACGCCGATCCATTCATAGAGGTAGTAGTCATAGATGCCGCGCCCTTCTTCATACTTCTTATAGGCGAGCTCGATGCCATCTTTTCGGTTCTCGTCAGGCAGGCGGACGATCTTGTTCTTGAAGAGTGTCCCGTTCAGGCTGAGGTTCCACTTGAAGTCTTTCGTCTCAACCAACGTGCCTTGCAAGTCGAACTCCATACCGTAGTTGCGCACCTTACCGATGTTTCGGTTGACGTATGCGGCTCCGCTCGATTGAGGTAGGGGATAATCGAAGATGAGGTCCTTGGATTCCTTATTGAAGAACTCCACCGTACCGCGCAGGCGATTGAAGAGGCCAAACTCTATGGCGATGTCGGCGCTGGTCTGCGTCTCCCACTTCAGGTTGCGGTTGCCGAGTTCCTTGAAGCGCACGCCCGGATAGTCGCCGTTGTTGTAACCCATTCCGAAGAGTGTTTGGTAAGCATAATAGGAATCGACGTCGCTATCACTCGCCCAGCTGATCTGGTCGTTACCCGTCTGCCCGATGGAGGCACGGAGCTTCAGCTCGTTGAGCCACTCCTTTTCGGCGAAGGCCTCCTTGGTGAGGTTCCAGCCAGCACCGAAGGACCAGAAGTTACCCCAGCGATTGTCTGGTGACATGCGCGAGGTGCCGTCGCGGCGGTAAGAAAGGGAGAAGTTGTAGCGCCCATCGAGGTCATAGTTCACACGGCCGAAGTATCCCTCCTTCGTGTACGTGTCCGTCCCCGAATCGATGTCGACCGGGGTGGAGAGGTTCGGCATTTCATCGATGCCTAAGATGCCCATCCCCTTTTTCCGCATGTCGGTTCTCTGCATTTGCAGCCAATAGATCTCATGCCCTAACATGGCGTCGAAATTGTGCAGGCCGAAGCTCTTTTTGTAGGTCAACAACTGGTTGAAGGTGATGGTGGAGTAGCGATAGTCCGAGATTTGCAGGTACCCCGCGGGCTGATCGCCCATGATGTTGTTGAAGCGCCTCTTGGAGAGGCCGCGCACGAGGTCGTACGAGAGGTTGGCGCGCAGCTTCAGCTCGGGGATGAAGGTGACTTCCGCAAACGAGCGGCTGGTGATGGCGTCGCGATCGAAGGAGGAGTGATCCAGCTCGCCCTCTTCTACGGGGTTGTAGCCTCCGACGTAGGGGCGTAAACGGCTGTGGTCATAGACCTGGTTCCCCTTCTCGTCGAGCACATAGCTGCCGTCGGCGTTGTGGCGATGGATGGGGTAGATCGGCGCGATGTTTCGCTTGAAGTAGAAGGAGTTAGACGAATAGTTGCCGTCTGATCTCTTCGGCGCTGTATTGTGCACCCGCGAGTACTCCCTCAGCGGTGGCTTGAACACGGACAAGATGCGGAGCTTCATGTCGCTTAGCTACCTGAGCGAGGACGGATATAGGAAACACACCTCCTTCGAGCGCTTCTCGGCGCGCGGAAACCTCTCCTATGATGTCACCAAGTGGTTCTCCACCGGGAGCAACGTCGCC
>MIQB01000142.1 GCA_002890585.1 Tannerella sp. oral taxon 808
CGCACGGTGAGATGATCTACATCCGCGTCGATCGCGCTGACATCGCCAGCATCTACTCCGTAGCTGGACAGCTCGTCCGCAAGATCGACCTGCCCGAGGGCGATACCTCGATCCCGATGAGCCGCGGTGCCTACGTGATCACCCTGAAGGACGGATCTGTTCATAAGGTGATCGTGAAGTGAAAAACTAACAATGCCGGGTACCTGCAAGGGAAAGCCCCACGGGTACCCGGTCATTTTTCGTTGTTAGATTTTCGTTCCCGTAATAATGCCGGGTACATGGATGGAAAACCCATCACGTGTGCCTGGCATTTTTTTGTTCCCCCCTCTACGACAAACACAAAAAGAGGCCGCCCGAACGAATCGGACGGCCTCTCTCATGCTTTGTTATCTGTTGTTCTACTAGGACTCGAACCTAGAATTTCAGGACCAGAATCTGACGTGTTACCATTACACCATAGAACAATTGTTGCCATTCAATCGGGCGCTCATGCCCTCTCTGTTGTGGGCGCAAACATACATATCTTCACCACACCGCCAAAGAAGATTGCCATATCTTTGACCCGCCTAATGAAAAAATATAGAAATGAATCAGACAGAAACGCTGGTAAATGCCATTGTGAAAGGGCTTCAGGAGAAGAAAGGGCGCCGCATCGTAATCGTTGACATGACTGCACAAGCAGGCGCCATCTGTCAACACATGGTCATCTGCGAAGGCGCGAGCCCCACCCAGGTGGCCTCCCTTTCTGACTCCGTTTGGGACATCGTCCGCACCTCCACCGGTGAGAAACCCCTTTCTATGGCCGGGACGCAAAACGCACAATGGATCGGCATGGATTATGGCACGGTGCTTGTCCACATCTTCCTGCCGGAGCAACGCGCGTTTTACAACCTCGAAAACCTCTGGGCCGACTCTAAGATCGAGCGCCTCCCAGACTTGGATTGACCGATTCGGAACGACTACCCCGGCTTCCCCTCCTTTTCCTTCATTAATTATATGGATACAAAAGACAATCTGCCGAAGAACAACAACGGCAACAAACCCCGCATGCGCTTCAACTATTACTGGATCTACGGAATCGTCTTCGTTGCGCTCATGGGGCTTTACTTGATGAACGACTTCTCCGCCTCCAAGGAGATCGGCTGGACAGAATTTCAACGCCTTACGGCCGATGATGCCTTCGATCGCATCGTGGTGCATAACCGTAAAAACCTTCTGGAGGCTACCGTCAAAAGCAACTTCCGCGACCGCATCTTCTCGCCCCGTGAGGAGCAACTCTCCACCGAGCCGAAGGTGTACGTTCGCATCCCATCCTCTGACAAATTCTCAGACTTCTACGACAAGGTGGCGGCCGAGAAGCACATCTCAGCCCAAGTGACTTACAAGGAAAGCGACGACATCTTGTGGAATATTTTGGCCTCCATCGGGCCGTTTGTCATCATTATTCTGCTGTGGTTCTTCCTTATGCGGCGTATGGCTGGCGGCGCAGGGGGTGGTGCAGGGGGCGTCTTCAGCGTAGGTAAGGCGCGCGCGCAGATCTTCGATAAGAATACGAACGTCAAAGTCACGTTCAAGGATGTGGCTGGGCTGATGGAAGCGAAGCAGGAGGTGCAAGAGATTGTGGACTTCCTGAAGAATCCCACCAAATACACCGATCTCGGAGGTAAGATCCCCAAAGGGGCACTATTGGTAGGCCCTCCGGGGACGGGCAAGACGCTACTTGCGAAGGCTGTTGCGGGCGAGGCGCATGTGCCCTTCTTCTCACTGTCGGGCTCTGACTTTGTGGAGATGTTTGTGGGAGTAGGAGCGTCACGTGTCCGCGACCTGTTTAGGCAGGCTAAGGAGAAGGCGCCGTGCATCGTCTTTATTGATGAGATCGATGCTGTGGGGCGTGCGCGTGGGAAGAACGTGAACGTGACAAGTAACGATGAACGTGAGAGTACCCTGAACCAACTCCTCACGGAGATGGACGGCTTCGGGTCGAACAGTGGCGTGATCATTCTGGCGGCTACGAACCGCGCCGATGTGCTCGACAAGGCACTGCTGCGTGCTGGGCGTTTCGATCGGCAAATCCACGTGGAGCTGCCCGACCTGAATGAGCGTAAGGAGATCTTCAACGTACACCTCCGTCCGATCAAAATAGATTCCACGGTCGATACCGACTTCCTTGCTCGGCAGACTCCGGGCTTCTCCGGTGCCGACATCGCCAACGTCTGCAACGAAGCCGCGCTTATCGCTGCACGTGGCGGCAAACGGTTCGTGCAGAAGGAGGACTTTATGAATGCTGTGGATCGCATCGTGGGTGGGCTCGAGAAGCGTACCCGCATCACCACCGCGCAGGAGCGCCGCAGCATCGCCTATCACGAGGCCGGGCATGCGTCCATCAGTTGGCTGTTAGAGTATGCTAACCCGCTTGTGAAGGTGACGATCGTGCCACGCGGAAAAGCACTTGGCGCTGCGTGGTATCTGCCTGAAGAGCGGCAGATCACTACCCGCGAACAGCTGCTCGACGAGATGTGCGCCACGTTAGGAGGCCGTGCTGCGGAAGAGATCTTCCTCGGAGCCATCTCCACTGGCGCCTCGAACGACTTGGAGCGCGTCACCAAGCAGGCCTATGCGATGGTGACGTATTTCGGAATGAGCGACCGGTTGCCTAACCTGAACTATTACGATTCCACGGGGCAGGAGTGGGGTTTCACCAAGCCCTACAGCGAGGAGACGGCGCGCCTGATCGACCAAGAGGTGCAGAAGATCATCAACGAGCAATTCGACCGCGCGCGCAACATCCTCCGCGAGCATGCCGCAGAGCACAACCGGCTGGCAGAAAAGCTGCTGGAGTGTGAGGTGATCTACTCCGAAGACCTCGAAAAGATCTTCGGCAAACGCCCTTGGGTATCGCGTTCGCAAGAGATTATGGACCAGATGGAATCGGCCGAGAGCGAGTCGCCAACGTCAGACACGCCTCCACCCACACACTGATTGGCTTTGAAAAACCTAATCCTCCGAGGCATCACAGGCACCGCTTTCGTCGCTGCCATTGTGGCTGCACTGACGGTGCATCCGTACGCGTTTCTGTGCCTCTTTGCCACCGTCGTCGGGTTGGCGCTGTGGGAGTTCTACGGCCTCACCGAGCACATGGATCGCGCCCCCTCTGACGCCGCCGCGCCCCCCGCGCCCCGCACCGCAGACCGCCTATGGGGCATCGTCGCCGGCATGTACCTCTTCACGGCCACCTTCCTCTACGCCAGCGGCCGCTGGGGCATCATCGTTTACATGCCTTACTTCGTCTTCCTCATCGCCTCCCTCGTCAGCGGGCTCTACCACCGGGGCGGCAACCCCATCACGCGCTGGGCCATGGGTCTCCTTGCGCAGGCCTACGTGGCTGGCTCGTTTGCGTTGCTCAACTTCATCGTCTTCCGCCCCGATGCCCCCACGTTTCACAGCCACTACGCCTTGCTCCTCTTCGTCCTCATCTGGCTGAACGACACGGGCGCCTACGCCGTCGGCTCCACCCTCGGTCGGCACCGCCTCTTTCCGCGCATCTCGCCCGGCAAATCGTGGGAGGGCTTCGTCGGTGGGCTCGTCATCGTCTGGATCGCGGCGCTGCTCTTGGCACCCTTCTTCCCCGAGTTGGCTTGGTATCATCGCTTGATGCTGGCTACGGTGATTGTCGGTTTCGGCACATGGGGCGACCTCGTCGAGTCGCTCATCAAGCGCACCTGCGGCGCGAAGGACTCGGGCTCGCTGCTGCCTGGCCACGGCGGCATCCTCGACCGCTTCGACAGCGTCATGCTGGCTACTCCCGCCGCACTCCTGTATTTGGAGATGGTGAGGTGTGTGGGGTAATGATTAAAGAAGAACCCCATTAGGGGGGAAGTACCGGGGGGGGGAGCGTATCGCATACGCCCCTACAGCCCCTGCCGGAAGGAGAGGCTATTTCTAATGACCGATTGGGGTTGGTTTTCGCGATTTCGACTGGCGTCTGAGCTCCGGAATCACTGATTCCGCGGCTTCGACTGGCGTCTGAGCTCTGGAATCA
>MIQB01000143.1 GCA_002890585.1 Tannerella sp. oral taxon 808
CAGTACTTAATGACCTTGGCCACCGCCATCGCCGCACTCCTCCTCTGGGGCGGCACCGGCGGAAGAGCCTCAGCACAGCCGCTGCTACCGGATTATCTATCCGGACACAACAACGTGGAGAACATCTACGGCGCAGGCGAAAGCAAAGCTTTACCCCCCGGTTTCAACGGCCCGATCGACATCTACGCCTACGGACCCGCAACCGGTGCGTATGGCGGACCGAACATTGTGATCAACTCCTACAATGCAGGAGGATACTTTAAGAACTACACCAACATTTGGGAGATAAATTGGAATAAATCTGGAAATCCTTGCCCAACTCCAGACTTGAATTCTTATCCATGGGGCTCTCCGTCGAGGGTCGATACAATCAGTTACGTCAATCAATGTAATAACGCGTCGTTTAACACCTACCCAAGTGGCGAAACAAAACTTCCTTTTACCTCTACGAGGGACGATGCCACGGGAGAAGATGATGGGATCTCTTTGATACAAATAGCCGGCCGTCGTGTTTTTGATGACAACACTTTTAGCCTCCGAGACAGCGTGCGTAAAAGTGGAGATCTCAATTTCAACTACAAAAGGCCCACCACCATCAATGTTCAGGGGGCAACGACCCTTGACTACATCCATATCGGAGACCTGCGCTGGTATTACCGCACCCATCGCTTACGCCAAGGCGAAGAGGAAAAGGATAAATGCATAAAAAACTACCACTGTGATGAAATCGCTCACAATGCTACAGCCAACCTATATAGGTATGTCTACAAATCGCACCATTGGGAAACAGGTGACAGCGTCGGCACTTTCCTCAACGCTGCTGTGCGGCTTATGAACGGGGCAGCGGTCTGCGTCACGGGTGACGTGAAGGACGCTACCGCCACTGCAGGATCGGCGAAAGACAATCCCACGGATCTGGATAGAACCAACGCTGTAGTAGTGCTGCCCAAAGGCGACCGCTACACCCTACGCGTAGTTGGCGATATCGACAGCATGAATATGACGCACAGTGCCCCTACAGGCTCCTTCTACACACAGTTGGAATTCCCTTCCGGCCCCAGCCTCGACACCATCCACTCCTCTTCTCAGACGGCTAACGCTGTATATGGTCAAGGCTTCCCCTTTGCTCCGCCTTCGTTAGGCGGATTCAATGATGGCGAAATAGTAAACCTACGGCCCATGCCTACCAGCACGGAAGCCAGTGTGCTTGGCGTGAAAGGCAACTACAACTTCAAGGTGCATAACGCCGAATGGACAACCCACCTGTCGAACAAAGCCGCTGACCACCCGGGTGTGATTGAAGTGGGTAGCACCACGAAGGGCTCTGGCCATATGCACATCTTCTCCGGCGGTATGCTGAAGAACTTCGATGGCTGCGGAGTGAACACCAGCTTCCCGATGTATTTAGGTCTCCCCGTTTCTCAAGGTGGCGACGACAGAGGGCCCTACTTCTACCTGCATGGCACGGAGCCGATCTATATCGCCAACTATGGCGTAAAAGGTAGTAATGCGGTGCCCAACGACCCTTGCAAAGCCAAGCTGTATTTATATGGGGATTATAGAAATTGGAATCCGCCTGGAATCCTCGGACATTTATGGCAGAGTTGGCCTCCTTATCGTACTAATAACTATGATGGTTCTCAGTATGCTCGGCATAGAGGGCCGGTGCGTATTCAGGCGCTTAGCGATTTGGAAGTTAGAGGTGTGCCGTATTTTCTCTGTCCTCAGTGGAACGACTTCTATCTCTTATCCGATGGGGGCAATGTGGTAACACAACATTTCGCGTACTATGAGTCGGGTAGTCATAACATACAACCCTATGTACCGAATTCTCAAGATTATCTCGGGAAACAAGTCATAACCCTTTGGGCAGAAGATCGTGAGGATCCGAATATCACCGGCATCTTTTGTAATAAGAATACAGACACGGATAATCAAGGCGTCGGCAATCGCAATAGCGAACGCGGCAATGTCTATTTGAACGAGCTCTTTGATACGAAAGGTCGGGTATTGATCCGAGCAGCCAATAACATTCGTACAGTAGCAGTTAGCTCTCAAGACGGTTTACATAGAATCTATGCCGAAAAAGGCGATGTCTATATCGGGCATGGCATCAAGGCTCCCATCTATAACACAGCTGGCTATCGGCGCCTCAGTCATTATACAATCAATTCGGGTTGGCCTGATCGCACCGACCCCTCCCAAAATATGGGGAGAAACATGCTCAATTATACAGCAGAACTTTATGCTTCCGAACATCGTAAATTTTCTATCCAAGCCGGATGGGAGGATAATGTAGATCGCGGACGCCGGATGGATGGCGGAAATATCTATTTCACTGGCATCAGTCTTGGTCACATTAACTTTGATGGAAAGGGCAACGTAGGAGGTGGTCGTGGGAAGTGCACGTTAGACATCAATATTCCCTTCTCTAATGAGTTTGCCTGCCGGCGCAATAGCTCCTACCTGCATAACCGCGATAAAGACGCCATGGTACGCTATGAGCATTCGGGCATTATCGGCGGCGTAGCCCCCTGCGGCATGGAGTCGAAGGAAGGCTGGGAGCAATATGCCGGCCGACTGAAAGATGCAGCCCCCTATGACTCCGTAGGCCGATATATGAGCGAGAGTTTGCTGTTAAGCTTTGACAGTGGCTACATAAATATGGATGCCGGGAAACGTGGCAACATCATTCTGAACACCGGTGCCAAAATGGGTGGCTATATAGAGGATAATGACCCCAGTAAAAGGTTGGCCCCTGGCGGTGCCACCTTCCGTACCCGCGAGGGCGATATCGATATGCGCGACACGTTCAATATGAACGATATGGGCGGCGACTTGCTCTTCTTAGCCCAAACAGAGAACCTCAGTGACCTCGGCAGGATCAAAGTCTGCGACTGCGAGGAGCAGCGCAATAATGTCTACCTACAAAACTTCTTTTACAAGTCGCGCTACAACAGCGGCAGCGTCTTTATCGGTGCAGACAACAACATCAAGCTGAACTACGGTGGCTTGGCCAACATCGGCACCATCGATGACCCCTTCCTCAGCGTGGCTTACGAAGAGGATGCCAACGGTCGGCCCAAAAAGATCGGCCACGGCTATCCCTGCGGCTCAGGCAACTACCACTGCGATTTGAACACGGAAGAGAACAAGGCGCGCGACTTCTTGCTCGATTATTCCAACGACTCCATCACCTCGGGCGGCTTCGCAGCTGTGGCATCGGATCGAATCGATGTTTACAAAGACTTCCTTTACTACGGCGGCACAGGCTCGGGCACTGGCCCCGTGCCCATCACGGGCACCCTGCACGGCGAGAACGTCTCGGGCTACGGCGTCTTTATGAAGACCCAAGGCAACAAGGGCAATTGGACAACGAACATCCTGACCCAGGTGCCCGAATGCCCCATGCCGTGCAACCCCTCCGACTGCCTCACGGACTACGCCAGCGGCCGTGCCTACTTGCATAACACCGTCCGCATGACCTTCCACGGCAACGCCCGCTTCATTGCCGGCAATCAGCGCGTGCACCTTGAGTCGCCTGTCATCGAAACCTTTGGTGTACTGGAGCTCGACACCAAAACGCGCTCTGGCAACAACACAAGCATCACCATCAAGACGGACTCGCTCATCTGCCACGACAGCCTGCTCCTACTTGGCGATAACGTGCACATCACCACCTGGAGCGGCCTGCCTGGCGATCAACCGATCATCAAACTCGGCTACAGCCGCAAGCGGCCGCCTTTCGTGGAGTATGCTTACGACGACGGCGTCACGGCCAAGGCCTGCAACACCTGCGTCAGCCACTATAAGGGCAAGGTCTACGGCCCGAATGAGACGCCGATGGATACGATGCTCGTACTCTTCGGCCCCAACGTCCACGACTTGTGGCGCTTCAAGCGTCAGCCGACCTTAGTAGTCGATCACACGATCCTCACCTTCGGCA
>MIQB01000144.1 GCA_002890585.1 Tannerella sp. oral taxon 808
CGGCGGCCTGAAAGGTCGCAGGACGATAGCCCAGGGCAACGCCCTGGGTTCGGATGGTGTGAAAAAAATCCCGCATCCTGCAAACCACCCCCCGACCTACCCTTAGCAGGTCGGGGGGTGGTTTGCAGGATGCGGGGGACGGGTCGTGCATTGCATCCCCAGGGTGCCGCTCCGCCCTTGGCGTCGCTCTACCCTGGGCTGGGTTGATCTGCCCCTCTGGGGCGCCCCGAGCATTCCCATTTATTCGTGGGAACATTCGCCCCTACCGTCCACCACCCGGGGTTTCGCCCCGGGCTATCGTCCACCGGGCCTACAGCCCGGATTGATGGTACTCGGCGGCGGCCTGAAAGGTCGCAGGATGAATGTTTAATTGTTAATTATTAATTATTACGGGGCATTGACGGGCGGCGGCGGGTTTTCCGGCGGCCTGAAAGGTCGCAGGACGATAGCCCAGGGCAACGCCCTGGGTTCGGATGGTGTGAAAAAAATCCCGCATCCTGCAAACCACCCCCCGACCTACCCTTAGCAGGTCGGGGGGTGGTTTGCAGGATGCGGGGGACGGGTCGTGCATTGCATCCCCAGGGTGCCGCTCCGCCCTTGGCGTCGCTCTACCCTGGGCTGGGTTGATCTGCCCCTCTGGGGCGCCCCGAGCATTCCCATTTATTCGTGGGAACATTCGCCCCTACCGTCCACCACCCGGGGTTTCGCCCCGGGCTATCGTCCACCGGGCCTACAGCCCGGATTGATGGTACCCGGCGGCGGCCTGAGGGGGCGGCGGATGAATGTTTAATTGTTAATTATTAATTATTACGGGGTGTTGACGGGCGTCGGGGGGTCATTTGGCGGCCTGAAAGGGCGATGGATGAATGTTTAATTGTTAATTATTAATGATTATGGGGTGTTGATGGGCGTTGGCGGGGGTTCCGGCGGCCCGAAAGGGCGTTGGATGAACGTTTAATTGTTAATTATTAATTATTACGGGGTGTTGATGGGCGGCGGCGGGGTTTTCGGCGGCCTGAAAGGTCGCAGGACGATAGCCCAGGGCAACGCCCTGGGTTCGGATGGTGTGAAAAAAATCCCGCATCCTGCAAACCACCCCCCGACCTACCCTTAGCAGGTCGGGGGGTGGTTTGCAGGATGCGGGGGACGGGTCGTGCATTGCATCCCCAGGGTGCCGCTCCGCCCTTGGCGTCGCTCTACCCTGGGCTGGGTTGATCTGCCCCTCTGGGGCGCCCCGAGCATTCCCATTTATTCGTGGGAACATTCGCCCCTACCGTCCACCACCCGGGGTTTCGCCCCGGGCTATCGTCCACCGGGCCTACAGCCCGGATTGATGGTAGCCGGCAGCGGCCTGAAAGGGCGGCGGATGAATGTTTAATTGTTAATTATTAATTATTAGGGGGTGTTGACGGGCATCGACGGGGTTTCCGGCATTGGATTTTTGTAGGGGCGAAAGATTTTTCGCCCCTACGATTGTCGGGAAGGTTAATTGACGTGCGTCGGGGGGTCATCCGGCGGCCTGAAAGGTCGCAGAACGATAGCCCAGGGCAACGCCCTGGGTTCGGATGGTGTGAAAAAAATCCCGCATCCTGCAAACCACCCCCCGACCTACCCTTAGCAGGTCGGGGGGTGGTTTGCAGGATGCGGGGGACGGGTCGTGCATTGCATCCCCAGGGTGCCGCTCCGCCTTTGGCGTCGCTCTACCCTGGGCTATCATCCAGCGGCCCTTCAGGCCGCACCGGGTACACGTTTGTGAACCATTTCCGATTGGATATAATGATTGTTGACGGGCGGCGGCAGGTCATCCGTCAATGGTTTTTTATAGGGACGAAAGATTTTTTGCCTCTACGATTGTTGGGAAGGGGTATTGACGGGCGTCGGCGAGATTTCCGGCATTGGATTTTTGTAGGAACGAACTGTCCGGATTCAGAAGAGATGTAAAGGTGTGGTGGCAGAATGTCCCTAACGGTCTTCAAGACGAGCGTATCGTCGGCCTTACTCCACACCTTGGGTGTTGTTAATGAATGCAAGTTTACAAAGGGTGAACTACTATACAACGCGTTAGACAAGTTGAAGGCGCTGTGTTTTGACGGTTTGGACGAGGATATGGAAACCTCCCGCGATGTGTTTCTTTTCGCCTGTTGCACCGGCGCAGCCTATTGCGATCTGATGTCGCTGAACTGTGAGCATCTTATCCGTGACGACGAGGGCGCCCTTTGGCTGAAGTTCAACAGACAGAAAACGGGCGTCCTCTGCCGTGTAAAGCTGTTGCCCGAAGCGCTCCGATTGCTAGAACAGCTACACAACGATGCCAGGGAGACACTGCTCCCTTATATGAATTATGCCACCTATTTGTCTTGTCTGAAGGCGATCTCGCTAAGGGCCGGACTGTCTTTGACCATCACCACGCACACGGCCCGACACACCTTCGCCACACTCGTCACCTTGGAACAGGGCGTGCCCATTGAGACCGTCAGCAAGATGCTTGGGCATAGCACGGTGCGCATGACCGAGCGATATGCGAAAGTCACTCCCCAAAAGCTATTTGAAGAGTTCGACCGCTTGATCACCTTCACCGAAGATTTACACCTAACCATTTAGCCGAAACCGATATGAGAAGTACGTTCAAGATCCTGTTTTACATCAACAGACAGAAGACGAAGACAGACGGCAAGACGGCCATCTTTTGTCGCATCACCATTGATAGCAAAAGTGCGGTTATGACAACCGGCGAGGAATGTCTGCCAGATGAATGGAAGAGCAGACAGGGTATAACCGGCGAAAAGAAAATCAACCAACGCCTCGCAGCGTTCAAGGAGCTTGTGGAAAAGACCTACTCGGAAATGCTCACGAAGGACGGCGTGGTCAGTGCAGAACTCCTCAAGAACCGCTTGCAAGACGTTGCCACCGTACCGACCACTCTTTTGACCATGAGCGAAGCAAAAATCCAATCCGTTAAGGCATGCGTAGGCAAGTCAAAGGCAGAAAGCACTTACCAAAACCTGACCTATTCGGACAAAGTGCTTCGAGAGTTCGTGAAAGAAAACGGAGGGCGGGACATCCCCCTCGCAGGCATTACGGAAGATCTGTTTGAGGACTTCCGCTTCTTTCTCAAAAAACGCGGTTTGGCGACATCGACCATGAACAAGCACCTCTGCCGACTGAGTCGATTGATGTATCGCGCGGTAGACTTGAAAGTCATCCGCTGCCATCCTTTTGAAGATGTCATCTACGAAAAAGAGGAAAGGAAGATTCGCTTCTTGCAAAAGAGCGATGTGGCCAAGCTCATGACGCTGAAGGTAAACGACAAGGAAGCGGAGCAGGCTCGGCAGATGTTCCTCTTCTCCTGCTTCACCGGACTGGCCATTGTGGACATGGAACACCTGAAGTTCTCTCATATCCAAACGTCAGCCGACGGTAGGAGGTACATCCGCAAGGAGAGGCAGAAGACGAAAGTGGAGTCTGTTGTGCCGTTACATCCGATTGCGGAGGAGATCCTTAGCAGATGTCGAGAGGAATAAACGGTGAAAGAGAAAGGCGACAGCCTTGTCTTTCCACGCGCTTGCAGCCGTAGTGCGATGAATAACAAACTGAGCACTGTGGGGCTGGCATGTGGCATCAGACAACGACTGTCTTTCCACATGGCGCGCCACACGTTCGGAACCCTGTCGCTCAGCGCCGGTATCCCGATAGAGAGCATCGCCAAGATGATGGGGCATGCATCCATATCCAGCACGCAGATCTATGCGCAAGTAACGGACAAAAAGATCTCAGAAGACATGGACAAACTGATCCGGAAGCAACAAGCGGCTTCAGTGTGATCCCCTGACGGCCAAAATGTTTTTGGATATGCTTGCGGGAATCCCGCAAGTCTCACGGAGATATGGTTGGCGTTTGCGGGACTCCCGCAAGTCTCACGGAGATGCAGTTGGCGTTTGCGG
>MIQB01000145.1 GCA_002890585.1 Tannerella sp. oral taxon 808
TTGCGGGACTCCCGCAAGTCTCACGGAGATGCAGTTGGCGTTTGCGGGACTCCCGTAGACACTCTGCCGACTTAATTCTTACATCGAACTCACGTTAAATAGAAATGCCCCCGAAAATCGAGATAGGACAAAAGGCTCTCTATAGCCCCCTACTTTTGTAGGCAACCATTCATCCTAAACAATGCACCCATATCCGATATGAAGAAGAAAACGATCAGCCTACTTATTGCCTGTTGCTGCTGCTTATTGGCCTCTGCACAAGGAAATATTGTCGTTGAGATGTCCACCGACTTGCTGGTTTCTTACGCACGCTTCATCCCTATAGACACGCTCGATTGGGCTTCGATGGAGTGCATCTATGAGTATCGCGTAAGGGATAAGGACAAAAGCGAAACGTATTTCGACATCCTGCAATTAGGGCGGGAGTACACGAAGTATTTCGGTTATCCCCGATACCGGGTGGATTCTGTGATCTATCGTCGCGACATCAATAAAATAACCAACCAGGAAGCCGGGGAGGTTTATAATCGCTACCGGTACACCGAGTCTTCGCCATACATTATTCTGATCCATAATCGGACGAAGAAGATCTCATACTACGGCCGGGTCTTCACTGATCATTATCTCTACACCGACTCGGCGCCCATCGCTTGGCAGCTGGGTGAAGGCTCACAGATCATCTGCGGACACACCTGCAGCATGGCCACGGCGCACTTCCGGGGGCGCGAATGGACGGCCTATTATGCACCGGATATTCCTGTGGGGTGCGGGCCGTGGAAGTTCGGGGGACTGCCTGGCCTGATCCTCCGCATCGAAGACAGTACCGGCGATCAAAGCTTTACGGCCATCTCTCTCCGCACGGCTCATTCGGATATATATATGGAAAAGGACAGAGACGATTTCAAGACGACGCGTGAGCGCTTCAATAAGCAACTGAAGGACTATAAAAGCAATCCGAGCAAGATCGTGTCCGGCAGTCCGTATGCCCCGAAGGATGACAACGGGCGAGAAGTGCTCCCGAAGCGGAAGCTGTTTTTCAATCCCATCGAACTGGAGTAAGTCGCCATGCAACGGGCGTTGTGCTATCTATTCATCGGGCTGTGGTGCCCATTCATGCTGTTAGCGCAAAGTGTAGTCATCACCGGGCGCGTGACAGACGCGGAGACGCGCCTCGCCATCCCTGACGCCATCGTGAAAGCCTTGCGGGCTGACTCAACGCACGCCATGCTGACCTATGCGCTCACCGATGCGGACGGACGCTATCGGTTGGCATTGAATGCCTCATCAGATTGTGATCTGGAGTTCTCCGTGATGGGTTATCGCACCGTCCGCTCGCGCATCAAGGCGCAATCAGCCACCATCGACCGCGCCCTCACGCCCGAAGCCTTCCGCCTGAAGGAAGTCACGGTCAAGGCGCCGCCCATTGGCGGGCACAACGACACGATCACGTACAACGTGGCCGCCTTCGTCTCCAAAGCCGACCGCAACGTGGAGGACATCCTCCGCAAGCTGCCCGGCATCAGCGTCCGCACGGACGGCCTGATCGAGTATCAAGGGAAGACCATCAACAAGTTCTACATCGAGGGCCTCGACATGCTCGAGGGGCGATACAGCTTAGCTACGCGCAACATCGCCCCTGACCGCATCACCAGTGTGCAGGTTTACGAGAACCATCAGCCCGTACGCTTGCTCAAGGGCATTGACTTCTCCGATCGCGCCGCCCTCAATATCAAGCTGAAGAATAACGCCATGACCCTCCCCTCGGGTTATGCCTTGGCCGGCGGGGGCTACCATCCGCGACTGCTTTACCGAGGCGAACTCTTCGGCTTTATGGCCAATGCGCGCATGCAACTGTTGGCCACGCTGAAGGCCAACAACAGCGGTCACGATGTGCAGGGCGAAATGACGTTGCACTATGGCTCCGACGATCGCGGGGCGAAGGCCGCCGGACAGCTTGCGCCTGTGCCCTTCGACATCCCACAGACCGTAAAAGCCCGCACACATGATGCCCTCGAGCGCACCGCCTCCCTCAACACGATTCACCGCGCCGGCGCCGATGCTACACTGAAGCTGAACATGAACTATGCCCGCGGCCGAAGGAATTACGAGCGCACCGCCACAGACGCCTACCTGACCGACGGTGACGCCATTGTCATCCGCGAAGACATGACGACGCGCGCATCCGACAACGACCTCTCCGCCGCCCTCATCTACGAGCGAAATGCCGACTCGGCCTACATCAAGAACACCACCGGCCTGCACCTCCGCTCCCAACCCTCGCACACGCTCATCCGCGCCACGCCCGACCTCCGGCAGGACTTCCACTCCGACCGCATCGACCTGGCCAACGACCTCTCGCTGATGTGGCGCCGCGGACTGCGCGTCTTCCGGCTGCAATCGTCCATCGCCGCTGGTTCCCTGCCCGCTGACGGACTGACGATCGCCGCCAACAACTATTCGCCGCGCTCGCAACGCGTGGCCGGCCGATCGCTCTACACGCGCCACGCAACCTCCTTCGTGAAGGGCTTCAACGCCTTCTCGAACCTTCACTTCGACCTGGCTCTGGAGACGGAGCACGACCGCATCGAGACGGATCGCGCGGAGGATTCTCTCACCACTCCCGCCGCCAATCGCAACCACGGCTACCGCATCGCGCCCATCGTTACGTCGGCTTACACTTACGCCCGCGGCCCATTCAACCTCTCGCTCGACCTGCCCCTGAAATACCTCCACCTGCGCTACGCAGACGACGTCCGCGCAGAGACCTTTCGCCACGATCGGCTCTACCTCAGTCCGCACCTCAGCCTCAAATACACCGCCTCGCCGGCCCTCTACTTCACCCTCGGGGGCGGACTGAACCACGCCACGGGCGACATCCTCTCGTTCGTCCGCAGCCCCATCCGCCGCTCGTATAACCGCGTCGACGGCGGCGCCTCGGGCATCTTGGCGCACCGCCGCACGGCCAACCTCTCGGCCAGCTATATGTATCGCCACACGATGAAGGGGCTCTTCTCCTCGCTCTTCTTGCATTATAGCCGCACGCAACGCAACGTGCTCAGCGGGATCACCATCACCCCCGACGGCTCCCTTGCCACACGTTCACAAGGCGCCATGACGCACACCGATAACTATAGCGCCGACTTCTATTTGGCCAAGAACGTCCACAGCTGGAACACGACGTTCTCCCTCAACGCGGGCTACACCGCCTTCCGCAGCCAGACGCTCCGACAGGGCCGTACCTTGGCCTACAGCGGCAGCCTCCTCTCCGTTTACCCAACCATCCACCTGCGCTCCCTCGCGTGGCTGTCGGTTCGGGTGCGCGGCATCGCCGAGCTGTCCACCCGCACGGCCGACTTGCCCGCCGCCAACGCCACCTCACACCTCAACACCTGGGGTGCCGACGCAGACGTCTCCGTCCTGCCGATCGAAAACTTAGAGCTCTTCTACCGCCTCGACCTCCGCAGCCTGCCCGCTGAGAGCGGGCCACGCACCACGCGCTGCTTCATGGATGCCGGGCTGCGTTGTCACCCCGCGCGCCGTGTGGAATTAGAGCTCACCGTGCAAAACCTCACCAACGCCGACCGCTACACCGAGATCCAGTATGTAGACGCCGATCGCTTCGCCACCACCTTCCGCCTGCGCCCCCTAAACGCCCTCCTCACGCTCAAGGCCGCGTTCTGATCCATACTCAAAAACGAATCGTGAATAATCAGGCGTACCCGGTATTCGCCCCGAAGGGCCGCCTCGCATAGTTTGGGCGCAATCACGAGCTGGGTTTAGCTCCAAACCATTGGTTTAACGTGCGTTCGACGTGGGGCAATTCATTTATATAGGGATGGGACTCCCTTGTGCAGCATGCGCGTAAGCGCCTTGTCAGCATGCGCGCAAGCACCTTGTCAGCATGCGCGCAAGCACCTTGTCAG
>MIQB01000146.1 GCA_002890585.1 Tannerella sp. oral taxon 808
CCGACCCGCCGTGGCTTTTGCAACATTGTTGCAAACATCAACCGACCCGCCGTGGCTTTTGCAACATTGTTGCAAAGACATGCTGAATAAGAGACTCTCATTTTCTTATGTCGGACTCACGTCGACCATTAATCTTTGACCATTAATCATCACCCCTCCGCCCCGAACTCGTCGAGGCGGCGGCGGATGTCGGCCATCTTGCGTTCGCGATCCCAGGAGTAGGTGCGGCTCGTGCGGCCGACGTAGGCGAAGAGGTAGAGCGACTTCTCGAGCAGGTCAAGGCGCTCCATGTGTGAGGTCTTGATGAGTGCGTTACGATAGAAGAGTTCGGCGAGCATCTGCGCGCGGCCTTCGGTGCGGCGCGGGTCGGATGCGGCGAGCAGATCGTCTAAGATGTCCTCCTTATCGAGGCGGAGGAAGTGGCCGGTGGGTTGGTGGAAGAACTGCTGGCTGACGGCGTCGAAGTGGGCTTGCATACGTGCCTCGGCCGCGTCGTCGTCTTCGCCCGGGCGGCGCATAATCTTACCGATGGCGTCGATGAACTCCTGCATGATTTTCAGGAGGTAGTCTTGTTCGATCATAGAGAAATGAAAAGCTAAAAGCTAAAAACTAAAAGTCCTGCCGGCAGGAGGAATGGGTTTGATCACCTCTCTGCCGGCAGGACGCTTTCGTTGTTCACTTTTCGTTTTTAGTTCATCGCTTACCCGTTCAGCTTATGGTAGTCGGCCAGGAAGGTGGCCAATCCGCTGTCGGTAAGCGGGTGGCGGAGCAGACCTTTGATGGCCGCGAGCGGACAGGTGGCCACATCGGCGCCGGCCTCGAGGCACTGGATGATGTGCTGCGTGGTGCGGATCGAGGCGGCTAACACTTGCGTGGCGTAGCCGTAGTAGCGATACATCTTCACGATCTTGACGACTAACTCGACGCCGTCGCTGGAGATGTCGTCAAGTCGGCCGACGAAGGGCGAGACGTATGTGGCGCCGGCCTTGGCGGCCAGCAGCGCCTGTCCGGGCGAGAAGACGAGTGTGCAGTTGGTGCGTATGCCTTTCGTGGAGAAGTGGCGGATGGCCTTGATGCCATCGGCCGTGCAGGGCACCTTGACGACGATGTGCGGGTCTAAGTCGGCCAATGCTTGCCCCTCGCGCACCATGCCCTCGAAATCGGTGGCGATCACCTCGGCGCTCACGTCGCCGCCGACGATGTGACAGATCTCCACGTAGTGGCGACGGATATTCTCTTCACCGCGAATGCCTTCTTTGGCCATCAGTGACGGGTTGGTGGTGACGCCGTCGAGGACGCCGAGGTCGTTGGCCTCCCGGATCTGATCCAGATTAGCTGTGTCTAAGAAAAACTTCATATCAATGGAATAATAAGTAGTTAGAAGTAGTAGGGGTGGAGTTCGTAGTAGTCTCTGGCCGTCATTTGGCGTAGCTCACGGCGCGCGTCTCGCGGATGACGGTGATCTTGACTTGGCCCGGGTAGGTCATCTCGTCTTGTATCTTCTTGGCAATCTCAGCGGAGAGGCTCTCCGTGTCCTTATCGTCGATCTTGTCTGCACCGACGATGACGCGCAGCTCGCGGCCGGCCTGTATGGCGTAGGTGTTCACTACGCCGGGGTACGACATGGCCAGCTGCTCGAGGTCGTTGAGGCGCTTGATGTAGGCCTCCACCACCTCGCGACGGGCACCGGGGCGGGCGCCGGAGATGGCGTCGCAGACTTGCACGATGGGGGCGAGCAGGGTTTGCATCTCTATCTCGTCGTGATGCGCACCGACGGCGTTGCAGATGTCGGGCTTCTCTTTGTACTTCTCGCAGACCTTCATCCCAAGGATGGCGTGCGGCAATTCTGGCTCGTCGTCGGGCACCTTGCCGATGTCGTGCAGCAATCCCGCGCGGCGCGCCTTCTTCGGATTCAGGCCCAGCTCAGCGGCCATCACGGCGCAGAGGTTCGCTGTCTCACGCGCATGTTGCAACAGGTTCTGGCCATACGACGAACGGTATTTCATCTTACCGATCAATCGCACCAACTCCGGATGCAACCCGTGGATGCCGAGGTCGATCGTCGTGCGTTTGCCCGTTTCGATGATCTCCTCCTCTACCTGTTTGCGCACCTTGTTAACGACCTCCTCGATGCGTGCCGGGTGGATGCGGCCGTCGAGTACAAGCTGATGGAGCGCCAGCCGAGCTACCTCGCGGCGCACGGGGTCGAAACCTGAGAGCACGATAGCCTCAGGCGTGTCGTCCACAATGATCTCGATACCCGTAGCCGCCTCCAAAGCGCGGATGTTGCGCCCCTCACGCCCGATGATGCGGCCCTTGATCTCGTCCGAATCGATGTGAAAGACGGTGACGGAGTTCTCGATAGCCGTCTCTGTAGCCACGCGCTGAATGGTTTTGATCACCACCTTTTTCGCCTCCATGTTGGCCGACATTTTCGCTTCCTCCATGATCTCGCTCACGTAAGACGCTGCATCCGACTTCGCCTCATCCTTCAGCGACTCGATCAGTCGCTCCTTTGCTTCTCCGGCCGAGAGACCCGAGATGGTCTCCAGGTGCACCACCTCTTGCTGGTGCATCTTCTCCAAGTCTTGCTTCTTCTTCTCGATCAGTATCGCCTGGTTATTCAGGTTCTCCTTCACGATGTCGGCCTCCTCCAGCTTGCGTTGCAGCTCTTCCTGGCGTTGCGTGAGGCCCATCTCGCATTGTTTGAGCTTTGCCTCCACGGCCTGAATCTTCGTGTTGCGTGCAGTCACCTGCTTTTCCAGTTCCGCCTTCAGTTGCAGGAACTTCTCCTTCACCTCCAGCATCTTGTTCTTCTTCATCACGTCCGTTTCACGGTTTATCTCTTCCATGCGCTTGGCGTGCGTAGCCTTGTTTAGCAAGGTCATCACCAGCCCCGCCACCAGTCCTCCGGCGACAAAGGCTGCGATCATCCATATCCAACTCATTTCGTTTTTCTGTGTTTATGTGTGATTATAAAAAAGCACCTGCCCTTTTTCTGCGCCGGAGGCGGGGGGGGAACTCTTCCTCTTCCCTCGTCCGTCGGCTGCTCCAAAAAGAACAAGTGCGTTGCATTCTCTATATATATACGTCCCCTCGCTACCCAGAATCTCTTCATGCCTCCCCGTCCGCCGATGGTTCAACGATTCTCCTTGAGGTAACATTCCAGTTCACCTGTCAATCGGCGTATCTGCTCCGTGAAGGGCTTCGTGTCGTTGCGTTCCTCCAGGGGGATCATGTCCGTGGCCAGCTGTATAGCCACCATCGCCAGCAGGTCTTTATCGTCCACCACCTTCGAGAATTGGTTTTTACGCTCCAGATACATCTGTTGCACACGTCGGGCGGCCTCGCGCACTCGTCGCTCTGTCCGCACATCGCCTCGCGTGAGCGTGACCGGATATTTCTTTCCGGCTATTTCCAAATGGATGATGAACTCGTTCGCTTTCACGGCTTCGTTATCCGTTCAATAGCGCCAAACACTTGTCTACGTCCCGCACCAAGTCTGACAGTCGCTTCTTTGCTGCCTTTCGTTCGTCCTCTTCGGCCGAAACGATGTAGCCCGCCGTCAGCAGGTCGGTGTATTTAGCATGCAATGTGCGGTAATCAGCTTCCATCTGGTGGATGGTTTGGGTCAGGCTTTCGATGGTTTGTTTCCGTTCATCGCAGAGGGTGATCACATCCTGCAATCTCACCTCGAGCACGGCCCATATTTTCTGATCTTCTTCGTTCATATTCTGCCAAATCGCATGACAAAAGTAGGAAGAAGTATGAACCTCATTGGGCGCCCGCGCGTGGGCAGCGGGGGCGGCGGCATCACTTGGCGGCAAGCCCCGCGCGCCAGTTTTTGATCTCCGCCAATTGTAGGGACGAACTGTAATACAGAAAGCGTCAATAGCGTATGTTATTTAACATGATT
>MIQB01000147.1 GCA_002890585.1 Tannerella sp. oral taxon 808
TTGGGTTTGAACTACATAAAGTTAAGAACATTCGGACACATAACAATAGACTCCATACAAATGACCGTGCGACAATCTCCTATAAGGATGCAGCAAATCAGAAGAAGCAATCGCTGAAGATTCGTGCCGGCTATCAAGATCAGGGAGATACGAGCCGCTACAATGGTGGCAACATCTACGTTGTACAGATGCGGAACGAGCTGACGAAGGGTGGCACCACCAACACGGAGATCACCATCCCCTTCTCCAGCGAATACAAGTGCGGTAGCACGTGGAGCAGCGGCTTGTTGCACAATCGCCAAAAGGACACGATGATGATGTACGAACACGCGGGCATCATCTTCGGCCTCGGCCATTGCGGAAGAGACGAGAATATCAACAGCTATGCTCCAGGTATTCGCAAGGAAGTTGTAACTCCCCAAGTCACAAAGCTGAGTCTGGAACACTTGGGCAACAAGGGCAACCTGTTAGTGGATGCAGGTAAGCGCGGCAACATCATCATCAACAAGGGCACTAAGCTAAACTTTCAGGATCCGACTTCCACGGGTGAAGAGGAACGCAACAACGTCTACTTGCAAGACTCCCAGTATCGCTCGCACATGGCTGGCGGTAGTATCTTTGTTCACACACTATCAAAATTCGATCATGTACGATCGAACTTTGTTCATGTGTTATCCCATCTGTTTCATCCGGTAGCCAATCAGCCTGTCTCCATCTTCCGGTGACGTCACGCGACAGCCTCCACACGTTCTCCATCCGCACCTGCACCGCATACCACCGATGCTCCTCGACTAATCTCCTTTTCTTTCCTTTGCTGCACAGAATAGAACACCTTACTATGAACAATAATTATTGCGTCATCATGGGCGGCGGCATCGGTAGCCGCTTCTGGCCCTTCAGCCGTGAAAACAGGCCGAAACAGTTTCTCGATTTCTTCGGCACGGGGCGCTCGCTCCTGCAAATGACCGTCGACCGCTTTGAGAAAATCATCCCCCGAGAACACATCTACATCGTCACCAATCGACGCTACGTCCGGCTCGTCAAGGAGCAACTCCCCTTCCTCGCCGACGACCAGATCCTGGCCGAGCCCGCCCGGCGCAACACCGCGCCCTGCATCGCCTACGCCTCCTACCGCATCAAGGCATGCTGCCCACAGGCCAACATCGTCGTCGTCCCCTCCGACCAGCTCGTGCTCAAGGAATACGAGTTCCTCGAGGCCGTCCGCAAATCGCTCGATTTCGTAGCCAACCACCGCGCGCTCGTCACCCTCGGCGCCAAACCAACCCGCCCCGAGACGGGCTACGGATACATCCAAAGCAGCGACTCGCACCAGGGCGACTTCGTGAAGGTCAAGACCTTCACCGAAAAGCCAAACCGCGAGCTGGCACAGGTCTTCATGGAGAGCGGCGAATTCTTCTGGAACACCGGCCTCTTCGTTTGGAACGTCGACACCATCCTCGAAGCCATCCGTCGCCACCTGCCTGACATTTCGGCACGCTTCGACATCGGCCCCGAAAAGTTCAACACCCCCGCCGAGGAAGCCTTCATCGAGGAGCACTTCCCCTTCTGCCCCAGCATCTCGATCGACTACGGCGTGATGGAAAAGGCCGACAACGTCTACATGCTCTGCGTCGATTTCGGCTGGGCCGACCTCGGCACCTGGGGCTCCATCTTCGACATCGCACCGCGAGATGCAGCTAATAACGCCGTTCTCAAGACCCGCGCCATGCTCTACGAGGCGGAAGACAACATCATCGCGCTCGAAGATCACCATCGCTTGGCCATCGTTCAGGGGCTCAAGGATTACATCGTTGTCGAGTCCGGCAACGTCCTCCTCATCTGTCGCAAGAGCGACGAGCAGCGCATCAAGCAGTTCATGGCCGACGCGCAAATCCGCTTTGGGGAAGAGTTCAATTGATTCATTAAGCACAGAGAGCTGCCTTTTTGGCACATCCTATTACTATTATTTGAGTCCGGCATGACGCTCAACTACATCTGGGTCGCCTTCATCGTGATCGCCTTTGCAGTAGCCACCTGCCGGCTCATCTTCATGCACGATGCGAACGTCTTCACCGAGATCGTCTCCTCCACCTTCACCTCCGCCCGCGCAGGCTTCGACGTCTCCATCGGTCTGACCGGCATCCTCTCGCTCTGGCTCGGGCTGATGAAGATCGGCGAACGCGCAGGCCTCGTAGCCGCCTTCGCCCGACTGGCCGCCCCCATCTTCGGCAGGCTCTTCCCCGGCGTCCCCGCGGGTCACCCCGCCGCCGGATCCATCTTCATGAACATCTCGGCCAACATGCTCGGCCTCGACAACGCCGCCACCCCCATCGGCCTGCGCGCCATGCAGCAGCTCCAGGAGCTAAACCCGCGCAAAGACACGGCCAGCGATGCCATGATCATGTTCCTCAACCTCAACGCCTCGGGGCTGACCGTGGTGCCGATCACGATCATGATGTACCGCGCGCAATACGGCGCCGCCAACCCCGCCGACGTCTTCCTGCCCATCCTGCTCACCACCTCCGTAGCCACGCTGACGGCCATCATCGCCGTAGCACTCATGCAGCGCATCAACCTGCTGCACCGCAGCCTGCTGCTCTTCTTCGCCGGCTCGGTAGCCTTCATCGGCGGCTTAGTGTGGCTCTTCCGCAGCCTCCCACCGGAGCAGGTCTCGCTTTACTCCACCGTCGCGGCCAACGTGCTGCTCTTCACCATCATTTGCGGCTTCATCGTGGCTGGTGTCCGCAAGAAGTTGAACGTATACGAAGCCTTCATCGAGGGCGCCAAGGAGGGCTTTGGCACCGCCATCCGCATCGTGCCTTACCTCGTAGCCATCCTCGTGGCCGTCGGCGTCTTCCGCGCCTCAGGTGCGATGGGGCTGTTGATTGACGGATTACGCTGGATCGTTGACGCCGTCGGGTGGGACACGTCCTTCGTCGAAGGCCTGCCCACGTTACTCATGAAGCCCCTCAGCGGAAGCGGCTCGCGCGGCATGATGCTCGATGCGATGGGGACCTACGGTGCCGACTCCTTCGTCGGCCGATTGGCCTGCGTTGCCCAAGGCTCCACGGACACGGCCTTTTACATCGTCGCCGTCTACTACGGCAGCATTGCCATCCGCCGCACTCGCTATACCATCCCCTGCGCCCTCTTGGCCGACCTCGCCGGGGCCATCACCGCCATCCTCATGACCTATTTATTCTTCAGCTAATGATCTCTTACAGCGTCGAAGGCGTGAAGCGCCCCAACTTCCCCCGCCGCCTAACCTCGGCTTGGATCCGCCGCGTGGCCGAGCTGCACGGCAAACAGGTAGGCAACATCGCCTACCTCTTCTGCACCGAAGACCGGATGCTCGACACCAACCGCACCTATCTGCAACACGATTATTACACCGACATCATCACCTTCGATTACTCCGAGGGCGACACCATTTCTGGCGACATCATCATCTCTCTCGAGACCGTCCGCACCAACGCCGCACAGTTTGGCACAGCCTACCCCGATGAGCTTCGCCGCGTCATCATCCACGGCATCCTGCACCTCTGCGGCATTGACGACAAAGCCCCCGGAGCCCGCACCATCATGGAGCGCCACGAAAACGAAGCCCTCGCCCTGCTCCGTGAGATGACCGCCGACACTCCGCGGACAGAAGGGGAATAGGCCCTTCCCGCCTCAGTGAAGACACCCTTCCCTATGGCTTACAAACAAAGCGTGCGTTGTGAGTGACGCAACACCTCGATTGAGACCTCTGCAAAACTATTCGACGACTTCCTTTCGTATCTCCATTGTTTTCAGT
>MIQB01000148.1 GCA_002890585.1 Tannerella sp. oral taxon 808
CGGGCAACGATTTCACGCTCGACATCAACAATCCCGCGTCGCCGAAGATCTTAGTTGTAGGCAACAATCCCGACCGACAGAACATTTACTCAGCCGCCCTCGGGCTATACAACAGCCGCATTGTGAAGCTGATCAACAAGAAAAAGCAGCTCAAAAGTTCAGTCATCATCGACGAGCTACCGACGATCTACTTCCGCGGTCTCGATAACCTGATCGCCACGGCGCGCAGTAACAAGGTGGCTGTCTGCCTCGGTTTTCAGGACTTCTCGCAGCTCACACGCGACTACGGTGAAAAGGAAAGTCGGGTGATTCAGAACACGGTCGGGAATGTGTTTTCGGGGCAGGTGGTGGGCGAAACTGCCAAGACGCTCTCCGAAAGGTTCGGCAAAGTCCTGCAAAGAAGGCAGTCCGTCTCCATCAATCGGCAGGACGTCTCGACCTCGATCAACACGCAAATGGACAGCCTGATCCCGGCCTCGAAGATCAGCAACCTGACGCAGGGCATGTTTGTCGGCGCCGTGTCCGACAACTTCGACGAACGCATCGAGCAGAAGATCTTCCATGCGGAGATTGTGGTCGATACCGCCAAAGTGTCAGCCGAGATGAAGTCCTACCGCCCAATCCCTGTCATCGCCGACTTCCGCGACGCTGCAGGTAACGACACGATGAAAGCCTCCATCGACGCGAACTATCGCCAAATCAAACAGGAGATCCTCTCGCTCGTGGACTCCGAAATCGCCCGCATCAAATCCGACCCGAAGCTACAGGGGCTGATGAAGGGGTGAGGTCAAAAACGCATTTTTAGGGAAGAAATACACTTTTGTGTAATGCGATTTTCTTTGGTCTTGTCAACTTTTGCGGTAAAAATCAGAGAAATGAAAGAACGATATAGCAGGAACCGCATTTACGTAGATGCGGAAGAGCAAGAGCAAGTACGTGGGTTCCGAGTATTTTTGGGTGGTGCAGGTATCGGCAGTATCATTGCTGAATGTGCGCTCAGATTCGGATTTGAAACGCTGACCATTGTGGATGGAGACAAAGTAGAAGAATCGAATCTGAACCGACAGAATTATCGGATGTGCGACATTGGGAAACCAAAGGTCGAAGCGTTGAAAGAAAGACTGCTAAGCATCAATCCAAGCGCAAATATCACAGCTGTGAATTCCTTTATAGATAAAGACAATATGGTTGAATTACTCGAAGGACATTCCGCGGCCGTTAATGCACTTGATTTCTCATCAAATGTACCGTTTCTGTTCGATGCGTATTGTCGGCAATGCAAAATACCGGTATTGCACCCTTACAACCTTGGTTGGGGTGGATTGGTGATGGTTGTTTCACCTAATGGATCGCAATTGAGCGATCTCTCGGACGATCATCACAATTTTGAAGCACGATTAGTTCAACGGAAGGTTATTGACTACTTCCGTTTTGGGGGAAGACCCAAACGGTGGCTTGAGGATATAATGGCACGTTACGAAGCAGAAAAAAGTCCTGCTCCTCCACCTCAGTTATCTGTCGCTTCGTGGATAGTCGGCGGGCTCTGCACTAATCTGCTATTCTGCCTTGCCGCCAGATACCAAGTGAAGTGGTATCCGGACTTTTATCTCTCTTCAATCATAGAAGATCAATATCAAACTGAATAACTCATATTCAGATCAATTTTTTACTAATTGAGGCCGTAATTGCTTCCGTAATATTGCCAACCTCCAATTTCTTAAATACAGATCGACGGTAAGATTTGACTGTTTCTACCGACTTGAAGAGCTTCTCCGCAATCTTTTCTATAGTGAACCCTTCAGCAGTTAATCGCAGCATTAAGCGCTCATTTTCGTTCAATTCAATACCTGAATATTCTTTCCATAAGCCGTACTCAAGTCTCCATAGTTTGCTATTTGTTCGACAAGTCATCTCAACATATCCTGAAGCCGATTCCGATGAAAGTTCCGCGGTACATAAAGCTAACCAAATGTCTCCTTTTGTAGTCAACAAAACCGGAGTAATCTTATGGTTGATGAGAAGCGATCCCGTTTGGGGCGGAAGAATGTGGAAGTCATAAGAGATTGTATGCTCGCATCGTTTTTCGGGCTTGATCCTCTTAATAAATTGAAAACCTGCATGATTTACCTCAAGCAACATTCTCTGTTCATTCTCGGGTACATATTTCAAGTAGAAATCAAATCCCAATTTTTTCATTTCTTTAGGAGAAAGGCCGCAGAGAAACAGTGGATTTTCCGACACATACAAGAACGTCTTCTTATAATAATCAATGAGATAAAGACTCTTGTATGTGGTATTTGCAAATGCTTTCATGAAATGGTCTATATACGAAGACGCTTTTGCGTATTCCTCGTCAGAAACGGCGGAAACTGTATATTCTGTAAAAAAATCTTCTTTCTTAAACATAGGCAATAAAATATTGCCACAAATAAAAGAGATCTTCCTTATCGATGAACGGACTACATAAAAAAATGATCATTGTGTACACCATGCATGTTTTCAATTTATTGAAAATAGACAAGACATACGAATAATGAATAGACCTACTTCAATGTGCAATCATTACATCATTCATCAATTACCTATATGTAAACTATATCAACTCGCTGAGTTTGTTGTTTATCAGAATTACAAACACCATACAAAAGGAGTCGAGAATGATTATAGGGACGAAATACTTTCAGTTTATAAAGAAGAATTGAGTTATTCGGCATATTCCCACATATTAGTAGCCGCGACCTATGATGATCAAATTATCGGATCGATCCGACTGATGAATTGGGATCGAAGGCAAAAACTTCCGATACAAACACACTTCCATTTGGCATCTTTTACGCATCTCCTTCCTAATAGTAGAGCTACCATTTGGCATATAGGGCGATTTGCTGTCAACTCAGATGCTAATTGTGGGTTCACTCTATTCAAACAACTTATGCTATATGCTATGGAACCAATCTATGAGAACAAGAATGATATTTTATTGGCTGAATGTGACAACAAGCTGTTAAGAACCATGAAGTTGATGGGTATACAGGCACAAAGACTTGGAGAAGGCCTAAAGTATTTAGGCTCAGAAACTACTCCGATCTATATTACATACAGCGGGATGGCAGATTTCTTTCAAAAAAATAGAGACCTTCTATATCGTATTCCCGGACATTCGAAATTTTGCTACCATAGGCTTAATTTTTAAGGGATAATTTGAAGATTTTACGCGATCTTTTCACCTCCACCCGCTGCTCATCTTCAGCCTAGTATCGTTCGCGGACTGTGGAAGTTCGGCCTTGACGGTTGGCTGTTCCCCTGCGGAAGCCTTCTCTCTGATCGAAGTCTCATCAATCGAAGTTTTACCTTTTTCCGTCGTCGGTGGTGCAAGTGAGAGTGCAATCTTCCGATCCAGCTCCGCCGCGTTCCTCTTCAGCGTACGCAGCTCGTCCTCTTTCCGCCAGACGCCTGAGGCGGCCGCCTCGAAGACCGGGATCTGCTCCTTCACCTTGGCCAACTCCCTCTCGTGCGTCTCGATGACTCTCGGGATCCGCTCCAAAGCGTTCAGGAAGTTTTGGCAGGCGAGCTTCGGATCAGTGGCCAGACGACCATTGTTATAGGTATAGAGGATACCGTCGCGACCTTGCACGAAAAAGCGGTTGACAGAACAATCGAAAAGATCCTTCGCCGTGCTCTCCGTCTTCACCATGACTGGAAACCCGTAGATCTCACCGATCTTATTGTACTCGCCTTCGGTGCGCGCTTTCTCCGCAATCTCCTGTAATCGTGCAGCCA
>MIQB01000149.1 GCA_002890585.1 Tannerella sp. oral taxon 808
AAAACCCACCCCTGATTCGGGCCAAACCATGCGGCTGATTATTGACAATACATTGAAAGGGTAGGCACCGCCCCCCCGAACAAAACAGATTATGAGAAAGAAAACAGTATACCTCCTGCTCCTCATCGGCAGCCTGCTGATGACGGGCCACGTCCGCGCCCAGCGATCCCTATGGCCAGACGAGAACGCGCGCAAACTCTCCCTCGCGCTTTACGCCATCCAGAACCTCTACGTGGACAGCACCGACAGCAAGAAGCTCGTCGAAGACGCCATCGTCGGCATGCTCGACAAGCTCGACCCCCACTCCGCCTACTCCGACGCTGAGGAGACGAAAGACCTCAACGAGCCGCTCCAAGGCGGCTTCGACGGCATCGGCATACAGTTCAACATGCTCACCGACACGCTCTACGTCATCCAAGTCATCTCCGGCGGCCCCTCCGAACGCGTCGGGCTCATGGCCGGCGACCGCATCATCATGGTGGACGACACCGTCATCGCAGGCGTCAAGATGAAGACCAACGACGTCATGCGCCGCCTGCGTGGGCCGAAGGGCACCGAGGTGCGCGTCAAGGTGGAGCGCAGCGGCCGCAAGGGGCTACTCGAGTTCAAGATCATCCGTGGCAAGATCCCCGTCCATAGCCTCGACGCCGCTTACATGGTCGACTCCACCACGGGCTACATCCGCCTGAACCGCTTTGCCAACACCACCGACGATGAGTTTCGCGAAGCCCTCACCCGCCTCCGCGGGCAAGGCCTGAAGCACCTCATCCTCGACCTCCAGGGCAACGGCGGCGGCTACCTACATATCGCCTGCGAGCTCGCCGACGAGTTCCTCTCCAATGGCCGCCTGATCGTCTACACCGAAGGGCGCAACTCGCCGCGCGAAGAGGCCAAGGCCACCCCGACGGGCAACTTCGAGGACGGCCGCCTCGTCATCCTCGTCGACGAGTCGTCGGCCTCAGCCAGCGAGATCGTCTCCGGCGCCATTCAAGACTGGGATCGCGGCGTCATCGTCGGCCGTCGCACCTTCGGCAAGGGCCTCGTGCAGCGCCCCATCCCCCTGCCCGACAAATCATCGCCCGCTACTACACCCCCGGCGGCCGCAACATCCAAAAGCCCTACACCGGTGGCGACGCCGCAGCCTACAACCACGACCTGATAGACCGCTACAACCGCGGCGAGCTGATGAATGCTGACAGCATCCACTTCCCCGACTCGCTCCGGTCGCACACCCTCGTCAACCACCGCACCGTCTATGGCGGTGGCGGCATCATGCCCGACCGCTTCGTCCCGATCGACACCACACGCTACACCGACTATCACCGCAAAGTCGTCGCCCTTGGCGTCATCAACCGCGTAGCCATGAGCTACATCGACAGCCATCGCAAAGCCCTGCGCAAGCAATACCCCACCTTCTCCGACTTCCGCAGCCGCTTCACCGTCGGCGACGACCTGCTCCGTGAACTCCGCGCCCGCGCCACCACCGACTCCATCGCCTTCGACTCCGCCCAGTACGCCAAGTCGCGCCCCCTGATCGCCCTCCAGCTCAAGGCCCTCATCGCCCGCGACCTCTTCGACATGAGCGAGTATTTCCAGATCATCAACGACGAGAACGAAAGCCTCCACGAAGCCCTCCGCATCATCCACAATGCCGAGGCCTACGAGAAGATCCTCCGCGGCGTGAAGAGCGACAGCTGACGGGTTTCGGGTTACAGGTTACGAGTTACAGGTTACGAGTTACAAGTGCCCGGTACTCGTAACTCGTAACTCGTAACCTGTAACCCATAAAGCCCATGAACCGATTACATCACCTACTCATCGCGCTCCTGTTCGGCCTGTCCACATGGAGCGCCACGGCACAGACCACCTACCGCGTGAAGGACGTGCCCAACGTGTGGGCAAGCTGTGGACTTACCACTACGTCTGCATCGACTGTGGCCACGTGAAGGAGGAGAAGGTCCTCAAAGAGGGTTGGTTTAGCGGCAGCTCGCGCAGAGACTCATCCGACGACAGCAGCAGCCGTTCGTGGAGCAGCGGCGGCGGCAGCTCGAGCGGTGGCTCCTGGGGCGGCGGACGCAGCGGTGGAGGCGGCGCCAGCACGCGCTTCTGACGCAATGCCGTGTAGGGGCGGGCCTTGTGTCCGCCCTTCTTTGCGTAACGGTGCACGTACCGCGCATTCGTTCCTCGGGGGGCGCCCCGGGCTATGATCCGGCGGCCACATCGGGTACATGCCCGGGCTGAAGGCTCGGTGGATGATAGCCCAAGGTGAAGCCCTGGGCGCACTTTTCCAATTGGAGGGAACATCTACTTTTGCGTTCTCATCAACATTTTATTAAGCTAAAAATGAAGTATAACACTGCCGAAAAGCAATTGATCCTACCCGAGTACGGGCGCAGCGTCCAGAAGCTGGTCGACTACTGCGTGACGATCAAAGACCGAGCGGAGCGCAACCGTTGTGCAAACGCCATCATCTCGATCATGGGCAACCTTTACCCCCAACTACGCGATGTGAACGACTTCAAGCATATCCTCTGGGATCACTTAGCCATCATGTCCGACTTCAAATTAGACGTGGATTACCCCTACGAGGTCGTCCGAGAGGCCGACATAAAGGCCCGGCCGCCACGCATCCCCTACGTCAGCACCCGCTTCCGCTTTCGCCAATACGGCAAGATCATGGAGCAGATGGTCGGGAAAGCCACAGAGATGGAAAACAGCGCCGCCAAGGACTACCTCGTCCTCTCGCTCGCCAACCAGATGAAGCGCTCCTATGTGACATGGAACAGCAAAGACACCGTGAGCGATGCGAAGATCTTCAAAGACCTCGCCCTGCTGTCTGACGGACTGATCGACCTGAAAGAAGGCAACCTGAAGCTGATCGACGGCCGCGAGCTGCAACAAGTGGCCGCCGCAGCAGCCCACCCGAACCGCAACAAAAAGAACCGCAAGAAGAGATGAGCTCGTTCGTCATCGAGGGGGGGCATCGGATGCGCGGCGAGATCGTCCCGCAGGGCGCCAAGAATGAAGCGCTCGAAGTGATCTGCGCCACGCTCCTGACCGACGAAAAGGTGGAGATCCGCAACATCCCCGACATCCTCGACGTGGCCAACCTGATTCGCCTGCTCAGCGACATGGGCGTGAAGGTGGAGCACCCCTCGGAAGGGGTATACACGTTTCAAGCTGACGCCGTCGACCTGAAATATTTGGAGACAGACGACTTCCTGCGTCGTGCCGGTTCGTTGCGCGGGTCGGTGATGATGACCGGGCCACTGCTGGCGCGCTTCGGGCGAGCCATCCTGCCAAACGTAGGCGGCGACAAGATTGGGCGGCGGCGCTTAGACACCCACATCCTTGGCTTCTGCAAGCTCGGCGCCGAGATGATCTACCACACCGCCCGCCGCACAGGCGAACTGCGGGCTGAGAAGCTCCGTGGCGTCTACATGCTCCTCGACGAGGCTTCGCTCACGGGGACGGCCAACATCCTCATGGCCGCCGTGCTGGCCGAGGGCGTGACGACGATCTACAACGCTGCCTGCGAACCCTACATCCAGCAACTCTGCGCCATGCTGATCCGCATGGGGGCGAAGATCGCAGGCGTAGGCTCCAACCTGCTTACCATCGAGGGTGTCTGCTCACTGCGGGGCACGTCGCACACCGTGCTTCCGGACATGATCGAAGTAGGCAGCTTCATTGGCATGGCCG
>MIQB01000150.1 GCA_002890585.1 Tannerella sp. oral taxon 808
TAGTCCTGCTTTTCAAAAAGTGATGCTGAACCCTCAGGGTTTAGTCCTGCTTTTCGAAAAGTGACCCTGAACCCTCAGGGGTTCAGTCCGCTGTGAGCCATAAACTATGGCTCCCGCTCGCGGGCATGCCTTTTTGCCCCCACATGGCGGATGGGCGGGCGTCCGCATCCCTTTGGATATAAAAAAGGCTGCCGCCCGATCGCTGATGATCGGACGGGCAGCCTCTATGTTCTTTCCTTTCCGGGGGGGGGCTGGAGAAACAAGAAGAGTATCTTATTTTACCGAGCTCAGCATCTCAGCTCCTGGTTTGAACTTGATGACCTTGCGAGCAGGGATGTCGATAACCTCCTTGGTGCGCGGGTTCACGCCCTTGCGGGGTGCCTTATCCACCACGGTGAATGATCCGAAGCCCAGGATCGAGACTTTCTCGCCTTTTTCCATCTCGCTCAGGATGGTTTCAACCATCGCATCCACCGCCTTTTTACCGTCAGCTTTGCTCAGGCCTGACTTTGCCGATACGGCCTCAATGAATTCTGTTTTATTCATAATATAGTAATTAAATGGTAATGTAAAGCATTTATCAAGTGTCAACCCGCTTATTTTCACCCGGATTGGCGCGCCAAATATAAAAGGGATAATTGAATGAGGACAGTAAGAGTCTTTTTTGGCGCATCGGAGGGGAGGGGCATTTTTCGCACTCCTAAGAGCCGAAACATAGCGCAGGAAATCTGCCGTACTTTTGGCGCGCAACAAGAAAAATCACGTACATAGATAGAGAATCAATGATGCAAAACAGATCATCCCATACGATGCAAATGCCGCCGGTCACGCAGAACCTGATCATCATCAACGCCCTCTGCTGGCTGGCGACCTTGGTTTTAGCGCATGCTAAAAAAGACCTCGTCGACTTGGCCGGGCTGCACTTCCCGGGCACCCACTCGTTCCACTGGTTTCAGCCAATCACGTACATGTTTCTGCACGACACGCACTCCTTTGCGCATATTTTCTTCAACATGTTCGCCGTCTTCATGTTTGGGCGATCGATAGAGGTCACGTGGGGGTCGCGGCGCTACCTCATCTTCTACCTCGTCTCGGGCATCGGTGCGGCGTTGGTGCAAGAGGCGGTGTGGTATTTCCAGATCCAAGCGGTTGCGGCGAATTACGGCTTCAGCGTCATGCAAATGGTGGCGATGAACCCCAGCGCGAACCAGCTCGTCACCATCGGTGCCTCGGGTGCCGTCTTCGGTGTGCTGTTGGCCTTCGGCATGCTCTTCCCCGACGTCCCGCTCTACGTCATGTTCGTGCCGATACCGATCAAGGCCAAATACTTCGTGATCTTCTACGGGTTGGTGGAGCTTTTCATGGGTGTGGCCAACTTCCGTGGCGACAACGTGGCGCACTTTGCGCATCTGGGAGGCATGCTTTTCGGCTTACTCATGATCCTTTATTGGCGTAAGAAAGACCGTAGCAATGGACGATCTGCTTATTAAGCTCCGCCGGTCGTTTGAGGCTGGGAGCCTGCTGACGAAGCTGCTTTACATCAATGTAGGCGTCTTCATCGTCGTGCGCGTGGTGTTCATCATCCTTCAGCTGTGTGGCCACAAAGGCATGGCGTTCGTTACGTTGTTGCAAGCGCCGTCGGATGTGGGGCTGCTCGTGCGCCAACCGTGGACCCTGCTGACGTACATGTTCCTGCACGTCGATGTCCTGCATTTGCTCTTCAACATGCTTTGGCTTTACGTCTTCGGGAGCCTCTTCCTGCGCTTTTTCGATGGGCGCCGGTTAGTGGGCATCTACCTCACGGGCGGCATTGCCGGGGCGTTGTTCTATGTGGCCGCTTACGCCGTCTTCCCCTACTTCCGCAGCATGGGCATGACGAACTACCTGATGGGAGCCTCAGCCTCGGTCATGGCCATCGTCTTTGCAGTCTCGTTTTACCGTAAAGATTACGCCGTGGAGCTCATCCTTCTCGGTCGGGTGAAGCTCCTTTACCTCGCGCTCGGTGTCTTCGCCATCGATTTCTTCTCGATTACGTCGAGCAACGCCGGGGGACATATCGCGCACATCGGCGGCGCCCTCTGGGGGCTTCTTTTTGCGTTACAACTACAACGCGGACGCGACCTCACGGCTCCGATCAACCGCCTCATTGACGACCTCGTCAACATGAAGAAGCGTCGCCCACAGCGGATGAAGGTGGTCCCAGGCGGAGGCGGCCGACCGGAGAGCGACAGCGAATACTTAGAGCGCAAACGCCGCGAAGCCGACGCCATCGACACCATCCTTGACAAGCTGCGCCGCTCGGGCTACGAAAGCCTCTCGGCCGACGAGAAAAAGGCACTCTTCGACGCCAGCCGGACACAGGGAGGAGGTGAGAAATGAAGCGTTCACGCCATCGCATAGGCAACGCTACGCGCCATGCCATCCACATCCCCGCCCTGCTGCTGCTCCTCATTTCGGCCTACGCCGGCCTCGTCCCCCCGGAGCGTGGCCTGACGCCGATCACCTACCTCGGACTGGCCTTCCCCCTCGTCCTGCTGCTCAATGTCGTCCTGCTCCTCATCCGCATCCTGCGGCGCGACCGCGTCTACATCCTCCTCTTCATCGTCGCCCTGCTCATCTGCCGGCGCCCCATCGCGTATTACTCCCCCCTCCACCTCTTCCGCCCAGAGGCGCCGAAGGAGCACGCCCTGAAGGTGCTCACATACAACGTCCGCTGCTTTGGCTACAAGGATCACACACCCGATGCGCCCAACGAGATCATCCGCTACATCGCCACCTCCGGCGCTGACATCGTTTGTCTGCAAGAATACCTTGAGGGTGACGCCGAAAACATCCTCTCGGCCGGCAAGATCGCCCGGGCACTGAGCATGTATCCTTATCATTATTACTGCCCGTTAGTCTACTACCGCCATTACACCACGGGGTTGGCCATCTTTTCGAAATACCCCATCCTAAGCTCGCGGCGGGTGCGTTACGACAGCACCTTCAACGGCTCCACCATCCACGAGCTCGACGTCCACGGGCGGCGCGTGACGGTGGTCAACAACCACTTAGAATCGTTTAAGCTGACTCAGGAGGATCGCTCGCGATACACTGACTTCATCCGCAATGCCAACACCTCCACCTTTGGCGGCGTGCGCGACGTCTTCCAGACGAAAATCTCGCAAGCCTTCCGCATACGCGCGGAGCAAGCCAGCATCGTGGCCGAAGCGATCGGCGAGGTGCGCAGCGGCAGCCTCATCGTCTGTGGTGACTTTAACGACACGCCACTCTCGTACGCCTACCGCACCATCTGTGGCTCGCTCGGCGACGCCTATGTAGAGTCGGGCTTGGGCCCGGGCATCAGCTACAACCGCAGCATCTTCCGCTTCCGCATCGACCACATCCTCCACTCCCGCGACATGAAGGCCTACCAAGCCACCGTAGACCGCCGCGTCCGCCTGTCGGATCATTATCCGCTGTGGTGCGTGTTAGAAATGGAATAACGAACAACGAAAAGTGAAAAACGAAAAGTGGCCGGATGCATGCTGGGGCAACTCGCATGTACCCGGCCATTTTTAGTTGTTCGTTTTTAGCTGTTCGTTTTTTTTACTCTTCTACCACCAACTTATAGCCTAAGCCGCGGATGTTGAGGATGCGGATGTGTGGGTCGGCAGCGAGGC
>MIQB01000151.1 GCA_002890585.1 Tannerella sp. oral taxon 808
TGCGCAAACAAACAGCAGAATGACGGCCTCACCGCAAGGCAAGATTTCGGCAATCATGTTACGACGCTACCGAAATCTTAGTTTTCTCATTCTGCCGATATTGGATCAAGGGCTAACACACCTCTGTTCGGGACCCGTTCTTACGACGAAAAGAAAAAGACTTATTTTTGCAACGGAAATGAATATGTTGTGCACGAAAAACGTGTGTTTCAATGATAACAGTACCTGCTTGGCATCCCGTAAGATCTGCCAGCGGGTCATTTTTTTATAATGGCATGTCAAACAAAGCGTCACGCTCCATTCGAGATCAGATCGAATTATTGAAACAAAGGGGAATGATCATTCATGATCAGAAAGCAGCTGAACTTTATCTGAGCTGCATCAGTTATTACCGTCTAAAAGGTTATTGGTGGGAAATGCAGCGCGACAAGGAACGTCATCTCTTTGCCGAGGGAGCGTGTTTTGAGGTGGTCATTACTCATTACCTTTTTGACAAGGAGTTGCGATTGATCTTGTTCGATGCCATCGAATCAATTGAAATCGCATTGCGAGCGAAGATGATTTATCATCTCTCCCAATCTTATGGTGGTTTATTTTATGTGGACAGTTCGCTTTTTGTAGACGAATCGCTTTACAGGCAACATTTACGTGATCTCAAAGAGGAGTTTATGCGCAGCAGTGAAGTCTTCGCCAAGGAATACAAGCGGAAATACGGCATATGGGAGCGTGGGCGCTGCGTCGCTTTGGCCGAACAGCCCGACGCTTGGGTCATTTTTGAAATGGCTACGTTCGGTACGCTTTCCAAGATGTACAAAAACCTTAGGCATCAGTTGCCAGAGAAGTCACGCATAGCTAATGATTTCGGCCTCAATCGGCACAATGAATTGTCAAGTTGGCTGGAAGCAATCTCTTACCTTCGGAATATCGTAGCGCATCATTCCCGAGTGTGGAGTCGCAACATGGTCAAACGTCCGATGGAAATCAAAAAACCGAAAGGAACATGGCTGAGTCGCCCCCTGCCGGAATCAGGGCAGAAGAAGCCCTATTTCATCATTACCGCCATGCTCTATCTGTGTAATGCGATTCACACCGGGGAGACTTATAAACAAAAAATACTTGCTCTGATAAAGAAAAATCCGGAGATCCCGATCTTCAGACTCGGCTTTCTTGATCATTGGAAAGACGAACCGATTTGGTGCGAGTGATCTAAAAGCCGTGAGAGAGGGCTTACACTCCTCTCTCATGTAGTTTACCTCCACTTTATTTTCCCGATCACCACACGACTCGCCGCGTCGTGCTTCACCCTATCCGCTTGAGGAAGACGGGCACCGTTTCCTTTCCCGACCACGTTCTTGTCCGCTGCCTGCTCCTCTTTTTCCGGCGTCGGTGGTGTAAGTGAGAACGCAATCTTCCGATCTAGCTCCGCCGCGTTCCTCTTCAGCGTACGCAGCTCGTCCTCTTTCCGCCAGACGCCTGAGGCAGCCGCCTCGAAGACTGGGATCTGCTCCTTCGTCTTGGCCAACTCCCTCTCATGCGTCTCGATGACTTTCGGGATCCGCTCCAAAGCGTTCAGGAAGTTTTGGCAGGCGAGCTTCGGATCAGCAGCCAGACGACCATTATTATAGGTGTAGAGAATGCCGCTGCGGCCTTGCACGAAAAAGCGGTTGATGGAGCAATCGAAAAGATCCTTTGCCGTGCTCTCCGTCTTCACCATGACCGGGAAACCGTAGATCTCACCGATCTTGTTGTACTCGCCTTCGGTGCGCGCTTTTTCCGCAATCTCCTGTAGTCGCGCGGCCACGGCCTTGATGTCTGCACCGTCCGGCACTCCTTTTACCGACAATTTATTGGCCGGCACACCGTCGGCGTCACGCTGTAGCTGGCTCTCAAAATGTACTTGATCCACCCGGGCTTCCCGGATCTTGTCTGAATGGAAGGCGATGGAGCCCTTGATCTCCTCGAGCTTGGCCTCGGCAGGATGCGGCAAAAGTCGCTACCCATCAGCCCTATCGCCCTTTCTCGCTTTCCCTTGCTCCCTATTCCCTACTTCCCCATAGAAGGCCGAGAGCTCGGGCAGCTGCAGGCTCGCTCATTTTCTGAGAAAATGGGTATTTCACCCGGTGAAGCTCATTTTCTGAGAAAACGAAGCATTCCACCCCGGGAAGCCCCATTTTCTGAGAAAACGAAGCATTCCACCCCGGGAAAGCCCCTTTTGCTGAGAAAACCAAGCATTTCACCCCGTGGAAGCCCCTTTTGCTGAGAAAACGGAGCATTTCACCTCGGGGAAACCCCAATGTGACCGACATGATCGCGTGAGACTTCCGAAAAAAGCCACTCACACGGCGCGCTCACACAAGCCGCTCTTTGATGGCTTTGATCACGGCCTCCGACTTGGAATTGACGGGCAGCAGGTATGTCATGTAGGGCAACTCCACCGTGCCGAACTTGTTGAGCGATGCGCAAAGCGCCTCTGACGGATCGGCCGCGACAGATTCAGTCAGGGCGAAGGCCGTCGGGTGATCAAAGATGTCGGCCTTGATGTATCGTCCCCCCTCACTTCGTTCCAAGAAAAGCATCTCGGCGCCCGTGGCTGCCATCTTCAGGAGGTCGGCGTTGGCCTGCAGATTGAGCGCACCCCAACGCCGGACGAAGTCATCGTACAGCCGATTCAGTTTCTCACGCTCCTCCGGGTCCGCCAGGTGGTTGTTCGCCTCATAATCGTAGAGCCGATGATAGCTCTCGCGGATCTCGACGTACGCCTTGAGGCGAGAAATACGCGAAAGCGGCAGATCCATCGGGTGGAACGTCGGGCTGAGATGGAGGTTAGAGAGATAGCCGATCTGTCCGCCTTGCACCACGATGGAGCCGTCGCGCAAATGGGAGTCGGGCTGTCGGCTACGCCGCGCGAGGTGATGAAGGCCAGCAACCCGCCCTCGCGAAGGCAGTCAAGCCCCTTGACGAAAAAGTAATTGTGGATGGCGCGCGTGGCCTCCCGCTTCGCAGCGTCTTTACCCTTGCTGTACGCCCGATCGTAGATGACAAAATTTCCGAAGGGGATGTTACTCGCCACGAGATCGAACCGCCCGACCTCGCGCGCCTCGATCTCTTCGAAGCCTTCGACGCGGACAGTTTGCCGCGGGTTGTCGGCCGTGAGGAGTCGCAAAATTCGCCCCGTTACAAGGTCTTTTTCAAACGAGACGACGTCCGTTTGTTCGCCCGCCAGCGCGCGGAAAAAGACACCCATCCCAGCCGACGGATCAAGCATGCGGCGGAAGGGTAAACCGCTCATCCCGAGCCCCGCGGCAATGGCCCGAACGATGCGTTCGTCGGTGTAAAACGAAGTGAGGACGCTGCTTTTGAGGCTGTTCCAAAGGCGCGTGGAATCGCTCCCCGAGGTGCCTCGGTCGATGATTTTGCGCAGTTCGCGGACTAACGGAAACAGGGTGCGTTCATCCCGCGGCCAGCGGTCGATGTCGGCCGGATCAGTGGCCGGAAGGAGGACGCATTTGAGGCCGCCGAAGCCGTTGTATCGCCGCAGCGTCGCCCGATCGCTTTCCGACGGCGCGCGACGCGTGTTTTCTAAGGCCAGCAGGGTGCGGACGGCCTCGAGATTCGCCTGCAAAGCCTCTTTTTTGTGGTATGGCATGATTTTAAG
>MIQB01000152.1 GCA_002890585.1 Tannerella sp. oral taxon 808
CTGGCGGAAAGAGGACGAGCTACGTACGCTGAAGAGGAACGCGGCGGAGCTGGATCGGAAGATCGCGCTCTCACTTACACCACCGACGTCGCCGGAAAAAGAGGAGCAGGCAGAAAGCAAGAAACAGGTATCCGCTCAATTGTCTGTCCCTGCCCCGCTCCAACACAAGGCTGCATCCCCTTCTTCCGCAAGCCCGCAAGAAGCCATAGAAGTCGCCAACCATCTCGTTGTGGCTAAACCGAAGTGGAGGTAATACCGAGAAAGTCTGCGAGCTTCTTTACGCCTTCTTGGTGCTTTAGGGGATTACGCGCCTTGAGCTTTTGAATGTTCTGCATCTTCCACTGTACGGCCGGGAAATGACTGAGATCACCAGAAACACAATGCTCCCATTGAGGCATGCCTTGCTCAAAAGACAGAAGAAACAAGCGATCACGCTCATTCAAACCGGTATTGACCTTGTCGATTAAGGTCCGCCGGGCAAGCTCATAGTCTGCGTAGGTAAAGGGAATTTCCGTCATCCCCTTGAATTGACTTTCGAGGGCTTCTTCCTGACTGATCTCGTGAGGTGCGAGGGATTCTATGATCGGCTTATCGCTACCACAGAGATTGAGAAGCAGTCCTTTCTTCACATGCGCCCAATCTTCCGCTTTAATCTGCCAAAAATCAAAGAGGTCACGTGGGTGCTGCCGACTAAGTGCCGCAGCTATTTTTCCTCCGTAGAGCTGAGTATAGGAGACTACTCGTGCTTTGCAATTTGCTTGAAACACGGCCTGTGCTTTCGGACAAAGATCCCGCACTTCGGACTCTCCGAGAAGGCCTCGCTTTGTCCCATTGACTTCGATTTTGACCGTTGCCCCTTGGTATGCACATTGTAGCTTCCAAACATCTGGCCTGTGAATGATTTTGATGCCCGGGATGGTGCGTTCGATGTTTGTCTTGAGTTTGGACAGATGCGCATTAATCTCCTCCAAACTTGTCTCCCGAGGTGCAATCGGGATATAGGTTACATCGATATCCACCGAATATCGTGGCATGTTTTGATGAAACAGATTGATGGCGGTACCACCGTGCACGGCAAAATCTTGGATCCGAAAGACCGCGGGCATAATGCGAATAAGCAGTGCGACTTGACGCCGATATTGTTCATTATTCATAGTCATGCAATGCTTGGGGGACGGTCATTTTGTATTTGGAGACATAGACGCCGGACTTGATCAATTGCAGTTTGTGTGTCCCAAGATTGATGCGCGCGGTGTCAAGATCCTCAAACCACGAATGCCCTGCTTTCTCAGCCATATAGAGGAAAAGTCGCCTTATGCGGTAGTGCTGAGTCGCCTCAAGGAGCGACTGAACCACCGTCGGACGCAGGGTGGTGAGTTGTTCCATTATATAGAAGAGATCCATGTAGTCATACCTTTTGGGAGCAAGCAGCAGGCATTCCATAAAGGCTTGCTCCGGCATGGAGACAGGCAGTTCCCAATCTTGATAACGGAGTGTCACCGCCTGAGAGGTAGACAAAAGAGACGAAGAAAAAGGCAGAAACTCCCGATCGAAAAGCGCTGACTGCATCCATTGCGGAGCCGTTTTCTTATCCATTCCAACAACCAATATCGGCTTCCCCATTGGGACGTAATGGTTGAAGCCCCACAGTTCCAAGGCCGAATGAGCGGCGATGCGCAGATCTTTTTCTACTTGTTGGTTATACGACGCCAAGGCTCCAAAAGCCGAAAGCTGGCTGCCAGTGCGGTACACAACGCCTCTCGACAAAGCGGATAGCCAACCCGAGGCGCGATAGCGGTCGATCAGCTGGGGGGAATAGCCTTGCTGGCTAAGCCAGCCGGAGAAGTATAGCCCTCCCTTCTGCCCGGACTTTAGCAGTCGGTTGATTTTGCTCTCTGTAGATATATCCACGGTGTATTTGCATTGAAATATTCCAACCGCAAAGGTGCGATTATCTGGAGTGCCCCAAACAGGCACCTGTTTGAGGCTGTCTGTCTCGATCGGCCCTACGGCATCGGCCTATCTTTGCCGGCCATCAAACAGGGTGACAGATGAAAAGAGTCAAAGACATTGCGATAGCCGAATCGAGCGACAGTGATTTTAAGGAGCGCTTGGAGACGAAGAATGCCAAGAGCTGGCTGAAGAGCGTGAGCGCCTTTGCCAATGGCATCGGCGGAACGCTCTATTTCGGTGTGGAAGATCAAACGCGCCGGATCGTCGGGCTGGATGATCTGCAAACGACCATTGGTAAAATCACGGAGCTGATCGTGGCGCGCATCACCCCGCGCCCATCCTTCGAGTGCATACCGATCGCGCGTGATGGCAAGAACGCGTTGGCTGTCCGGGTCGATTCTGGAAAACAGACGCCTTTTTACTACGTCCACGACAACCATCATACCGCCTATATCCGTATGGGCGACGAATCCGTTCCGGCCACGGATTATCAATTGAATGAGTTGATTCTGAAAGGACGGAACGAAACTTACGACAGTCGGATCACCGACAAGCAGCGGACGGATTACAGCTTTACGTTGCTTGAGGCCACCTACTTGCACACACTGAATCAGCGCATGAATGCAGGAGATTACGTCTCTTTCGGTCTGGCGACGGAGGACGGGCGGCTGACTCATGCGGGGCTGTTGTTTGCCGATCAATGTCCGCTGCCCGACAGCCGAGTCTTCTGTACGCGTTGGAACGGCCTGCAGCGGGGATCGGTGTTTGAAGATGCCACGGACGACGCGGAGTACAGCGGTAATTTGATCTACCTGCTGCAAAGTGCGACCGAGTTTATCCGACGCAATACGCGGAAAGGGTGGACGAAAACGGCGACCGGGAGGATGGAAAAGCCGGACTATGCCGAGCGGGCGTATTTTGAAGGTGTCGTCAATGCGCTCATTCATCGGACGTATGATTTCCGCGGAACGGAGGTGCATGTGGAGATGTACGACGATCGATTGGTGATCTCCTCTCCCGGCGGCATTTATGGAGGCGGCGAGTTGGAGCCTTTGGATGACGGCTCCTATATCTCCAAACGGCGCAACCCGATTTTGGCCGATGTGTTCAGCCGTTTGAAATACATGGAGCGACGAGGCAGCGGGATAAGGAAGATTCTCGAGGCCACGGCAGGTCTCTACGGCTACACCGCGGACAAGGCACCTCACTTTTTCGTGAACAAACAGAATGATTTCTTCCTCACCATCCCGAATGTCAATTACCCGGAAGCTCCCAACACCATACATGACACCATACATGACACCATACATGACACCATACATGACACCATACATGGTAAGAAGGAACGATTGCTGTTATTCTGCAAAGAGCCTCGCAGTCGGGAGGAGATGATGGCGCATATCGGATTAAAGAGCCGCCTTCATTTCCAAAAACAATACCTCCGTCCGCTACTGGATGGGGGGAAGATCGAGATGACTATCCCCGATAAGCCGCGGAGCAAGCATCAGAAGTATCGGACGAAGTAGATCCTCGTCAAAGCATTCTTATTCATGCGGGATCAATGAAGACGGCAAGATTTCGGCAACGATGCAACGCGATTGCCGAAATCTTGCCTTGCGGTGAGGCCGTCATTCTGCTGTTTGTTTGCGCA
>MIQB01000153.1 GCA_002890585.1 Tannerella sp. oral taxon 808
CTCACGTACGGTTCTTAGGGGAGAAAGGGGCAGCAATGCCCCCGCCTTACCCGATACGCAGGTGGTGAACCTCAGCCCGTACATGCAGCTCGACCTCGGCCGTGGCTTCTATGCCAAGACCACGTTAGGCGTGAACCTCAACGACCTGGACGAGTACAACTACTACAGCGCCCTCTACTCCAGCGATGGCCGTGATGTGAATGGCATGGGTGAACAGTACGACTCCCGCACCACGATCGTCACCTGGACCAACATCGCAGGCTGGCTCAAGACGATCGGCGCACATGACCTCAACATCATGCTCGGCCAGGAGATGCAGCGCAAGAACTTCCACTATCGCTATTTCTTGGGTAAGGATTTCCCCTTTGCCTCATCGGGTATGCGTGAACTCTCCACCGCAGGTAAGTGGAGCAACGAGTCAGTGGACATTCGCGAGGCGCGCCTGGCTTCTTACTTCATGGATGCGCATTACTCCTATGCCAATAAGTACTACGCTTCGCTGGCCTTCCGTCGCGACGGATCGTCGGTCTTCGGATCGAACCACCGCTGGGGTAACTTCTGGTCAGTGGGTGGCAAGTGGCGCATCACGGGCGAGGAGTTCCTGAAGGATAATCGGGCGCTGACCAACGCCATGCTGCGCGTATCCTACGGTACGGTCGGCAATCAAGACATCGACTGGTATGCCGCACGCGGATATTACAGCGCTGATCACAACTACAACTCCGTGGCCGGCATCGCACCCGAGCAAAGCCCCAACCCGGAGCTGACCTGGGAAACGTCGAAGAAGTTCGACGTCGGCATCGACCTCTCCTTCTTCAGCCGCTACCACCTCTCCGTAGACTTCTACAACGAGAACACCTCTGACGCACTCTATCAGATGCCGCTCTCACGTACCACGGGCTTCAGCACCCTCTTCAAGAACATCGCGGCCATCCGTAACCAAGGCCTCGAGGTGGCACTCAACGGTACACTGGTTCGCAACAAGGCCATCAACTGGACGGCTTACGTCAACATGACTTACAACCAGAACAAGGTGATCGAGCTGGCAGACCATAAGCCGGTCGAATACAACTACACCATCATCGAAGAGGGGCGCCCCTATCGCCAATTCAAGATGAAGGAATACGCCGGCGTAGACAGCAAGACGGGCAAGCCGCTCTGGTATCTTAAGGAAGAAGGCAACGAGACAACCTCCGACTACAACGCCGCAGCCAAGCGCTACGCCGGCTCGGCTGACCCGAAGGTGTATGGTGGTTTCGGCACCTCCCTCACTTGGAAAGGCTTCGATGCCTCCCTCACGTTCAACTATCGCTTGGGCAACAAAGTGTTTGACTCTGGCGCTTCTTTCACCGGCTGGGGCATGGCCGATCGCCTGACGCTGAAACGCGTCGTGGAAGACTCTTGGACACCCGAGAACAAGGGCGCCAAGTATCCGCAATACATTTTCAACGACCCCTATAAGGCAGCTCAGCGCTCGACGCGCTTTGTCTATAGCGGCGACTTCCTGCGCATTAGCAACCTGACCTTGGGCTACACCCTGCCAGCCAGCCTGACGAAGCAGGCGTACATGAACCGCGTGCGCCTCTATGCCTCTGTAGATAACCTCTACACCTTCTTCGCCAAGGACTTCGTCGGATATAACCCCGAGACTTACGACAACGGCTACATCGGTTGGCAATATCCGGCTTCGCGCACCTTCATCGGCGGCGTGCAAGTCACATTCTAATCCATGACCCCATCCATAAGAAGAATAGAAATGAAGAAAACAATCATCCATACCCTCTTTGCCGCCGCATTGATGGCCTGCCTCACGGGCTGCGGCGACAGCTTCCTCGAGACGAAGTTTCACCGAGGACAAGACCTTGACGAAGGGCTGACCGCAGTCCCCATCGTCGACGCAGCGCTGAATGGCGCCTACGATCGCTTCTATAACTATCGCTTTGCCGGCCGCGACGTCATCGCTATGGGCGACATCGCAAGCGACCTGTCCTATTGGAACGCCGAGACCTCTCACTGGAACGATCATTACAGCTTCGGGCTCCAAGAGTCAGATCTCTATTTAGGCGAATGCTGGGAATATGGCTACAAGGTGATCGACGGCACCAACCGCATCCTCCATGACGCAGCCAAGCTCTACGACAAAGCCACCGCCCCCGAGAAGAAAGCGCTGGACCGCGACATGGCCGAGGCTTACGCCCTGCGTGGCCTCACACGCCTGTATCTGACGAACATCTTCGGCCATCAGATCAAGGTCAACGGCAAAGACTTCTCCGATCAGCCGGGCATTGTGATAACCGACAAGGTCGTTAGCACGACTGATCAGGTGAAGCGCTCCACCGTGGGCCAATCGTATGCCGCCATCGTGAGCGACCTTAAGAATGCCCTGACGCGCTTCGCCGCCGCTGGTGACAGTCGCAAGAAGGTATACTTGGGCGTGGCAGCCACACACGGAGCCTTGGCCCGTACCTACCTCTACATGGAGAACTGGGACGAGGCCATCACCCACGCCCAAATCGCGCTCGACTCCTCAAAGATCACCAAGCTGGCCACCACGCCCGCCGATTACCGCGCACTCTACGCCGGCGAACTGACCAACGAGGAGTCCATCTTCGCCCTCGCCATCAACGGGACGAAGAACTTCGACGCCGCTTCGCTGGGCACCGTCTGGAGCTCTTACAGCTATGGCCCCAGCCCCAAGCTCCGCACCATGTATAAGCCATCTGACGTGCGCACATCCATCATGGCGCGAGATCCTAAAAAGGGCAGCGAATCCGTCCCTTACTATTTAGGTGGCAAGTTTGCCAATGCCGCCGGCGTACCGGCCAACTCGTCGAACTACCTGATCAATGCCCCCGAGATGTACCTCATCATCGCCGAGGCGCAGCTGAATAAGGGCAACTTAGAGGCGGCCCGCAAGGCGCTGCTCGTCGTGGCCAAACGCGACATGGAGATCAAGTCCACAAGCGACCTGCCGCAGACGAAGGAGGCCCTCGCCAGCTTCTTGCAAGACGAACGCGCCCGCGAGCTCTTCCAGGAGGGCTTCCGCCTGTGGGATCTCCGCCGCTGGGACGTGAAGGCTGATGTCTACGCCTTCGGTGCCCCCGAGGTGAAGTTCACCTTCACGGGCTACAAGATCTCCAACTTCGTTTACCCCATCCCCGTGGGTGAGATCAACGCCGGCTTCGGTGTCACCCAGACACCGGGCTGGTCAGAAGCCCTGCCGAAGAAGAAGTAAGGGATCCTGATCCCCCCTGTATGCACCGCGCCCCCGGATATGCCTCGCAGCCTATTCGGGGGCGCTTGCTTTAGTTGGGGGGGGGAGGGCATGGGCCAAACAGACCTCTCGCTGGGCCACGCATATCGGTCGCAATGCCCAACCGCCCCCGATGGGGTATTTAGGCTCGGAATAGAATAAATATAAGACCATCGCACAACATCTCCGCGTCAGCACCCACATCTTTCCAACTCAATTTTCAGAGCATTTAGGCCGAGTTGAGTGCTTGATCTACCGTCCCTTTCTCCCTCTTTAGAGGAGGAAGACCTCCTCTAAAGAGGGGCATGAGGGCTATTTGAC
>MIQB01000154.1 GCA_002890585.1 Tannerella sp. oral taxon 808
CTGATTTTAAGATGAAACAGATACGAAAATAGCCACCCCGATCCGGGATGGCTATGTGGAATGACTCGGTATGGATTGGGAGGGAGGGAGCGGGAAAAGACGGGAGGAGAAAGGGAGATCTTTCTTAGCGCCCTATCCCCACCGATTGAAGGAAGCGCTGTAAGATAGGGGTGTCGGACAGGATGATCCGGCCATCCATCACGTCACCCGAATGTAGATGATCGGCAGAGGCAACAGACTTTCCCGCTTTGCAGCATCCTGAAATCACCCCTGCCCATCGCCCCTCTTGTGGGTAATGCACAGCGCCGTCTCCCGAATGCCTTGATGAATCAGAGAGAGAGCTGCGGGCAGATTTCGGTAGAGCAATTCGATTCGGCCGATTTGCATAAAAGTCTCGGCCATGTGCCGAAACTCCCGGCTGTGATCGAACAGCCGCCCCACATCATAGAGCTGCTTGATGATATTGATGTCAATCGAGAGGCGATGAGCCGATTCCCCCAAGATAAGCATCAGCGCAGAGCCACCTTTGAAACAGAAGGGACATCCGGCCAGTTTCAACATCTCCAACAGGGATAGTGCACGGATCACTTTTTCGATCAGATTGAGATCCTTGTATCGGGTGCGTGCGGCGACGGAGCGAATCTATTCTCCCGTCAGACAGGTTTTCTTGATCATCCGTTTTTCTGCTTGATGTAGTCTTCGATTTTCGATTTGATGTTGCGGCGGCCGGCATACCGCAGCAATCGATTGATGTGAATGGCATACATGGCAAAAGCATGATCCATGATATAGACGCTCTCTTGCCCTTGCAGGTAGAAGAAGTTCTTGTCGCACTGAATATCCACGAGGAGCTTTTCGATTTCCGGCATCTTAACGCCTTGCACTTCCTGAAGTGGAGATTCGGAGACAAGGGGCTTCACGATGACGGACTTCTTGTCCAAATGAATATAGGTCGAGATCCATTCTTCTTTGGGCGTAAGGAAAGTCCGCTCCCCGCTGTCCTGCAGGAAGTGGAATACCGCCTCGGTCGCGTCGCGCTCCGTTTCTACATAGATGTTGTTGTTATACGAAAGATGGTGCTGCAACTCGGCCGATATCTCCCCATTATAAACGCAGAACGACAGCAAGGGAAACTCCGCCTTCAGCCTCTTATACAGTCGCACCGCCTTCGCATTGGGGCGTGGGCTGAAGATCTGTTTCGACTCGGTCGTGTATCGTCCTCGGCCTATGCGGAAAAGTTTCCGTTCGCTGACCAACCGATGGAGCGTCCACGAAAAAGTTTTCTCCGAGAAGCCGGCTTCTCCAGCGAAGCGACTCAACAAGTCTTGCGTCCGGAACTCCTTGTTTGCTTTGACGTAATCGACGATGATGTTGTTTATACTCATTTGCTTGACATGTTGTTTTACTGGCACAAAGGCGTCAAGATTTCGGCAACGATGCAATGCGATTGCCGAAATTTTGATCTGCGGCGAGGCCATCATCCCGCCGCTTGTTTGCGCAACACCAACATTTTGCCAAACACAAAAGATGTCTACTTGCTAATCATCCCAACTCAGCCCTCGGAGGCATTCCATTAACCGGCGGCACGAAGCCGAAATCTCTTCGGGAGAAGGGATCGGCCGATAAGCAATCGCTGCGAGGTTGCGCTCATAAACAGGCGTCAAGCGTCTCCATAGCGTTTCAAAATCGGCGAATAGTGGAGACTCGTCAAGCATTTTCAACTCATGCCATCTTGGCGGATTGTCAAACGCTTGCCGGTCGTGTCGGATCAATTGCTGCATATCGGCAAGAAATCGTTTCTCCTGTATATAATCTTCTATGTCCGATCTGCTTAGCAATGCATGGATGTCATAGAAATGCCGAATCTTTCCGGATAAGGCTGCCACGGGATCGTCACTCATGGAGAAACGAATCAATGAAACGGTCTTTTCGCAGAGTGTCTGTTGCAAGGCAAGAACGTGAAGGGTGAAGTCAGAGAGCCCATAACGATGGATGAAATCCGTAAGTCTTCGCTGCTTGAGAAAGGTGGTCACCATAGGCTCTATCATCACGTCCTCATAGGGGAAAGGATTGGCAAAAGCACTGATCTCAACAATGATTCTCGAAGAAATCGGGTTGTGATGCACCAAAGGCGATTCACTCATTTTTGAGATGTAGGAAAAGGCCTGTTTCCTGAACTTCGACCCTTTGGAGACATCCTGAAAGGAGGGTGCCTCAGCCAGTCCCGCGGTGACTTCTTTCATCAGTTTCGAGAGTAGCATCTTGACTTGGTTTCCGCTCATCGCTTCATGGATCACTGCGAAATCCACGTCTTCCGAAAATCGATCAATGAGCCGATAGCCTTTGGACAGGGATGTCCCGCCCTTGAACACGATCTGCTCTCGGTAGTCACTCGCTGCAAGGCGCCGCAAAATCAGAGAGACGTAGTAGTCTTTCTCCACCATCGACACAGGAATGCCCAAATGCGTGGCGGTTGCTTGCAGCAAGCCTGCGAAGAGTTCGCCGTCGTCATGTAGTACCTCGCTCATATCACAAGATGTTCCATGAGTCGCTCAGATCAGGCGATGACAGCCCAATACGATACTGCGTGAGCGGATTGAGTGTTTCCCGAAGCCTTTCCGTCAGGGATCCTTCTTGGAGCATCGAGCCTAACAAAGCCCTCGTTGCCGGCGGATACAGCAGCGACAAATCGACCAGCATTTGCAGTTCCTTATCCGATAGTTCTCCGATGAGTCGTCGAAGCGATACGTAGGACTTTTCGATTGATGCGTCAGGGATATTTTTGATCCACTTCAAACAGTCCAGTAGGCGTAGCAGCTTGATGTTGTCTCGCTTGATCTCATTCTTTTGGAGTACAAAGCGGACATTGTAGATGCCCCGCTGTTTGTTTCGTTGTGGATAACGAGTGGCGATCTCAATGATGACGGGTTGCTGTGTAGTCAGCCCTAACAAGTTAAACGCATAGTAGCCCGTCAGATAGCCCTTCGGCGTTTGTCCGTCAAAAAGAAGGTCTTTGAAATACTCCTCCATCGATGGATCCAAAGAGCCAAACTGCGTGATCTTAGGCTTATAGTAATACCCCGGACTGATCCGTTCAATCGCTCCAGACTTAACCATGCGACTCAGTGCTTGAGCTCCGGCAAGTCGCTCCTCACGTGACAGTCCCAATTCTTCTATCCCGAAAATCTTTCCGGCTTCTATGGCTGAGATGGTATCTCTGATATACTTTGAAATCATATCGTTGTCCTCTATTTCTCGAGCACAAAGAGAAGCGTTTTGTCAAGTATCTGCAAGCGCTTACTTGATATGAATTGGTTGATGAGAAGTATACAGGCCATCATTTCCCAGCTTGTTTGCGCAACATCTCATCGATCGCCTCTCGCAGGAACAGCAGCCAACCGTTAGCTTTGAGGTAAGAAATCTTCCCTTGTGATACCCAATTATAGACTGTCTTCTGCTCCACCTTCAGGATTCTAGAGACATCGATGATGTCCAAGTATTCGGGCTTTAGCGGTGGGTGGACGGTAGTGTCTATCGTCTGTTCACGCAATACCAGCAGACGATCGA
>MIQB01000155.1 GCA_002890585.1 Tannerella sp. oral taxon 808
TCCGCCACTTGGCGGTAAGCCCCGCGCGCCAGTTTTTGATCTCCGCCACTTGGCGGTAAGCTCCGCGCGTCAGTTTTTGATCTCCGCCACTTGGCGGTAAGCTCCGCGCGCCAGTTTTTGATCTCCGTCGGTTGGCGGTAAGCGCGGGGTCAAAGCGCTTTCAATTCGCGGATGGTGGCTTCGGGGTCAGGCGAACGAAAGACGTAGCTGCCGGCTACGAGCACGTCGGCACCAGCCGAGAGGAGCACACGCGCCGTCTCTGTATTCACGCCGCCATCCACCTCGATCAGCGTCTGTAGCTCGCGCTCGCGGATCATGCGGCGGAGCTTGGCCGTCTTGACGACAGAGTGGCCGATGAAGGATTGGGCGGCAAAGCCGGGGTTGACGGACATGAGGAGGACCATATCCAGATCGGCAAGGATGTCCTCGAGTAATGTGACGGGTGTGTGGGGGTTGAGGGCGACGCCTGCCTTCATGCCGGCATCGCGGATGGCGTGGATGGTGCGGTGGAGGTGGGTGCAGGCTTCGTAGTGTACGGTCATCATGTAGGCGCCGGAGTCGGCTACCTCGCGGATGAATTTCTGTGGTTCGACGATCATCAGGTGGACGTCGGTGGGCTTGTGGCAGACGCCGCGGAGGGCGTTCATGACGGGGAAACCGAAGGAGATGTTGGGGACAAAGACGCCGTCCATGACGTCGATATGCAGCCAGTCGGCCTGGCTGCGGTTGATCATTTCGACGTCGCGGCCGAGGTGCATAAAGTCAGCCGAAAGGAGCGAAGGGGCTATCAGGTGGTTCATAAGAGGGGAATTATGCGCCTGACGGCGCAGTAGTAGGGGCGCCCCCTTGTTGGGCGCCCGGTAGTTAGAAATAGTTAGGGGGGGAGAAGAGATGTAGCCTATATATAAAGATATAGGCAGCGGGAGGGGCTCAGTTGGCTATAGGCAGGGCGGGGCTTGGTGTGTTGTCCGGCGTATAGATGCGGGCGAACCAGCTGAGCAATGCGAGGGTCTCGCGGCGAGGGCCGAAGGATTCAGGTGTGTGTGTTTGCTTGCGCGTGTCCCGATGTTCGGTATGGGCTGAAGGGGTAGTCATCTTTTTCATAGGCAATGCGTGTGTGTGTTTGTGTGAATTGTGTTTTGTGGAATGGAAACGGAAGGCGGTGGGGGGATATTGCTTTGGGAGCCATTGGGACGAATAATTATTCGCCCCTACGAGGCGGGCGCCTGATTGTTCGTTGTTCGTTCGATATAGTCGTAGATGGCTTGCTGGGCGCGGACGGGCGGGGCGTCGTTGCGGATGAAGATGTTGCGCAACTGGCCGTCGATGCGGCAGGCTTTGACGTTGTCGCGCAGTTGGATGTCGAGGATGTCGAGGATCTCGCGGCGGACGTCGGGGGAGAGGACGGGGACGGCGGCCTCGATGCGACGGTTCAGGTTGCGGCGCATCCAATCGGAGGAGGTGAGGTAGAGGACTTCGTCGCCGGCATTGTGGAAATACCAGAGGCGGGTGTGCTCAAGGAACATGTCGACGATGCGGGTGACGCGGATGTTGGGGCTGTAGCTGCGGTCGGGCGTGAGGCAGCAGATGCCGCGCACGAGCAGGTCGATCTCTACGCCTGCCTGGCCGGCCTCGTATAGCTCATCGATCATCTGCTTGTCTTGAAGGCCGTTCATCTTGAGGATGATTCGCCCTCCGCGACCGGCGCGAGCCAAGTCGGCTTCGCGGCGGATCAGGCGGATGAGCTCCGGCACCATGTTGAAGCGCGCCACAAGCAGGCGGTCGAAGTGCGGCTCCTGGAGTCGACCTTCCAATACCTCGAAGACACGACAGACGTCCTTCACGATCGCTTTGTCGCACGTCAGGAGCGCCATGTCGGAGTATGCTTTGGCTGTCTTCTCGTTGAAGTTGCCTGTGCTGAGGCAGGCGAAGTCGGCCGCCTCGCCGCGGCGCAAGACGAGCGCCACCTTGGCGTGCACTTTCAGGCCGGGTATGCTGTAAATGATCTTAATCCCCGCCTGCCGCATCTCTTCGGCAGTGCTCATGTTGTTCTCCTCATCGAAGCGTGCCTTGAGCTCCACGAAGACGGTGACGCGTTTGCCATTGCGCGCGGCGCCGATGAGGGAGTGGATGACGGAGGAGTTTTCGGCCACACGGTATTGCGTGATCTTGATCTCCTCCACGTCTGGGTCGAAGGAGGCCTCCATGAGGAAGCGCAGCAGGTAGTCAAACGATTGGTAGGGGAAATGCAGCAGCACATCGCCGCGCTCCACGGCGCGGAAGATGGATGCCATCTCCTCTAAGTAGGGCACCCGCAGCGGCGTCGGAGGGGTGTGCACCAGCTCCGCTCCGACGGGGTTTGGCAGGCGGCTCATGTCTTGCAGGTTCATGTAGCGCCCACCCACGACTAAGTCGTCGGTTGCGATGTGAAACGACCGGCAGACGAAGGCCAGCACATCGGGTGGCATCTCGCGATCGTACATGAAGCGGCTCAGGGCGCCGATCTTGCGTTTCTTCACCTTCGTGCGGATGGCTTGGACGATGCTCTGCGGCGATTCTTCCTCGACGTAGATGTCGGCGTCGCGAGAGATCTTGATGCCGTAGCAACCGTCGGGGATGTAGCCGGGGAAGATGGCGGGCAGGTTGTGACGGATCATGTCGTCGACGAACATGAAGTAGTGCATGCCCTCATGCTCGGGCAGGGCGATGAAGCGGGGGACGTTTGAGTGGGGGATTTTAATGAGCACGTAGAGCGGTTCGCGCGTCTCGCGCTTGAGGATGCGGGCGATGAGGTAGAGGCGGCGATCGCGGATGAAGGTGCGGAAGCCTTCGTGGAGGGTGACGGGCGAGAGGTAGGGGAAGATCTCTTCGTCGAAATAGCGTCGGACGAAGTCGCGATGGAAGGGCAGGGGTTCGTGATCTTGATAGAGGTAGATGTGTTGGCGGCGCAGCTCGGGCAGGATGCCGTCGTTGAAGATGCTGTAAAAGGCCTGCTGCTGTCGGTTCACCTCGGTGGTGATCTCGTTAAGCGTCACCTCGGCCTTCTCCGGGTTGTCGGCGCGGTAATTCTTCTTCATGATGGCGCCGCGCTGCTCGGCCACGCGTATCTCGTAGAATTCCTCGAGGTTGGAGGCGTAGATGGAGAGGAAGCGGATCCGCTCGTAGATGGGCAGCGCCGGGTCGCGCGCCTCTAATAGCACGCGGTAGTTGAATGACAACCAACTGATGTCTCGCTTGAAATAACCGTATTTCTTGTCTTCCATAAGGTGGGCAAACATAGAAGAATATAGGTGGTTACGGATGGCGAAATGCCGGTACCCATCCACGTGTAATTCGTAGCGGATTTCCGGCATTTTTAGCGGCGGAGAGGAAGACACTCCCGAGGCAGGGGAAGGCCTGATAAGTAATGGGCAATGATCAACGGGAAATGATGTGAGGGCATACTCAAATGAATCATTACTTAAATGCCATTTTGGTGTTAATCGTCACCTTTGCCATCAAAAGAAGCAATT
>MIQB01000156.1 GCA_002890585.1 Tannerella sp. oral taxon 808
GAAAAAGTTTTTTTCTCGCGATTGTCTGAGACAATGGGCTCAAAAAGTTTTTTTCTCGCGATTGTCTGAGACAATGAGCCCAAAAAGTTTTTTTCATGCGATTGTACGATACAATGGCTCCTCACACTCCTTCCGGCAACCGATTGGGGGGAGGCTCGGGGCTTCCGCTTTCGGCGAGCAGCGCCGCCACGTCCTCCCGCCGGTAATAACACTTGTGCTCGATGCGGACGAAGGGCAGTGCCGCCGTGTCCCGGTAGTATTGCAACGTGCGACGGCTGACACCGAGGATCCGGCAGACGGCCTCGCCGGGCAGCAACTCGGTCGGCTCGTCCTTCGATCCGAACAATTCGCTCATGCGTTCGCGTAGCTCCTCGGCGCTCGTTTTCAACGCTTCCCACGCGGACGATTCGATGATAACATATTCCATAACGGCTTCATTTCTTGGGGTTATTCTCCTGCTTTGTCTGGCTGTTCGGGGGCAAACCTACGCGCCCTGTTCCGGACTTTTTCCCACCCGGTTACCCGGCGCGGCACCACCTTCCCCCGCCTTCCCTCTTCGGGAAATGAGCCGATCTACATCTTCCGAAATCTTCCGATCAGTGATGCGGGCGTAGAGCTCGGTGGTGGTGACGGAGGCGTGGCCCATCATGCGGGCGATGCTTTCCATCGAGATCCCGGCCTCGAGGGTGAGCGTGCCGAACGAATGGCGCCCGACGAGAAATGTTAGCGGCTCCAGGAGACCGCATGCCTTACCAATAGCCTTGAGGCGATGGGTCAATAGGGAGTAACTCACGTCGGGGAAGATCCTGCGATCTGTCGTTTTGTCATCTTTCAAGTAAAGCGAAAGGAGCTGTTCGGCGATTGGGTGGAGGGGGACAAGGCTCTCCTCGCGGGTCTTTTGCCGCGCCTTTCGGATGTATCGCCTGCCCGCGCCGTCCGTCTCGATCTGCGATGTCCGGAGCGTCCGCAAGTCGGCGTAAGCCAGCCCCGTGAAGACCGAAAAGAGGAACATGCGGCGGCTCAGCTCCGTGGCCCCGTCGCGGATAGGGAAGGTGAGAAGCCGCTCCACTTCATGCTTTTGCAGAAAGCGTGGGCGATACTTCTCCGTCTCGTATCGCACCCCCTCGAAGGGGTTGAAGCGGATCACGCCGCGGGCAATCGCACGACGCATCAATCGGCTGAGCCAATGGAGGTACTGGTTTGTCGTGGACGCAGCGTAGCCCCTCCTTTTCAGGTAAAAGCGATACGCCTCGAAGAAGTCCGGCGCGAGTGTCGGGATCGGGATGTCCGATTCGCCGCGGCTGCGAACAAAGTCCCGCAGTCCACTGTCAGAACGGCAGTCGTTTTGATAGGTGCTGGGGCTCTTTGAGCGGCCCACGCAGGCTTCCACGGCCCGCAGCTCCTCGGCGCTCGTTTCCAAAAGCATCGTCGAGATCTCGTTCACCCCTTGCAAGCGGAGTTTCAGCCGTTCGACACTGACCACGCCCTCCCGGCGGAGGAGGGTCGTGTAGCTCGCTTCGATTCGTTCGCGGAGAGCCTGCAAGCGGAGATTGATCTTCCGGTCGCCCGTCTCACCCGACTTCGTCTGCCACGCCTCGGGTGCGCACTCCTCGCCGGTAGCGATAACCGCCGAACGGCCGTCCACGGTGATTCGACAGAGCACGGCCGCCTTCCCGTTCTTTTTTGTCTTGTTTCGATTGATGTAAAACAGGACTTTGAATGTACTGCGCATGGGTTCATTGGATTAAAGGGCCAGACGAAGATCTTGGGTGAAGGCGAGGAAGCGGTCGAACTCCTCGAAGAGTTTGCGCGGCGTGACGCGGGCGTATCGCTCGGTCATTTTGAGGTTGCCGTGACCCAACATGCGGCTCACGGTTTCGATGGGCATACCGTTCTCGAGCGTGATCAGCGTGGCGAACGTGTGTCGCCCGACGTGCGCCGTCAGCGGGAATGCGAGGCCGGCTTTCAGACCGATGGCCTTCAGTCGGGTGAGGTAAACGTAATAGGAAACCGGAGCGAAAAGCGTCTCGCGATCGTCAGAGCGGTAACGCTCGATGAGCGCCACGGCCTCGGGCAGGAGCTTCACCCGGCAGAGCGACTCCGTCTTTTTCCGTTTGAACTTCAGCCACAGGTCGCCGCGATCGTCTCGGAAGAGGTGCGAGCGCGTAAGCCGCACCATGTCGCAATAGGCCGCCCCGGTGTAGCAGGTAAACGCGAACAGATCGCGGGCAATCTCCAAGTCCTTTTGATGCGGTGGAAAGGTGAGTGCCAGCAGTCGGTCGAAGGCCGTCCGGTCGAGCGATCGCGGTGCGCTTCGTTTCTCACGCGTGATGCGAATTCCTTCGAAGAGCGGTCGGTCGGAGAGACCCTCCCGGTAAGCCAGCCGGCACACCTTCTTCAGCACGCAAGACAGCCGAAGAAAGGAGTTGTCAGAGAGCCCCAACTCCCCTTTGATATAGTGTTCGAACTGCGGGAAGAAGTCTTCCGTCATCTCACTGAAAGTCATGTCTTCCCGGCCGAAACGGCTCCGTATAAAGCGGGTGAAGTGCTTTCTCGCTTGATGGTATTTCAGCGCCGAATGCCTCGTCAGATCGACCCCGACGCGTGCATCCACTTCCTCCAATAGCCGGTCGTAGCGTTCGAGGAAGGTCGTCCGACTGTGGGTATTGCCTTGCAATCGTTCCTTGATGTCGGCGGCCGTGAAGGCCACACCCCGATCGGCCAGCGTCCGGTAAGCCCGGCTGACGGCCAGCATCAGATCGTCTAGCTTCTCATTGGTGACGACGGCCTCCCGGCTCTTGCCTCTAAGGCGACTTTCGCGGGGATTCCAAAGGTCGGGTAGGCAAGAGAATTTGCTGCCGAATTGAGCCATTGTCCCGGCATACGTGATGCGCCCCATGATTGGCGCCCGTCCCGATTTGTCTATGCTGCTCCTTTTCAGGTAGAGCAAAACCTTCATCATTTCTCTCTTCATTGCTTCGGGTTTTTAGGGTGTGCAAAGTTACCTGTCAGCGAAGCATTCAGAGCTATACAAAACACTGCAAATAAGCGCAATACGCACGTTTCACCAAAAGGCGTTTACCGCCGCATTTTGCGTTTTCGTTACCTCTCGAATCATAGGTAACGATTTGGTTACGCTCCGTCTTCATCGATCCCAACGCTTTGCCTTTTCTTTGCCGATGCAAATCCGTTAGAACCGATGCACTTATCACCCAAAACCCGATCGTTTTTCCCACTGCCTTCCTTAGGCTTCCTCCATACTAATAGACTTGCAGGAACGCTGCAAACGCCACGGAGATACGGTCGGCATTTGCAGGAATGCTGCAAACGCCACGGAAATACGGTTGGCATTTGCGGGACTCCCGCAAGTCTCACGGAGATGCAGTTGGCGTTTGCGGAACTCCCGCAAGTCTCACGGAGATGCAGTTGGCGTTTGCGGGACTCCCGCAAGTCT
>MIQB01000157.1 GCA_002890585.1 Tannerella sp. oral taxon 808
TCCGCCACTTGGCGGTAAGCCCCGCGCGCCAGTTTTTGATCTCCGCCACTTGGCGATAAGCTCCGCGCGTCAGTTTTTGATCATCGCCACTTAGCGGAATTGTCTAAGTGGCGGAGTCGTGTGGTTATTATAATGAAGCGACACTCCATTGGGCACTTCTCTTCTTGCTCAGAGCAAGGCGGTAGTTCACATGTAGATCGGCAAAGGCACCTGATACGCGACCGGTTTCTGCTTCGATCATACGCTTAGCCTCCTCGATGCTCAGCATGAAGTCGGCTTGCGCTTCCTCGACACTTGAACCGTATCCACCAAAGCTATATCCCTCGATTTCTTGCTCCGAATAGATGGAATACAATCCATCGGAGCCCCTTTCTATAATCGCTGTGATCATTCGGGTTACGCAGGAATGAATTACCCCTCAAGAATTGTAGGGGCGAAAGATTTTTCGCCCCTACCCATAGTCCGTCCGCTTGGGGTTATGGGTATGCTTCTAACTACTTCTGACTACCCTCTAACTACTCCTAACCACCTATATCCGCTCCAGCACCTTTTCGATCAGCCCAACGATGCTCGCCTTGTAGTCTACATTCATGTTTTTGGCTACGCGGCCGGCGATGATGCAGCAGACGGTCAACGCGCGGTGCCCAAGCAGGGCGGCCAGAGCGGCCAGCGAGGCGCTCTCCATCTCGAAGTTGCCGATCTGGCGCCCCTCATGCTCGAAGGCCTCGATCTTACGGTTCAGGTCGGGATCGGCCAGGGGAATGCGGAGCGAGCGACCCTGCGCGCCATAGAAGCTGCATGTGGCGATGGTGATGCCGCGCACGATGTCGTTCCCTGTGATGCGGTCAGTCAGTTCCGCATCAGCAGGGACGGCGTAGGGACGGAGGCCGTCGATGCGCCAATCGAGTTGTTCGCGGAGGGCTGCCTCGAGCCGGAGGTCGCGGATGCGCTCCGTGTCAGCGTAGAAGTAGGGCACGCCGTCGAAGCCTACAGCGCGCTCGGCAGCTACATACGTCCCAATGGGCGACCAGGGTTGCAGGCCACCGCTGGTGCCGATGCGTACCATCGTCAGCGAGCGCAGATCGGGGCGGGGCAGGCGTGTGGAGAAGTCGATGTTGGCCAGTGCGTCGAGCTCGTTAATGACGATGTCGATGTTGTCGCCACCGATGCCGTGGGAGACGATGGTGAGGCGTTTGCCAGCGTAGTGGCCGGTGATGCTGTGAAACTCGCGGTTCAGGACATCGCACTCTACATCGGTGAGGTACTTCCCGATCATACTGACGCGGTCGGGGTCGCCCACCAACACGATGCGGTCAGCCAATTGCTCCGGCTTCAGGTGCAGATGGAAGATGCTGCCGTCGCTGTTGATGATCAGTTCCGACGGCGGAATGGGGGTTTGCTTCTTTGTATCCATGATTGATTTTTACTTGATAATGGTTCTATTCTCTGCATTGCGTGCCCGCTTCTCCCACGTCTTGATCTGCGTGCGGAGGTCGTCGAGGGTGCGCTCATCGTCACGGATGGAGGTGCGGAGCTCGTTGCGTTCGGATTTGTTGCCCTTCTCGTAGGCTGCGTACGCCTCTTTCAGGCGCTTCTCCACATCCTCGGCCTGCTTGCGAAGCATGGCGGCCTTCTCGTAGGCTTCGGCGGCATCAGCATTACGGAAGTCGCGCTCGGTGTAGTAGATCGTGTTGTCGTTAATGACAAACTCAAAGTCTTGCTCCTTCTTACTTACGGCGGCGGTGTTGGTGCGGGCAGCGGCTACGAGTTGATCGTAGCTGGAGCCCTCGGGCAGCGTGGCGCGGATGGAGGCGAGTGAGGCTAACGTGCGGAGGCTGTCGGCGTCGATGTCTTCACTGACGCGTGGGCGCGCTTCGTTGGGGATGAAGAGGTAGAGGCAGACGCGTCCTTGGGGCTGGTTGCGATCGGTGGCAAACCAGCCGACGCCCTTGGCCTCGTCTATGACCATGAGGTAGTCGTTAGCGGGCGAATTGAAGGGCATGCCGAGCTGCTCGGGTGCGAGGTAGGTGTTGGAGGCGATGTTGTAGCGGGTGACGAAGAGGTCGTAGCCGCCGATGGAGCCATGGCCGCGGGAGGCGAAATAGAGTGTGACACCATCGCCGGCCACAAAGGGGTAGCTGTTGTCTGCGGAGTCGGTGGGGAAGAGTGGGCGCTCGTCCGTCCATTCGTTTTGCAGCTTCGACTGGCTGAAGAGCGCGCTGTGCCCGTCCATGATGCGGGCATAGGTGGCGCGATCGCCTCGGGGGCTGACATAGACGGGCGAAGCGCCGAGGGCGTCGGTGGCCTGGGGGAAGAGTGTGGCGTAAGGCACTAAGCGGCCGTTGTCGTCGCTCAGGAAGTAGGTCGAGAGCAGCCGATTTTTGTCCACGACTACGCTATCGATCACGCGCACCTGCTCCGTTTTCTCCTGCATGCGCTGCATCTTCTCTATGGCTCGCAGTTGCTCCTCAATGGGCGAGGTGTCGGCGCCACGTTTCCGCTTCAGCTGTGCCAGCTGTCCGCGGAGCATCGTCTCGGCCGCGCCAAAGCGATAGGTGTGCGTGTAGATGTCAGCTAAGTAGCGGTAGGATTCGGGCGATTTACGCTTGTTGGCCACCGTGAGGTAGCGCTCGGCCATGTCGAGATCGCCCGTCTCGTAGCAGCAGATGCCGTAGCGGAGGTTGTAGGTGGTGTTTCCGGGCGATTGCTTCACGAGTTGCTCGTAGGCCGGCTTCGCCTCGGCATAACGCCCCTCATCAAACATTGTTTTGGCTTGCTCTGCGCTCTGCGCTAAGGCCTGACCGGCGACGCCCGCCCAAAGGAGGGCCGGCGCAATGATTTTCAGGATGGATTGCATTGTTTCTTTGTTTCAGAGTTCATAACGCGGGCAAAAATAGGGCGATTGGGGTGTTTGCATAGCCTTGGATCAGCGTGTGCTTCACCACAGAAGCACTTTCCCAGCCGTTCCCAAATCGAGTGTGCCGGAGGGGATGCCTAAGGCTTTGAATACGCGCCCCAGTGTGTGAATGGAGACACTGAGGCCATGCTCCATACGTGCTATCTGAGTCTTTTTTACACCTAACCTTTCTCCCAATTGTTCCTGCGTAAGGTTCTGCTTCAAGCGCTCATTGCGTATCGCCTCTCCTATGTGATAAGTATGGAGAGCCGCCTCAACATCAGCTTCAAACAGGTCTCTTTTAGGCGTTCCCCGTTTACCGAAATGTTCATCCAATACGTCTTCTAATGGCGTAAAGAGACCTCTGCAAAACGAGCACATTTCTACGTGCATCTCTGTGTAATGGCTCATTCTCTTAGAGATACGTTTATGTTGAGTAGTTCCT
>MIQB01000158.1 GCA_002890585.1 Tannerella sp. oral taxon 808
GGCTCGGAGTTGCCGATCAACCTGTCGTTCCGCGCGCTGAAGGACTTCGAGCCGGAGCAGGTCGCACGCCAGATCCCTGAGCTGCAGGCGCTGCTCGCCATGCGCAACCTGCTGCGCGACCTCAAATCGAACCTGCTCGATAACGGTACGTTCCGCCGCGAATTCGAAAAGGTGCTCAAGGACAAGCGTTTGTCCGAGCGCCTGCGCAGCGAACTGGCGCAGCTTGCCACTGCCGCCACGCAACCTGAAGGCCATGCGTGAGCGCAGCCGCGCAAAAGCAGCGTTGACGGCGCGCCGCAAGGGCGCGCCCTGGTACCGACAACAGGACAGGACATGAAGCACACCGAATCAAACCAAGCCGCGGCGGCCGAGACCGTCGTCCTGGACAATGACAGCGTCTATGCAGCGCTGTGCAACAAGATCAATCTGAAACCCGTGACCGAGGCGCGCCCGCTGGAGGCGTTCCGCGACAACGACATGCTGTCGGATGCGTCGGCTGACGAGCGCATCGCGCGCGGCATGGGCGCCTTTCTCGAACTGGTCTCCAAGGCTAGCCAGCCGGTCGAGCGGCTCGACAAATCGCTGCTTGACTTCCACATCGGGCAAATCGACCGGCAGATCAGCCGTCAGCTTGATGCGGTCATGCACCACCCGGAATTCCAGGCCCTCGAAGGCCGCTGGCGCGGCCTGAAATTGCTCGTCTCGCGCACCGATTTCCGCCGCAACGCCCGCATCGAGGTGCTCGACGTGTCCAAGGAGGCGCTGCAGCGCGATTTCGAGGACACGCCCGAGATCATCCAGAGCGGCCTGTACCGCCTGACCTACATCGAGGAATACGATACCCCGGGCGGCCAGCCGATCAGCGCGCTGATCAGCGATTTCGAGTTCGACAACTCACCGCAGGACGTGGCGCTGCTGCGCAATGTGTCGAAGGTCGCCGCCGCCGCCCACATGCCGTTCATCGGCTCGGTCGGCGCGGCGTTCTTCGGCAAGCAGTCGATGGAGGAAGTCGCTGCCATCCAGGACATCGGCAACTACTTCGATCGCGCGGAGTACATCAAGTGGAAGAGCTTCCGCGACACGGATGACGCCCGCTATGTGGGCCTGACCATGCCGCGCGTGCTGGGACGTCTACCGTACGGCAAGGACACCACGCCGGTACGTGCCTTCAACTACGACGAGGCAGTCAAGGGCCCCGACCACGACAAGTACCTGTGGGTCAATGCTTCCTTCGCGTTTGCGGCCAACATGGTGCGCAGCTTTGTCTCCAACGGCTGGTGCGTGCAGATTCGCGGCCCGCAGGCCGGCGGCAAGGTGGAAGACCTGCCGGTGCACCTGTACGACCTGGGCACCGGCGCGCAGCCCAAGATCCCGACCGAGGTGCTGATCCCCGAGACGCGCGAATTCGAGTTCGCCAACTTGGGCTTCATTCCGCTGTCGTTCTACAAGAACCACGATTTTGCGTGCTTCTTCTCAGCCAACTCCTCGCAGAAGCCTGCGCTGTACGAGACCAAGGAAGCCACGGCCAACAGCCGCATCAATGCGCGCCTGCCGTACATCTTTCTGCTCTCGCGTATCGCGCACTACCTGAAGCTGATCCAGCGCGAGAACATCGGCACGACCAAAGACAGGCGCCTGCTCGAGATCGAGCTCAACAACTGGATCAAGGGGTTGGTGACCGAGATGAAGGATCCGGGCGACGAGCTGCAGGCCTCGCACCCGCTGCGCGAAGCCAAGGTCCTGGTGGAGGACATCGAGGACAACCCGGGCTTCTTCCGCATCAAGCTCTTCATCATCCCGCACTTCCAGGTTGAGGGCATGGACATTGGCCTGTCGCTGGTGTCGCAGATGCCCAAGGCCAAGAGCTGACCCGACGGTCGTTGTTGTGTGGGTAGCCGCCGGGGCAGATTTGCGCCCCGGCGTTGATATTTCTAATACCGCGCGAGTCAAGGAACTTCCGAATGCCGATGCTCTGTCCTTCGCAGGACCGTGTGCAGAACGTGCATCGCCAGCCAGGTTTGGGCCGGCTGCCTGAATCTACGCAGGTTTTGCCTCGGGAAGGCGTCTCTTGTGCGAAGGACAGGACATCGCAAGTGCGCCGAAATAAGGTTCGATCGGCAACGCAAGCGTCGTGGGAGACCGTGTGATGTTGCCCGGCGTGCTCAAAGCGTTTTTTCCATCTCGCGATGCCGAGCAGTTGGTCCGGTCGCGTCTGGACGCGTGGGATACCTGGCTGCAGCCTGTTGCGCGCGATAACGAGATCGGCCGCGATCCAGGCTACGAAGACGCGTTCTTCGCGCTCAAGGATGAAGCCAGCAAGCTCTCCGGCATTGACGATGCCTTGGTCGCCGGTTCCTGCGAGCAGCTCATCAAGGAAACCGGCAAGGATCTGCGTCTGGCGGGTTATTACGCTGGAGCCCGTCTGAGACAGGATGGTCCGGCGGGCTTTGCCGATGGCCGGGCCAGCGCTCACGAGAGAAAGCGGCTGCAACGTGACGGCCTGCGTGGTCCGATAAAGACACTGGACGGTCGTGGGCACCCCCGTCCCCTCATGGGAGGACGGCGCAATGGCGATGGGCGTGGAACGCACTGGCACGCCAGCGGCCACCACTTCGGTCTTGCGCAGCGTGCCCTGAGACGGAAGCCATTCGACAATGGACAGCGACGGAACTGTGCGCAGGTAGTGTGGCCACAGCAGTCCAACCAGGGCTTGCATTAATTCAGGACGCTCGTCATCCAGCTTTTGTTGCAACCGCCCGGACAAGAATGCGAAACCCTCCCATAGCCGCTCAACGTACGGATCCCCCTCGCCCGCCCGATCCGCGCCGAGCGCGCGCGCACGATCCGGGTGGACTCTAGCGAAGGCCTCACCCGACTCGCGCAAATACTGCATTTCGGCTTCGTAGTAGCGCAGGATCCGATCGTCGTTTTCCATCGCGATCCTTGTTACGAAACAGAGAGTGCGCGCGCAGGGTCGAGCACAGTAAGCTCGGCCTGCAGTTCGCCAATGCGGCGGGCAAGCACCGGCTTGTCCGCATCCTTGCGCGCGCTCATCGCCTTCAATACGCGGATCAACTGGTGCTTGACCTCGAAGACAAGCGTCGGCTCCCAACGAGTGAGCGGCAACGATCCTGCGACCGCATCGAGCTCAGCGAGCAGCGCAAGCGCCGTATCGGCGCGTCCCACATGATCGGCCAAGCGTGCCATGACGAGCCGCAACAGATAACGATGCCGATCGGTCTTCAAACCTGGTAGCGCTTCCAGCCAGCCAAAAGCGGCCTCGACGCCCTCGCGTCCGGCCAGCTCCCGTGCCTGGGCCTCGATT
>MIQB01000159.1 GCA_002890585.1 Tannerella sp. oral taxon 808
CAGCGATGGGCATCGCCCATGCGTACCTCAACCCGCCGAACGAGCTGCCGGAGCTTGCCCATAAGTTGGCCGACACGCTCGGCCTCCCGAACGAGCATCCTACGATTTTGCTGCGCATGGGATACGCCCAACGCATGCCATACTCAACGCGGATTCCAGCGGCGCAGCGGGTAAAAGGGGCTATGATTCAGTGAATGTGAGTTCGATGTAAGAATGAGGTTCCTTACGTCCACACCATGTCTTTGTTAGAGTACTCGGGCGGACAAAATGTTTTCGGAAATGCTTGCGGGGCGCCCGCAAGTCTCACGGAGATACGGTTGGCGTTTGCGGGACTCCCGCAAGTCTCACGGAGATATGGTTGGCGTTTGCGGGACTCCCGCAAGTCTCACGGAGATACAGTTGGCGCTTGCGGGATTTCCGCAATGAGGGAAAAGTGCTTTTTGGTGCTTGCGGGATTTCCGCAACGAGGGAAAACTGCTTTTTGATACTTGCGGGAATCCCGCAACAAGGAAAAACTGCTTTTTGGCGCTTGCGGAAGTCCTGCAACGAGGGAAAACTGCTTTTTGGCGCTTGCGGAAGTCCCGCAAGCATTTCCAAAAACGTTTTAACCATTGCGGACTTTCGTAGACATACCGCTGACTTTATTCTTACATCGAACTCACGTGACGTATGGTCTTTGCAGCGCCGTTGCAAACGCCATCCGATTGGCGGCTGGGATGTCTCGCATACGCCTTACCGTGCGCCAAACCCTATAGAGACGAAAAATCATCCTCAGGAATCACCGTTTGTCGCGAATCTTTTCGTAGGACTGAATCTCTTCCGTTTGCTTGACGTTGACGCTGCGGCCGCCGCTGAAGGAGTAGGAGAGCGAGAGGCCGAAGTATTGATCGCGCGTGCGGTTGGCCTCTACGAAGCGGAGGTCGGGCGTCTCGGTGTCGATCACGCGGCCGTGGCGGAAGAGCTTGAAGTTGAGCCGGAGCGCCAGCCGGTCGCGGAGGAAGGTGTGGTAGACGCTGCCCGACATCTCGTAGACGGTGCGGTAGATGCGGTCGGTGAAGTGGAACGTAGGCTCGTAATAGCCATCGAGCGAAGCGCCCATGTGCGGCGTGAAGCGGAAGGTGTTCGAGAGCGAGAAGTAGTATTTCTGCTGACCGCTGACGTCAAAATCCTCCGACTTGGATCCGAAAAGCATGTACATCACCATACCCCTCAGCTTCCACCACGGCAGCGGATCGAAGCGCGCCTCGGCGTTGAGGCCGAAGAGGCGTTCGTATTTGGCGTTCATGGGTTTCGTGTAAGTCACGGACGGCAGGACGGGATCCACCCGCGTGGCGTAATAGATCGGGCGCTCGTTATAGATGTAGATCGCGTTGAAGGAGAGGCGGTCGAAGAGGTCGAGGGCGGCCGTGAGGGTATGCGATTTGGGCGAGACGAGATCAGGATTGCCCGTCGTATAGGAGTGTTCGTCGCCGTACTCGCGGTAAGTCGTGAGGGCGCTGTAGGGGATGTCGTCGACGGCTTCGGTGTAATTCAGGGTGGCGGAGATCTTGCGCGCCTCGTTGATCATCCACAGCAGGTTGAAGGAGGAGTAAGCGTCCCAATCGTCGTGCACGGTGAGGTTGGCGGCGGCATCGGGGCGGTAGGCGATGCGGTTCTCCTGCACGCGCAGCCCGACGCCGTACTGTAGGCGTTTGCCGATAAGGCCTTGCACCTCGACGTAGGCGGCAGGCATTTGGCCCTCGGCGTAGGGCAAGGTGCGGAGGTGGCGCTCGTTCGTGAGGTCGTAATCCACGGTGATGCGGCGGTAAGCCAGGCCACCGTGGATGGCGAGGCCGGAGGCGAAGTTCTTGTTGAGCGACGTGCGCGCCTCAAGCATGTTTGTCGTCTCTTCAGAGCGGTTCGAAAGCGTGTCCGGAGCGAGCGCGGAGAGGGTGCGCACGGTCTGCATACGGTTGCGGGTGAATTGGCGGAGGTAGTCAGCGCCGATGTTGAAGGTGCTGCCTTGGTCGTCTAACTCACGGTCGAAGCGGAGGGTGGCTTGATAGGTACGATAGGTGTAGGGCGTCTCTGTAAGCGTGTGGTAGAGCGCGGTGTCGCTCCAGCCCGAGGGGATGCGGGGTTTGAGTGTGGCCACATCGTTGCGGGGTGTGGCATGGTCGGTAGAGAAGTACAGCGAGGTGCCGAGTGTGTTGCGCGGGGTGAGGTCGTAGGTCAGGCTGAGGCGGTCGTAAAGGCCGTGCGTCCAGCCGCGGTATTGCCCTTCGGTGCGGATCTCGCTGCCCGTACGGAGAAAGCTGTACGTGTTTTCGTCGTCAGAGATGAGGTTGTGGTTGGTATAAGAAAAGACATTGTAGAGGCTCAGGCGATTGAATCGGCCGTTGTAGACAGCGTAGGCGAAGTCGCGCGAGAAGCCATACTTAGGCATCACGTCGGCGCCGGCCATCGCGTAGCCGTAGTATCCGCCGTCGAGCTCTTTGCGGAGCGTGATGCGAATCACGGCGCCGCGTGTAGAGGCAAATTCGCTGCTGCCGGGCGTGTAATCCACCTGCACACGGCGGATGCGATCGGCGGGCAGGGCAGCCAGCTCCTTTGTGTCGGTCAGCCGGATGCCGTCCACGTAGATCGTGCCGACGGCCTGCCCAAGCACTTGCAGTACCCCCTCGCGACGCGTCACGCCGGGCAGCATCGCGAGTATCTCGTCCGTCTGTCGGCCTTGCGTCACGGTCGAGCCGAGCAGGTTGGCCGTGTATCCGCCTGCGCTGCGGCGGATGCGATCGGCCGTCACCGTCACCTCACCAAGCGCCGCCGCCTCGGGTCGCAAGGTGATGACAATGCCCGGCTGTGCCTCGACGACTTGCGTCTCATAACCGACGAAGGAGACCTTCAGCACACGCTTCGTGGCGGTTCCATTCGCAGGCAACGAGAAGGCACCGTTTGCATCGGTGATCGCCCCCGCCACAAACGCCGAATCAGGCAGCGCATAGGCCACGACATTGACATACTCCATCGGACGATTCGCCTCGTCCACCACGCGTCCGGTCAGCTCCTGCGCCCGACCCGCGACAGCCACACCGATCAACAGGATCAGCACAGCGCATACTTGTTTTGCTTTCATAATCTGTTTGGTTGGTTCGATCTTTTTGATGTGAGTTCGATGTAAGCCACTCATTCGCCGATACAGGGATGGGGCTCCCTTGCACGATGCCTGCAAGGAAGGGTGTCTTCCCCGAGGCGGGAAGGGTGTCTTCCCCGAGGCGGGAAGGGTG
>MIQB01000160.1 GCA_002890585.1 Tannerella sp. oral taxon 808
CGATCGTCAACGGAGCATTTCCGCAAGGAAAAACGCCAACGACGATCGTCAACGGAGCATTTCCACAAGGAAAAACGCCAACGACGATCGTCAACGGAGCATTTCCGCAAGGAAACGCCCGTCGACGATCGTCGACGAGGCATGCACTGGAGGCTTTGTTCGAAGTCGTCTTACCGAACGTTAAAATAAAGAACACATATTTGCCACGCCAACTCACATGATAATTACGAATCATAAAAACGATAACACCAATGGAAAAATTCAAGATTGACTTACCGAGCGTATCAAACATCGAGACCATCAGCACAGTAAAGCTGACACTGCCGCTTCACGTACACTATCACCGTCAACAGTACGACTTAGTCAAGGCCGTCGACAACACCAAACTGAAAATGCCCGCCACACTGATGCCCGGCTGGGACAAAGGCATCGGCGCCGAGACAAGACTCGTGCGCGAAACGACCAAATCATTGGAAACCGCCAAGATGGTAGCCCTCGACAACGAGCGCGACAACCTCATGGGCAGCATCTTCTCCATCGTTCGCGGAAACAAGCATTCCGCCACCGAAGCCAACCGCGACGCCGCCCTCCGCTTAGACCTGAAACTCCACGTCTATTACGGAGCTCAAAAATCGCCGTATGATGTCGAGAGCAGCCTCATCATTGGCATCAAGGACGACATGAAAGACCTCACCACCGACATCACCACACTGGGCCTGACCGCATCCTTTGCCCGTCTTTACGCCGCCAATGACGAATACATCGCCCTGAGCAAATCGCGCAATTTCGAAGAAGTCGATGCCCAATTGCCCCCTGCGAGCATCGTCCGCCCACAGACCGACGCCGCTTACTCCCTCGTCTGCCGGTACATCCTCGCCTCCTACCTCAACGCAGCTTCTGACGAAGACCGCGCCATGTTTGAACTCCTGATCGACCGCATGAACAAAGTCACACACGAGACGCGCAACACACACAATGCCATGTTGGCAGATCGCAAGCCCAAGGATCCCAAGAAGCCCAAAGAGCCCAAGGATCCCAAGGATCCCAAGCAACCGAAGGATCCCAAGAAGCCCGAAGGCGGAGGCGACGACATCCAGCTGCCCTCCGAGCCGCCCAAGAAACCGGACGGGCAATGATACCCCCGCGCCCAGGGTTTTCCCCTGGGCTATCGTCCAGCGCCCCTACAGGGCGCCCCGGGTACCACCCATCCGGGCTGTAGGCCCGGTGGATGATAGCCCAGGGCGAAACCCTGGGCAAGGCGAAACCCCGGGTGCGAATGACGATAGCCCGGGGCGAAACCCCGGGAGCGAATTGTGAATGAATAGCCAATGATAATGCCGGGTACGCCCCCCCCCCCAGCGTGCCCGGCATTTCTATGTCCCCCCTCTAACTACCCTTTAACTACCCGGGGTGAAAGCCCCGCAACTACTTCTCACTACAGGGCGACCAGAAGGGTCGCCCCCTACTACCCGGCCGAAGGCCGATAACTACCGCGGCCGCAGGCCGCATAACTACCCCCTAACTATGACCGCAAAAGACAAACAAGCCCTCGGCAAAACCCTCTGGGCCGTAGCCGACGAGCTAAGAGGCTCCATGAACGCCGACGACTTCCGAGACTACATGCTCTCCTTCCTCTTCCTCCGCTACCTCTCCGGCAACTACGAGAAAGCCGCGCGCAAACTCCTCAAATCAGACTACCCCGGCCCCGACGCACCCCTGGCCCCGGGGCAAACACCCCTCCAATACTGGTACGAGGAGCACCCCCAACAGGTCGCCATCTTCGAACAAGAGATGAACAACCAAGAGCATTACGTCATCCACCCCCAATACCTCTGGAGCCACATCGCCGAGATGGCCCGCACACAAAACTCCGAACTGCTCAACACACTCGATCGCGGCTTCCAACACATCGAAGAAGAATCCTTCCGCCACACCTTCCGCGGACTCTTCTCCGAAGTCAACCTCGCCTCCGACAAGCTCGGCAAAGACCATCGTACCAAGAACGACATGCTCTGCTCCATCATCAGCAAGATCAACGAAGGCATAGCCGACCTCTCCGACGACACCGACTCCCTGGGCGACGCCTATGAATACCTCATCGCACAATTTGCCGCCGGCTCAGGCAAGAAAGCCGGCGAGTTCTACACCCCACAATCCATCTCCACCATCCTGGCCCGCATCGTCGTGCTCGACAGTCAAGACCCCACACGCGGCCCCCGCCGACACATGCGCTGCGTACTCGACTTCGCCTGCGGCTCCGGATCACTCCTACTCAACGTCCGCCGGCAGATGCAGAGCCCAGAAGCCATCAACACCCTCTACGGCCAAGAGCTCAACATCACCACCTACAACCTGGCCCGCATGAACATGCTCCTGCACGGCGTCAAAGACGACGCCTTCAAGATCTTCCACGGCAACACCCTCACCAACGAATGGACAGACGTCTTTGACCCCACCGATCGGAAGCATATCGAGTTCGAAGCCATCGTAGCCAATCCCCCCTTCAGCCTCAAATGGACCCCCCGCGAAGAGCTGGCCCACGATCCCCGCTTCGGCAACTATGGCCTCGCACCCAAGAAGGCAGCCGACATGGCCTTCCTGCTCCACGGCTTCCACTACCTCAAGCAAGACGGCACAATGGCCATCATCCTCCCCCACGGCGTACTCTTCCGCACCGGCGTAGAGGAACGCATCCGCCGTAAGCTGATCGACGACGGCCACATCGACGCCGTGATCGGCCTCCCCCCGAAGCTCTTCTTCTCCACCGGCATCCCCGTCTGCATCCTTGTGCTCAAGAAGTGCGTCCGCCCCGATGATGTACTCTTCATCGACGCCAGTCGCGAGTTCGCCAAAGACAAAAAGCAGAACCGCCTGCGCATGGGCGAAAATGGCGAACCAGACGACATCGCTCACATCATCGACACCTATAGTCACCGCCGCGAAGAAGCACGTTACTCACGCCGCGTACCCATCGCCGAGATCCGCCAGAACGACTACAACCTCAACATCCCCCGCTACATCGACACCTACCAGGAGGAAGCCCCCATCGACCTGCCCACCGTCATGCACCGCATCCACGACCTCGAAGCGCGCCGTGCCGACCTCGACCGCCAAATCGCCGCCTACTTCGCCGAGTTAGGCCTAACCGACATCAAATGACCCACATCATGGCAAAGAAGAATCAATCCCTCAAGTATCCCCCTTTGCGATTCCCCGAGTTTACGGATGAGTGGAAGGAGGTG
>MIQB01000161.1 GCA_002890585.1 Tannerella sp. oral taxon 808
CGTCGCACATTCCGGGATTTTATCGCCAAAGTATCTGCTGCCGGCCCCGATACCGTGGCGTTGATCTACCTCAGTGGCTACGGGTTGCAACTCGAAGGCGAAAACTACTTCGTGCCAACGGACGCCAACATCGCGCGTGATGCGAATGTCTCGTCCGAGGCCTTGCGCCTTTCGGACTATACCAAGCCGCTTGCGGCTCTCGGCATCAAGGCGAACATCGTCGTTCTTGACGGGGCGCGCGCCAATCCTTTCGCAAAATCCGGTCCCCCGCTCGCCGGCGGCCTCGCCCTTGTCGAGCCGGAACCCGGAACCTTGATTGCCTTCAACGCCGCGCCGGGAACGGTCGCGCAGAACGAGGCCGGTCCGTATTCGTCTTACGCGCAGGCGCTTGCCGAGATGATGCGCGAGGGCGGCCTTCCGGTAACGGAGCTGTTCAACCGGGTCCGGCTTCGGGTGAACGAGATCACCAAGGGCGCACAGGTGCCGTGGAACGCGTCGAAGCTACAGGCGCCGTTTTACTTTTTTGACCGGGCTCCCGATGCGCCCCCGCCGCAGGTTTCGCCTGAACAGACTTCATCGATCCGATCCAGGCCGATCCGGGATCTCGACGCCCGGGATGCCTACCTCGCAGCCCTCGACCGCGACGATCTGCAGGATTACGAGAACTTCCTGATTGCCTATCCCAATGATCCGATGGCGCGACGGGTGCGCGCAATTGTTGCAGCCCGGCGCGAGGCCGTCACGTGGAGGCGCAGCCGGAGCGTCGATACGCCTCCCGCTTACTGGTCGTATTTGCGTCGCTACCCCCGCGGCTTCCATGCCGACGATGCGCGGCGGCGGCTCGCATATTTGTCGGCCGCTTTCGAACCGCCGCCGAGATTCGAAGTGATCCGCTACGACGTGCCGCCGCCGCCGCCGGAAGAGGTGATTTACGTCGAACGTCCGGTATTGATTTTCGACGATCCGGATTTCGGATTTGAGCCTCCGCCGCCGCCACCGGTATTTTTCCTGCCGCCGCGGCCGGTCTACTTCATCGATCTGGCTCCGCCACCGCCGGCGGTTTATGCATACGTTCTACCTGTTCCGGCCTATGTTCCGGTGCCGGTTTATATCAACACACCGGACTACGTTGCGCCGCCGCCAAACAACGTCATCTACAACAACATCCACAACACCGTTGTCGTCAATAACGTCACCAACACCGTCGTCATTACCAATCCAAGCGGGCAGAGCCAAACCTTCTCGCCTTCGCCGCAGGCCCCGACCTCTCAGACGCAGCCTGTCGCCGCGTCCAAGGCATCGCCCTCCAGCGCCGGTATCGTAGGTGCCGGCATTGCCGGGGCCGGTGCGGCTGCCTTGCTCGCGCCCGCGCTTCCGCCGTCGGTCGCCCCAAAAGCCATTCCAGTTCAGACCACGAGTCCTGCAAACACGCCGGCTCCCGGTCAGGCGCAGCCCACAGGGACACCGCCAGCAAATGGCCGGCCGCCGGTCGTCGGTCAGCCATCACCTACGCTTTCGCCGACACCATCCGCCATTCCTGCCCAGGCACCAAAGCAGACCGTTCCGGAAACCAAAGCCGGAGCGCCGCTGCCGTCTCCCTTCCCGACAGCATCGCCCGTTCCTGGCCAGACGCCGAAGCCGACCGTTCCGGAAACCAAGGCCGGACAACCGATGCCTTCGCCCTCGCCCTCGCCAACAGCGTCGCCGACTCCCGGTCAGGCAACGAAGCAGGTGGTCCCGGAAACGAAAGGCGGACAACCGCTGCCTGGCGCTGGCGGACAGCCGCTGCCGCCGGTCGGTGGCAAGCCACCCGTGACCGGTCAGCCGGTGCCTTCTCCTTCACCCACGGCGTCGCCTGCTCCTGGCCAAACGCCGAAGCCGATTGTCCCCGAAACCAAGGGCGGACAACCGCTGCCTTCGACATCGCCGACAGCTTCGCCTTCTCCTGGTCCAGCGCCCAAGCAGGCGGTCCCGGAAACGAAAAGCGGACAACCGCTGCCTGGCGCTGCCGGACAGCCGCTGCCGCCGGTCAGTGGCAAGCCACCCGTGACCGGTCAGCCGGTGCCTTCTCCTTCACCCACAGCATCGCCGACTCCTGCGCAAACGCCGAAGCCGATCGTTCCCGAAACCAAGGGTGGACAACCGCCGTCTTCGCAGACTCAACCGAAGGCTCCGACCGTCGTAGCTCCGACCGCGCCGCCAACACCGCCGCCTGCCGCTGCGCGACCGACGCCGCCACCACCACCTGCTGTTGTGCGACCGGCTCCACCGCCGCCACCCCCACCGCCTCCTGCCGCGCGACCGGCTCCACCGCCGCCACCACCGCCTCCGGTTGCGCGACCGGCCCCGCCGCCGCCGCCGCCACCGCCTCCTGTTGCGCGACCGGCCCCACCGCCGCCGCCATCACCGCCTCCGGTTGCGCGACCGGCCCCACCGCCGCCGCCACCGCCACCGCCGCCTGCCGCTGCCCGTCCAGCGCCGCCTCCAGCGGGAGCGAAGCCCTGCGTGCTTCCAACCGGGCAACCCTGCCCTCCACCGAGGTGACGGCGGCTGAACAACGGAAGTGGGGCGCGACGGTGGCAGCACGGGCATATGCCCGTCTGCCGTCGCCAGCGCGAAACAGTATCGCGGACAGCGGACGGCTGTTGCGCAAAGCAATTTGCCGCCTCACTGCTGACTTAAGAAAGCGTTAATCGCGAAATGTATGATGGCCAGGGGTCCGCAAATGATTTGCGGCCGCAAATTGGAGAAATCGCTATGGGCAAAATCGTATCAGCAATCGTGGCTGTTACATTGGCCGCGAGTCCGCTTCTGTTGCCTGCGCCTGCAAGCGCGGAGAACGGTCAAATCGCCGCCGGCGTCGTGGGCGGACTAATCGGAGGGGCGTTGCTCGGCGGCGCTCTGGCGTCACGGCCGGCGCCGCCGCCGGTTTATTATGCGCCGGAGCCGGTTTATGTCGAAGAGCCGGCGTGCCGGCTGGTTCGCGAACGGTACTGGGACGGGTATGGCTGGGTGTACCGCCGAGTCCAGGTTTGCAACTGATTGCTCGCCTCTCCTCGGCGCCCGGCGTTTGGGTTGATGCAACATCGGGCCCTTTTTTCGAGGATGAAAGAGCG
>MIQB01000162.1 GCA_002890585.1 Tannerella sp. oral taxon 808
TCATGCAGGAGACCCGCCTGATGACGAACGAATACTCCGTCAACCTCCCGACGCGTTTCTATTATCGGAAGAAATGGCAGTTCGGATGGATCAATGTCGTCAATCCGTTTCGCGCCACAATGGTGCTCGGCACACCCGGATCGGGCAAGTCGTACGCCATCGTGAACAACTACATCAAGCAGCAGATCGAGAAAGGATTCGCGATGTATGTCTATGGTGCGCCAGTCAAGGCTATATCTTAAACATCCCTTTGGCAAGGATTAGGCAAGTGTTCTTTGAAAACGACCTATCATCACCGACTTATCTGTCCAACGAAAGGCGGCAGGGAGTGTAGCACGTCGGGACAACTATAAGTCAGTTAGTTACCAAACTGCGACTGAATAGCGATGATAAGACAAGTATGAGGATAAAACCCGAATTGGTTGAATGATAATCTGAGCGGTCCCTGTACCAGACTGTGACGTAAGGTAACTATGGGAACTACCGTTGTATGGATAGTTCTAAACCGTCATCACTGCAATACTCTTTTTGCAGTCGTAGAGTAGAAAGAGCAAGAACTTGTTGCAGCGCAACCGTAATATACGGTAAAAGGTGGAAGTCATATCCGACAACTTGTCATGCCAACAGTTAAGATATAGTAAACTGGGATTACCTAAATCGGAGCCCGCAAGGGCTATGGGAAGCAGTTCCCGAATTTCCGACATGGTAACGGAGTCCCCGCAAGTAGTCCGAGCAAGTTAATGGCTTGTACATGGCGAAGGGGGACAGCAGAGATTTTTAATACGATTAATGAATGATGTGAGAGACATTATGAGAAATTCATCAAAAGTATTAAGCAGCTTGAATCAACACAGCAAGGACTTGAATTACAAGTACGAGCGTCTGTACCGTATTCTTTTCAATACGGAGATGTACGCCGTTGCCTACCAGCGAATTGCCCCCAAACAAGGCAATATGACGGATGGAACGGACGGAAAGACCATTGACGACATGAGTATCAAGCGCATTGAAGACTTGATAGCATCATTGAAGGATGAAAGCTACCAGCCCAAACCGTCAAGGAGAACGTATATACCCAAGAAAAACGGGGAAATGCGTCCTCTTAGCATTCCTGCTACGGAGGATAAGTTATTGCAGGAGGTGGTTAAAATGGTATTGGAAGCCATATACGAGGAGAGTTTTGAACACTCTTCGCATGGTTTCCGTCCCCAACGGAGCTGCCACACCGCCCTTAAACAGATTGAAAAATCATTCTGTGGGGTGAAATGGTATATCGAAGGCGACATAAAGGGGTTCTTTGACAACATCAATCACGATGTGATGATAGGAATCCTTGAAGAACGCATTGATGATGTCCGTTTCATTCGGCTTATCCGTAAATTCCTGAATGCAGGGTACATCGAAGATTGGGAATATTTTCACACATATAACGGGACACCGCAAGGTGGCATCATCAGCCCTGTACTTGCCAACATCTATCTTGATAAATTAGACAAGTATATAGCGGAGTATGAAGCAAAATTCAACAAGAATGTCCGCAAAGAAGTGAACCCACAGTACAGACACTACCAACGTAAGAAAGAACGAGCTAGAAAGGCGTTGAAATCAGCAGTAAATCTTGAAGAAAGAAAACTGCTGGTAGAGCAGATACGGGAATATGATAATCTTATGTTGCAGACCCCAGCTAAGAATGATATGGACTGCAATTATAAGAGATAGAAATACGTGAGATATGCGGATGATTTTCTGTGTGGAGTTATAGGCAGTAAAGAAGATGCGATGACAATCAAATCGGACATAAAGAATTTTATTTCCGACAAGCTAAAATTGGAATTGTCTGATGAAAAGACACTGATAACCCATTCGGAAACACCTGCAAAATTTCTTGGATTTCATATCAGAAACCGCAAGTGCATGGAAACCAAACGGGATTCCCTCGGTCGTAAAAAGAGAAGTCGGAACAAGACGGTGGAAATAAAAATTCCCCAAGATACGGTCAAGAAGAAACTTCTTGCGTATGATGTCGTAGAAATAAAGAAACACAACGGCAAGGAAATATGGAAACCGAAAGCAAGACCCGAACTGAACTTCAACGATGATTTGGAAATCCTGCGCAGGTATAATTCTGAAATTAGAGGCTTGTACAATTATTTCGGCATAGCTGTTAATTGCGCAGACCAGCTCTCCAATTTCGGTTATATCATGGAGTATAGTATGTACAAAACATTTGCAGCCAAGTATCGAAGCAAAGTAAAGAAGATATGCAAAAAATACAAGCATAACGGAATATTCTGCGTCAAGTATCAGAACAAAGCAGGCAAACAAAAGGAAGAGTACTTCTATAAAGGAGGTTTCAAACGCCAAAAGCCATCAAAGGATAACAAAATAGACATACTTCCCAAATTCATAATGCACACCAGCACAACCAGTCTTATGGACAGGTTGAAAGCAGAAAAGTGTGAATTATGTGGTGCTAAGGGGCATTTGGAAATGCATCATGTACGTAAACTCAAGAATCTTCAAAATAAAGAGCCTTGGGAACGACACATGATTGCACGGAAAAGGAAAACCATTGCACTTTGTGGAACTTGTCATAAAAAGATTCATTATGGAACGATTTGAACTGCATATCGAAGCGGAGAGCCGGATACGCTGGAAGGTGTACGTCCGGTTCGGAGGCGAGTTTTCGAAAACCGACCATAGTAATATGGCACGGCGTCGGCTACTTAGCCTACATTATAAATATCCTGACCTGTCCGAAATCGCCTACAATCATCTGCGCCAGCACCTCAATGCGTACCCCGTCAAGCCGCAGTTTTTCGTCATCAACTTCGACGATCCACGCCGCTCACACCGTTGCAATCCGATCCATCCTGACTTTATGACAGACATCTCAGACGCCTATGAAGCAGCCTACACCATCATGCTCAATTTGAACAAATCGTGGGTGTGACACGAAGTCACATAGATAATTGCTAAGATGTCATATAAGACAGTTTT